>NZ_JBITIE010000001.1:266665-677068 GCF_044458665.1 Streptomyces sp. NPDC050422
GGGGGGGGGGGGGCCCCGCGGGGGTCGGTGGGGTGCGCGCGCGCTGTGGCGGGCGGGGTGCCCCCGGCCCCCGCCGCCCCCCGCGGCGGCCCGCCCCCCCCCCGCCCCCCCCCCCGCCGGAAGAACAGGCTGGCGATTCGCCGGGTGAACGGCGTCCCGCGCGGTGAGGATGAGGGCATGGGATTCCATGTCGACTCCGAGGCCGGGCGGCTGCGCCGCGTCATCCTGCACCGCCCCGATCTGGAACTGAAACGGCTCACCCCGGACAACCGGGGCGAGCTGCTCTTCGATGACGTGCTCTGGGTCCGCCGGGCCCGCGAGGAGCATGACGGCTTCGCGGAGGTGCTGCGCGACCGCGGGGTGGAGGTGCACCTCTTCGGTGACCTGCTCCGGGAGGCGCTGGAGATTCCCGTCGCCCGACGGCTCGTGCTGGACCGGGTCTTCGAGGAGAAGGAGTACGGACCGCTGGCCACCGAGCACCTGCGGGCCGCCTTCGAGGAACTGTCCACGGCCGACCTCTGCGAGGCGCTGGTCGGCGGGATGACCAAACGGGAGTTCCTGGAGCGGTTCCGCGAACCGACGTCCGTGCGCTTCCACGTCATGGACCTGGACGACTTCCTGCTCGGGCCGCTGCCCAACCACCTCTTCACCCGTGACACCTCGGCCTGGATCTACGACGGTGTCTCGATCAACGCCATGAAGTGGCCCGCCCGGCAGCGCGAGACCGTCCACTTCGAGGCGATCTACCGCCACCACCCGCTCTTCACGGGCCCCGACGCCGGAGCCTTCCACCACTGGTCACAGGGACAGGACGACTACCCCTCCACCATCGAGGGCGGCGACGTCCTCGTCATCGGCCGGGGGGCCGTGCTCATCGGGATGAGCGAACGCACCACCCCGCAGGCGGTGGAGATGCTGGCCCGCGGCCTCTTCGACGCCGGTTCTGCCCGCACGATCGTGGCACTCGACATGCCCAAGAGCCGGGCCTTCATGCACCTCGACACGGTGATGACGATGGTCGACGGCGACACCTTCACCAAGTACGCGGGCCTGGGCATGCTCCGCTCGTACACCATCGAACCCGGGGACGGGCCGCGCGACCTCAAGGTCACCGACCATCCGCCCGAGCACATGCACCGGGCCATCGCCGAGGCGCTGGGCCTGGAGTCGATCCGGGTCCTGACCGCCACCCAGGACGTGCACGCGGCCGCGCGCGAGCAGTGGGACGACGGCTGCAACGTCCTGGCCGTCGAGCCGGGCGTCGTCGTCGCCTACGAGCGCAACGCCACCACCAACACCCACCTGCGCAAGGAGGGCATCGAGGTCATCGAGATCCGCGGCAGCGAACTGGGCCGGGGCCGGGGCGGCCCCCGCTGCATGAGCTGCCCGGTGGTCCGGGATCCGGTGTAGGCGGGATGTGCGGCGCTGGGGGAGGGGCCAGGGGGGTCTGTATAGCGATGCATTGTGTCGTATAGACTTCCAGGGTTACGGTATGCGTCCCCGTCCCACCCAGGAGCAGTCACCATGGCCATAGACCTCGCAGGCCGCCACTTCCTCAAGGAGCTGGACTTCACGGCCGAGGAGTTCCGCGGCCTGATCGCCCTGGCCGCCGAGCTCAAGGCCGCGAAGAAGGCGGGGACCGAGGTCCAGCGGCTGCGCGGCAGGAACATCGCGCTGATCTTCGAGAAGACCTCGACGCGCACCCGCTGCGCGTTCGAGGTGGCCGCCGCCGACCAGGGCGCCTCCACCACCTACCTCGACCCCTCCGGCTCGCAGATGGGGCACAAGGAGTCCGTGAAGGACACCGCCCGCGTCCTCGGCCGGATGTTCGACGGGATCGAGTACCGCGGTGACAGCCAGCAGGCCGTCGAGGAACTGGCGGCCCACGGCGGCGTGCCCGTCTTCAACGGGCTCACGGACGACTGGCACCCCACCCAGATGCTCGCCGACGTCCTCACGATGACCGAGCACAGCGACAAGCCACTGGAACGCATCGCCTTCGCCTACCTCGGCGACGCCCGGTTCAACATGGGCAACTCCTACCTCGTCACCGGCGCCCTGCTGGGCATGGACGTACGGATTGTCGCGCCGAAGGCCTACTGGCCCGCGGACGCCGTCGTCGCCGAGGCCCGCGCGCTCGCCGCGGCGAGCGGGGCGACGGTCACGCTCACCGAGGACATCGCCGAAGGCGTGCGCGGTGCCGACTTCGTCGCCACCGACGTCTGGGTCTCGATGGGCGAGCCCAAGGAGGTCTGGGACGAGCGCATCGCCGCCCTCGCCCCGTACGCCGTGACGATGGACGTCCTGCGGGCCAGCGGCAACGACGGTGTGAAGTTCCTGCACTGCCTCCCCGCCTTCCACGACCTCGGTACCAAGGTGGGCCAGGAGATCCACGCCCGGCACGGCCTCACCGAGCTGGAGGTCAGCGACGAGGTCTTCGAGTCTGCGCACTCCGTCGTCTTCGACGAGGCGGAGAACCGGATGCACACGATCAAGGCGGTCCTGGTGTCGACGATGGCAACGCGCTGACGCGGTCGGGTTCCGCATGATCATGCACCCAATTGGGTGAACATGCACACGGGTGTCTAATATGGTCCCCGTTGGTGGGGTTCGAGCTCGCACGCTCGAACCCCATTTTTCGTGTGCGGCGACCGGCCCCCACTGCCGTCGCCGCACCGTCCCCCCACCTGTACCGCCAGAGATGAGACCACCGCCGTGAGCCCCCTGCGCCTGCCCGGCCCGCCGCACCGCGTCAAGGACCCGCATCAGCTGATCGCCGAGTCCGGCGCCGACCTGGAGGGCCACGGGCTCAAGCGCACCATGGGACTCTTCCAGCTGGTGTGCTTCGGGATCGGCGCCGTCGTCGGCACCGGCATCTTCGTCGGCCTGTCCGACAGTGTCGCCGAGGCCGGCCCCGCCGTCGTGCTGTCCTTCGTCCTCGCGGCCGTCACCTGCATCTTCACGGCGTTCTCGTTCGCCGAGCTGGGCAGCGCGATCCCGGTCTCCGGCAGCTCGTACTCCTTCGCCTACGCCACCCTCGGCGAGCGCACCGCCTTCCTGGTCGGCTGGTGCCTGCTCCTGGAGTACGGCGTCTCGGTCTCCGCCGTGGCGGTGGGCTGGAGCCAGTACGTCAACGAACTGCTCGACAGCCTCTTCGGGTGGCAGTTGCCGGCCGCCCTCTCCGCCGGTCCCGGCGACGGCGGTGCGATCAACCTGCCCGCCGTCATCGTGGTCATGATGGCCGCGACCCTGCTCGTGCGCGGCATTCGGGAGAGCGCCGGGGCCACGGCGGCGATGGCCGTCCTCAAGATCACCATCCTGATCGCGTTCTGCGTCATCGCCTTCACCGCCTTCGAGCACGGCAACCTCACGCCGTTCATGTCACACGGTGCGGGCGGCGTCACCGCGGGCGCGTCGCTGGCGTTCTTCTCGTACATCGGATTCGATGCCATCACCACCACCGGCGAGGAGGTCAAGAACCCGCGGCGCAACATCCCCATCGCGATCATGATCTGCATCGGCCTGGTCACGCTGCTCTACTGCGCCGTCGCCCTCGCCGCGATCGGCGCCCTCGGACCGGACGCCGTCTCCGACAAGCCTGCCGCGCTCTCCCTGATCGTCGACCAGGTCACCGGCTCGACCGTCGGCGGAGGGATCATCGCGTTCGGCGCGGTCGTCGCCATCGCCTCGGTCGTCCTCGCGGTGATGTACGGACAGACCCGCATCCTGATGTCGATGTCGCGCGACGGCCTGGTCCCGCGGGTCTTCGAACGGGTCTCGCCGCGCACCGCGACACCGGTCGCCAACACCTGGATCGTCGCCGTCGTCTTCGCCGTTCCGGCGGCCTTCTCCTCGCTCGACGTGGTGGTGAACCTGACCACCATCGGGACGCTGGCCACGATGGTCGCGGTGAACGTCGCCGTGATCGTGCTGCGCCGCCGCAATCCGGAGGTGCAGGGTTCGTTCCGGGTCCCGCTCTACCCGCTCAGCCCGCTGCTCGGCGTCGCCTTCTGCGTGTATCTGATGTACGGGACCGGCTGGTCGACCTGGGTGCAGTTCGCGGTCTTCCTGGCCGTCGGCGCCGGGGTCTACGCCGGCTACGGGCGCAGCCGTTCGCGGCTGGCGGGCCGGGCCGGCGGCTGAGGGGCCCGACAGGTCGGGGCGCCGGCCGGGCGGGCTACGGCAGGGTGAACCACACCGCCTTGCCGCGCTCCGTCGTGCGGTGACCGCAGGACGAGCTGAGGGTGCGGATCAACAGCAGCCCGCGGCCGTGCTCCTGCCAGGGGTCGGGCATGGAGTCCGGCTCCGGGCGGGAGAGGTCGCCCGGCGGTGAGGGGTCGCCGTCGTGCACCTCCACCTGACAGCCGGTCGGCAGGAGCTCGACGACCAGCTCGACGGGCTCGTCGCCGGGGGTGTGCTCGACGGCGTTGGCGACCAGCTCGGCGGTCAGCAGTTCGGCGGTGTCGCTGTCGGCCGGTGCGTCCGGGTCCGAGTCGATGGATGCCAGCACCGTACGGATCAGCGCGCGGGCGATCGGCACGGCGGCCGCGGAGTGCGGCAGCGCGATACGCCAGGTGGCGTGGGCGGGGGCATCGGACGGCACAGCGGGGCTTCCGTTCGGGAGAGCGTGAACAGTCCTGGGCTCAGGCGCTCCGGAGCTCAAGTCTTCTTGTCTTCAACCTTACGAAGCCCCACGACACGGGCAAGGGCCTGCCGACCGGTACGAAGGGGACGTTCGTCACTCCGTTCTCACACTCCGGTTATCGCGTACTCGTGACGGAAGTCACGTACGGGTGATAGATTCGGGGTCAGGCAGCAGCCCGACGGCTGAAGGGGACCACCCTCGATGAGTCCGTTTCCGAGCTCCGCGTCCCGTACGGAGAACTGGCGCAATCTGCGGGTCACGACGCAGGACGGCGTCGCCACCGTCACCCTCGCCAGGCCCGAGAAGCTCAACGCGCTGACCTTCGGCGCCTACGCGGATCTGCGCGACCTCCTGGCCGAACTGTCGCGGGAGCGTTCCGTGCGGGCTCTGGTGCTGGCCGGTGAGGGACGCGGCTTCTGTTCGGGCGGCGATGTGGACGAGATCATCGGCGCCACCCTCGCGATGGACACCGCCCAGCTGCTGGACTTCAACCGGATGACCGGCCAGGTCGTACGGGCCCTGCGGGAGTGCCCGTTCCCCGTCGTCGCGGCCGTGCACGGGGTCGCCGCCGGAGCGGGGGCCGTCCTCGCGCTGGCCGCCGACTTCCGGGTCGCAGACCCCTCGGCGAAGTTCGCCTTCCTCTTCACCCGCGTCGGGCTCTCCGGCGGTGACATGGGCGCGGCCTATCTGCTGCCCCGGGTCGTCGGTCTCGGCCACGCCACCCGGCTGCTGATGCTGGGCGACCCCGTCCGCGCCCCCGAGGCCGAACGGATCGGGCTGATCAGCGAACTGGCCGAGGAGGGCGGGGCCGATGAGCGGGCCGCGGCCCTCGCCCGGCGCCTCGCGGACGGCCCCGCGCTCGCCCTCGCCCAGACCAAGGCGCTGCTCACCGCCGAACTCGACATGCCGCTCGCCGCCTCCGTGGAGATGGACGCCGCCACCCAGGCGCTCCTGATGCACGGCGAGGACTACGCCGAGTTCCACACCGCCTTCACCGAGAAGCGGCCGCCGAAATGGCAGGGCCGGTGACGCGATGACGCCCTCCGACAGTGAGCCGTCCACGCTCCGCCGGATCGCCGTCGTCGGCGGCGGACCCGGCGGCCTCTACGCGGCGGCACTGCTCAAGCGGCTGGGGCCCGAGCGCGAGATCACCCTCTGGGAGCGCAACGCGCCCGAGGACACCTTCGGTTTCGGCGTCGTCCTCTCCGACGAGACCCTCGGCGGCATCGAACACGCTGACCCCGTCGTCCACGCCGCACTCCAGCGCGAGTTCGTCCGCTGGGACGACATCGACATCGTCCACCGCGGCCACACCCAGACCTCCGGCGGTCACGGCTTCGCCGCGCTCGCCCGCCGCCGGCTCCTGGAGATTCTGCACGAGCGCTGCACCGGCCTCGGGGTGAACCTCCGCTTCCGCGAGGAGGCGCCGCCCGCCGCCGAACTCGCCGCCTCGCACGACCTGGTGATCGCGGCCGACGGCGTCCACAGCCGGACCCGCGAGGCACACGCGGAGAGCTTCGGGCCCCGTCTGACCACGCACCGCTGCCGTTACATCTGGCTCGCCGCCGACTTCGCCCTGGACGCCTTTCGCTTCGAGACCGTCGAGACCGCGTACGGCGTGATGCAACTGCACGCCTACCCCTTTTCCCCCGATGCCTCGACCGTCATCGTGGAGATGCGCGAAGAGGTCTGGCGCGCTGCCGGATTCGACACCTGCGACCCCGCCGAGTCGACCCGGCACTGCGCCAAGATCTTCGCCGACGCCCTCGGCCACCGGCCGCTGCGCTCCAACAACTCCTCCTGGCTCACCTTCCGTACCGTCGTCAACGAGCACTGGTCGCACGGGAACACGGTCCTCATCGGGGACGCCGCCCACACCGCGCACTTCTCCATCGGATCCGGCACCAAACTCGCGGTCGAGGACGCCCTCGCCCTCGCCGCCTGCATCGAGGAACACCCCGGGCTGCCCGCCGCCCTCGCCGCGTACGAGAGCGAGCGCCGGCCCGTCGTCGAGTCGACCCAGCGTGCCGCCGCGGCCAGCCTGCGCTGGTTCGAGGAGCTGGGCACCTACGTCGACCAGCCGCCCCGACAGTTCGCCTTCAACCTCCTCACCCGCAGCCGCCGCGTCACCCACGACAACCTGCGGCTGCGCGACGCCTCGTTCACCGCGGCCGTCGAGGACGAGTTCGGCTGCGCGCCCGGCACTCCGCCGATGTTCACCCCGCTGCGGCTGCGCGGCCTGGAGCTGCGCAACCGTGTCGTCGTCTCGCCCATGGACATGTACTCCGCCACCGACGGCGTCCCGGGCGACTTCCACCTCGTCCACCTCGGGGCGCGGGCGCTCGGAGGCGCCGGGCTGGTCATGACGGAAATGGTGTGCGTGAGCCCCGAGGGCCGCATCACCCCGGGCTGCACCGGCCTCTACACCGAGGAGCAGGCGGCCGCCTGGTCCAGAATCACCGACTTCGTGCACGCCGGATCGCCCGGCACCGTGATCGGGGTCCAGCTCGGCCACTCCGGCCGCAAGGGCTCCACCAAGCTCATGTGGGAGGGCATCGACCAGCCGCTCGACGACAGCAACTGGCCGCTCACCGCCGCCTCCCCGCTTCCGTACACGCCGGGCGTCAACCAGACCCCGCACGCACTGGACCGTTCCGGTCTGGACGCCGTACGCGAGCAGTTCGCCTCCGCCGCCGAACGCGCCGACGCCTGCGGATTCGACCTCCTCGAACTCCACTGCGCCCACGGCTATCTGCTCTCCGGCTTCCTCTCGCCACTCACCAACCACCGCACCGACGCATACGGCGGCACCGTGGCGAACCGGCTCCGCTTCCCGCTGGAGGTCTTCGACGCGGTTCGCGCATGCTGGCCCGACGACCGTCCGATGACCGTCCGGATCTCCGCGACGGACTGGGCCGAGGGCGGGACGACGGGCGAGGACGCGATCGAGATCGCCCGCGCCTTCGTCGCGCACGGCGCCGACGCCATCGACGTCTCCACCGGCCAGGTCGTCCCCTTCGAGCAGCCCGAGTACGGGCGCTCCTACCAGACCCCGTACGCGGACCGGATCCGCAACACCCTGTGCGTGCCCGTCATCGCCGTCGGCGCCATCTCCTCCTGGGACGACGTCAACTCACTGCTGCTCGCGGGCCGCGCCGACCTCTGCGCCCTGGCACGCCCACACCTGTACGACCCGCACTGGACGCTCCACGCGGCAGCCGACCAGGGCTACACCGGACCGGGCGCCCCCTGGCCGCTCCCGTACCGTGCGGGCAGCCGCACCCCGCCGGCCGGCCGCACGGACGCACCGAAACCCAGGCTCACCCTGGGCTGAGCGGCAGGGGGGCGAGGGAGTCACCCGCGTACGAACTCCGCCCCCGCGTCCCGCAGCCGCTCGTGCAGCAGCCCGAACACCTCCGCCGACCTGCCGCCCGGCCACGTCCGCGGAAGCAGCTCCCTCGGCAGCCCCGGGTCCGCGTACGGCACCTGACGCCAGGAATCCAGCGCCATCAGGTAGTCGCGGTACGCCGTCTCCGGAACCGGCGGCTCGTCCGGGCGTGCCTCCCAGGACCGCAGCACCGGCTCGTGGAGCGTCAGGAAGTCGTGGTGCAGCCGGGCCACCGCGTCGAGGTCCCACCAGCGCGCCACCGACTCCCCGGTGGCCGCGAACCCCAGGTGGTCGCCGCGGAACAGTTCCACGTAGGGGGCGAGGCCGAGGCGTTCCAGGGTGTGGCGGGTCTCGTCGTACAGGGCGGCCGGTGCGATCCAGACGCCGGGTGCGGCCGTGCCGAAGCCGAGCCCGGAGAGCCGTGAGCGCAGCAGGTGCCGCTTGTGGCGTTCGGCCTCCGGTACGGAGAACACGGCGAGCACCCAGCCGTCCTCGACGCGTGGGTCGGGATGCCGGTAGATCCGCCGGTCTCCGTCGTCGAGCAGTTGCCGGGCGTCGGCCGAGAGCGCGTACCCGGCTGCCCCGCCCGGCGTCCGGGCCGCGACGAGGAGTCCGCGTCGCTTGAGCCGGGAGACGGAGGAGCGCACGGCGGGCGCCTCGACGCCGACGGCGCCGAGCAGCCGGACGAGTTCCGCCACCGGCATCGGGGCGTCGCCCGGGGTGCGGCCGTACGCACCGTAGAGGGTGACGATCAGCGAGCGGGGGGTGTGCGGTTCGACCATGTGATCATTCTCGGCCCGGTGTGCCGGAGTCCGCACCGGGTTCGTCCCCGCGCAGCCGGAACCGTTGCAGTTTCCCGGTCGCGGTACGGGGGAGTGCGGGCAGGAACGTGATGAGGCGGGGGCATTTGTGCGGGGCCAGTTCGGACCGCATGAAGGCGCGCAGCGCGTCGGCGGTCAGGGCGGAGCCCTCGCGCCGCACCACGTACGCCGCCACGATCCGGCCGCGCAGCTCGTCCTCCCTGCCCACCACCGCGGCCTCCGCCACCTCGGGGTGGCGCAACAGGGCGTCCTCGACCTCGGGGCCCGCGATGTTGTAGCCGGAGGAGATGATCATGTCGTCGGCGCGGGCCACGTACCGGAAGTAGCCGTCCGCGTCGCGCACATAGGTGTCGCCCGTGAGGTTCCAGCCGTGCCGTACGTACTCCCGCTGCCGCTCGTCGGCGAGGTAGCGGCAGCCGACCGGCCCGCGCACGGCGAGCAGTCCCGGCTCGCCGTCCGGCACCGTTTCGCCGTCCGGGTCGACCACGCGCGCCTGCCAGCCGGGGACCGGGACGCCGGTGGTACCGGGGCGGATGGCGTCGTCGGCGGCGGAGACGAAGATGTGCAGCAGCTCGGTGGCGCCGATGCCGTTGATGATCCGCAGCCCGGTCCGCTCGTACCAGGAGTGCCAGGTCGCGACGGGCAGGTTCTCGCCCGCCGAGACGCAACGGCGCAGGGCCGAGAGGTCGTGACCGTCGAGCTGGTCGAGCATCACCCGGTAGGCGGTCGGGGCGGTGAACAGCACCGAGACCCGGTGCGCGGCCAGGGCGGGCAGCAGTTGCTTGGGGCCCGCCTGTTCCAGCAGCAGCGCCGAGGCGCCGGCCCGCAGCGGGAAGACGACCAGGCCGCCGAGCCCGAAGGTGAAACCTAGCGGCGGACTGCCCGCGAAGACGTCGTCGGGCACCGGCCGCAGGACATGCCGGGAGAAGGTGTCGGCGATCGCGAGCACGTCGCGGTGCAGATGCATGCAGCCCTTGGGGCGCCCGGTGGTCCCCGAGGTGAACGCGATCAGCGCCACGTCGTCCGCCGCCGTGTCCACGGCCCGGTACGGGCCCGGCCGGCTCTCGGCCAGCCGCAGCAGGTCCTCGGGTGCGTCACCGCCGTACGCGGTGATCCGCAGCCCCGGGACTTCCGCCTTCACCAGGTCGTCGACCGACCGGACATCGCACAGCGCGTGGCTGATCCGGGCGATCGAGCAGATCGTGGCGAGTTCGGAGGCCCGCTGCTGCGCCAGTACGGTGACGGCGATCGCGCCCGCCTTCAGCACCGCGAGCCAGCAGGCGGCGAGATGCGGCGTGGTGGGGCCGCGCAGCAGCACGCGGTTGCCGGGGACGACGCCCAGGTCCGAGGTGAGGACATGGGCGATCCGGTCGACCAGGTCCTGCAGCTCCCCGTAGCTCAGCACCCCGCCGTCGGGCGTACGGAAGGCCGGCCGGTCGGGTCCGAAGCGCTCGGCCGTACGGTCCAGGAGCTCGACGGCGCAGTTGAGCCGGACCGGATAGTGCAGCTCGGGGAGGTCGAAGACCAGTTCCGGCCACTGGTCGTCGGGTGGCAGATGTTCCCTGGCGAAGCTGTCGATGTGCGCTGAGGTATTCGGTTCCATCAAGGATCGCCCCCTTGTCGCCCTTGGAGCGTATCGTTTGGGTGACGGTAGTCAACGGCCCGCGATAAAGTCCCGGTCCCGGAGGGGACGTCACCGGGACTTTCGACCAGAGAGGCGCCGGTATGACGGCATTCTCGCTCGATCCGGCACAGACCGCCTGGTGCGAGGAACTGCGCACCCTGGCCGATGAGCGGCTGCGTCCGCTCGCCGGGAAGGGCGAGCCGGGGCACGTCAACCGCCCCCTGGTCGCCGCGCTGGGGGAGCTCGGGCTGCTCGACCGGCTGCTCGGCTCCGGCGCGCTCGACCTGTGCCTGCTGCGTGAATCGCTCGCCCGCGGCTGCACGGAGGCCGAGACCGCCCTCGCGCTCCAGGGCCTCGGAACGTACCCCGTCGTGCAGGCGGGCACCCCCGCACAGCGCGAGCGCTGGCTCCCCGAGGTCCGCGCGGGCCGCGCCGTCGCCGCCTTCGCACTCAGCGAACCGGGGGCCGGGTCCGACGCGGCGGCCCTCGCCCTCGATGCCGTACACGCCCCCGACGGCTGGCGGCTCACCGGCGAGAAGTGCTGGATCTCCAACGCCCCCGAGGCGGACTTCTACACCGTCTTCGCCCGGACGACCGAGGGCGCCGGAGCGCGCGGCGTCACCGCGTTCCTGGTCCCCGCCGACCGCCCCGGCCTGACCGGCACCGCGCTGGACATGCTCTCCCCGCACCCGATCGGCGCGCTCCACTTCGACGGAGTCCCGGTCACCCCCGACGACGTGCTCGGCGAACCGGACCGGGGCTTCCGGGTCGCCATGAACACCCTCAACCTCTTCCGGCCCAGCGTCGGCGCCTTCGCCCTCGGCATGGCCCGCGCCGCGCTCGACGCCACCGTGGAGCACACCGCCACCCGCACCGCGTTCGGCGGACCGCTGAGCGACCTGCAGGCCGTCTCCCACCAGGTCGCTGAGATGGCCACCCGCACCGAGGCCGCCCGGCTGCTGGTGTACGCGGCCGCCGCCGCGTACGACGCGGGGGAGCCGGGCGTCCCGCGGCGGGCCGCGATGGCGAAGCTGTACGCCACCGAGACCGCGCAGTACGTCGTGGACACCGCCGTCCAGCTGCACGGCGCCCGCGCCCTGCGCCGCGGCCATCTGCTCGAACACCTCTACCGGGAGGTCCGCGCCCCCCGCATCTACGAGGGCGCCAGCGAGGTCCAGCGCGCCATCATCGCCAAGGAGCTGTACGCGAACCGGGAGCCGTCCGCATGAGCCCGATCCACCGGATCAACCCCGCCGAACTCTCACCGCCCGCGGGCTTCTCGCACGCGGTCACCGCCACCGGCGGCCAACTGGTCTTCCTCGCCGGGCAGACCGCCCTGGACCAGCGGGGCGACATCATCGGGAGCACCCTGCCCGAGCAGTTCGCCACCGCCCTCACCAACCTCCTCACCGCCCTGCGCGCGGCAGGCGGCGCCCCGGCGGACCTCGCCCGGGTCACGGTCTACGCCACCGATGTCGCCGACTACCGGGCCAACGCCGCCGCACTGGGCCGGATCTGGCGCGGGCTGGCGGGCCGCGACTACCCGGCGATGGCCGTCATCGGGGCGGCGCGGCTCTGGGACGAGCAGGCACTGGTCGAGATCGACGGAGTGGCGGTCCTGCCCTGAGAGCGAGAACGCCCCTTCCCGGCCCGGGAATCCGGGCCGGGAAGGGGCGTTCAGGGCGATCGGACCGTGATCAGTACGGCTGCACCAGCACGTGTGCCGCACCCGGGATGCCGACCTTCAGCAGCTCGTCCTCCTCGGGCGTCGTCTCCCCGCCCGTCTCCTGCTTGAGCACGGCGCGCGACAGCGCCTGCACCCACATGGCGCGGGGGCGGCGGCGGGCCTCCCACGCGTCGAGCGCGACCGCGACGTCCGCCTCGGTGTCCAGCGACTCGGCGAGCACCAGCGCGTCCTCCACGGCCATCGCCGCACCCTGCGCGAGATGCGGGGTGCTCGCGTGCGCGGCGTCGCCGGCCAGGACCACCCGGCCGACGTGCCACGGCTCCTCGACGCTCACCTGGGAGATCCGCGAGTACACCACCGCTTCCGGTCCGGTGACCGCGGCGAGCGCCTCGGCGACCGGGCCGGAGAACATCGGCAGCCGCTCCTTGAGCTGCTCGTGCGCCTTCTCCGCGTCGGGGCGGAAGTCCTCGGGCTCGGCGAACACCGCGCCCAGGTACATCAGCTCGTCCGTGATCGGGGTGAGCAGCGCCTTGGCGGCCTGGCCCGCGGAGCCCATGACCACGCCCTTGACCTGCTCCTGACGGGGCACGGTGACCCGCCAGTTGGCGAAGCCGGTGTACTCGGGGGCGTAGCGGTCGCCGTACAGCCGGGTCCGCAGCGGCGAGCCGATGCCGTCGAAGCCGACGACCAGGTCCCAGCGCGCGGCCGAACCGTCGGACAGGGTGACGTCCACGCCCTCGCCGTCGTCGGTGAGCTCGGTGATGGTCGCGCCGAAGCGGATCGTCGCACCGGCCGCCGTGGCCGCGGCGCCGAGTATCCGGGAGAGCGCCGGGCGCGGGATGCCGTTGTTGGACGGGGCGTCGCCCATGCGGGGCTGCGGGATCTCGGCCAGGACGTTGCCGGTGGGGTCGGCGATGGTCAGGACCTCCCACTCGAAGCCCGCCTTGAGGCAGTCGTCGAGGACCCCGATCTCGCGCATGACGTGCAGGGCGTTGGACGGCTGGATGATGCCGACGCCCAGGGCCTCCAGCTCGTCGCGGAGTTCGGCGACCTCGACGGTGTGGCCGCGCCGGGCCAGGGCGGTGGCGAGCGTCAGCCCGCCGATGCCGCCGCCGTGGATCAGGACGCGCAGGGGTGTTGCCATATCGGTTCTCTCCAGTGCGGAAACGGTGCGAAGTGTCGGGGGAGGGGGTGATCAGCCGGCTGTGACGGGCAGGCTCATCAGGTGGTCCACGAGGGCCAGCAGCACGTCACGGCCGAACGGCCGCTCGCGTACGTCGCCGACCAGCAGGGGGACGTGCGGATCGAGGTCGAGAGCGGCTCTGATCTCGTCCAGCGTGCGGCTGTTGTGGCCGTGGAAGCAGTTGATCGCCACGACGAACGGGATGTCCCGGCTCTCGAAGAAGTCGATCGAGGCGAAGCTGGTCTCCAGCCGCCGGGTGTCGGCGATGACGACGCCGCCGAGAGCTCCGTTGACGAGGTCGTTCCACATGAACCAGAAGCGCTCCTGGCCCGGTGTGCCGAACAGGTAGACGACGAGCTCCGGACTGACCGTGATCCGGCCGAAGTCCAGGGCCACGGTGGTCGTGTCCTTCTGTCCGACACCGGCCAGGTCGTCGACGCCGATGCTGGCCTTGGTCAGGAACTCCTCGGTGCGCAGGGGTGCGACCTCGCTGACCGCTCCCACGAGGGTGGTCTTGCCGACGCCGAAGCCGCCGGCGATCAGAATCTTTACGGCGGCGGGGGCCGCCTGACTGGTGGTCATCTTGGCTCAGAGTCTCCCGAGTCCGTCGCGAAGGGCGGCCAGCATTCCCATGTCGGCACCGCCGGCCGCCCGGGCCACCGAAAGGGGCGCACGGGCGAGCAGCAGGCCCTGGGCGACCAGGTCCGCCAGCAGGATCTTGGTCACCGAGACCGGGAGGTTGAGGTCCGCGGAGACCTCGGCGACCGCGGCGGGACGCAGGCAGCGCTCCAGGATCATCCGGTGCTCCGGCTGGAGCCTGCCCGGATGGATCGCCGCGCCGTGTCCGTCCCGCGGGTCGTGCGCGGTCGTCAGCACGGTGATGAGGGTGAAGTCGTCCCGCTCGGGAGCGGTCCGGCCACGGGTGATGGTGTACGGGCGCACCATGGTGCCCGCACCGTCCTCCTCGTCCGCCCAGCCCTCGTCGTTCGCCTCGTCCTCCCAGCGCGGGGTCACGCGCGCGGCCCGTCCCCGCCGCCGAAGGCGTTGAAGTCGCCCCGCACCGGGGTGCTGAGCTTCTGGCCGACCTGCTGGACGAGGTTGTGCATGGCGAGCGACATGATCTCGGCGTCCACCTCCTGGGAGGCGACGACGGCCAGGTGCGTGCCCTGGGCCGCCGAGATGATGAAGAGCCAGAGATCCGACAGCTCGACGATCACCTGGTGCACGCCGCCGCCGTTGAAGAGCTGGCCCACGCCGCGGGCCAGGCTCTGCTGCCCGGTGCAGATGGCGGCCAGCCGCTCGGCGTCGGAACGCTCGACGGTGCGCGAATGGCTCACCACCAGGCCGTCGTCGGAGAGCAGCACGGCGTTCAGGGTCTCGGCCACGGAGTCCACCAGACCGTCGAGCAGCCAGTCGAGGTCCTGGTGAGTGGCGGTAGTGCGTGTCATGACCGTTCTTCTCTCGTGGGGAGGGGGGCGGGAGGGTCGGGCTGCGTCGGCGGCTCGTCGGTCGCGCGGGCGGCGCGGGACCGGCGCTGGAAGGCTCCGATGGCGGCACCGGCGCGGCGCGGGGCCGGACGGGACTGCGGACTCGCCGACCTGCTCGGCGACGGGGACGGGGCAGTCCCGGAGGCCGGTGTGATCCGCAGTTCGTCCGCGAGGCTGGCCTGGCGAACCCGGCGCGGCAACGGGGGTTCCGCGGCGGGTCCCGCCGGCAGCGCGGGCCGTCCCGGCCCGCTCTCCCGGCCGGTCGTGCCGGCCGCCGGGGGAGCCGGATGGTCGGGTTCGGCCACCGGGAACCGTCCGGGGTGTCCTGCGGCCGGTTCCGGCTGCCGGGGTGCGGGCACCGGGAAGCCGGTCCGGTCGGGGACGCCCGCCGCGTACGGTCCCGGGTACGGCTGGCGCGGAGTCATGTACGGCTCCTCGGGCGTCTGGTAGGGCTGGTGCGGTACCGGGTACTGGCCCTCGGCCTTCATGTACGGCTGCTCGGCATCGGAGTACGTGTTCCGGTGGGTGCCGACGTACGCGGTGTCGCCCTGGTTGCCGTACGGGCTCTGATCCGTACCGCCGTACGGGGAGGCGGGTGCGCCCTGGCCGTACGTGTTCCCCGGCGTGGTGTCGCCGTACGGGGAGGCGGGTACGGCCTGGCCGTACGTACTGGCCGGCGTGGTGTCGGCGTACGGGGTGTACGGAGTCACCGGATCACTGAACGGGTTGCCGGCGGGGGCCGGCTGTGGTTGCTCCTCCCGGTCGGGGAAGGGTTCCTCCGCCACCGTGTAGGGCGCATCGGTGGTCTCGAACGGTGCGCCGGAGGCGTGCAGTGCCGTGACCCCGGCGAGGGCCTGGCCGCGGCCGCGGCTGGGCAGTGCGTCGGCGTCGCGGGTCGGGGCGGGCGCCGCGTCCGTGTCCTCGGGGGAGGGCGAGGGTACGGCCACCGGACCGGAGTGCGGGCCGGGGACGGTGAGCGCGTCGGGGACGAGCACGACGACCCGGGTGCCGCCGAAGGCCGAATGACGGAACTCGACCCGCAGGCCGTGCTGGTCGGCGAGGCGCGCGATCACGTACAGACCGAGCCGGATGTCGTCGGCATGCGCCAGCACGTCCATCCGGGGCGGCCTGCTCATCAGCTCGTTCGCCTCGGCGAGCTGCTCCTCCTCCATGCCCAGTCCGCGGTCCTCGACCTCGATGGCCAGGCCCCGGCTGACCCGGGCCGCTCTGACCTCGACGGGGCTGGGCGGCTTGGAGAAGGTGAGGGCGTTCTCGATCAGCTCCGCGAGCACATGGGAGACCGGGCCGACGGCCCGCTCCGAGAGCCACGGGGCGCCGTCCAGGTCCAGCACCACGCGCTGGTAGTCCTGCACCTCGCCCTGGGCGGAGCGCATGACGTCCAGCAGCGGTACGGGCTTGCGCCAGCGCCGGTGCGGGGAGCCGCCGGCGAGGATCACGAGGTTCTCCTCGTAGCGCCGGAGGCGGGCGGTGAGGTGGTCGAGGTCGAAGAGGCCGTCCAGTACCTCGGGGTCCTCGTGCTTGCGCTCCAGCTCGTCCAGCTTCTTCAGCTGCTGGCCGATCAACTGCTGGGTGCGGCGGGCGATGCGCTGCAGCAGCCGTTCGAAGCCACGGTGCTGGTCGGCCTGTTTGACGGCCGCCTGCAGCGCACTGGCGCGGGCCAGGTCGAGTGCGTCGCCGAGCTGGGTCAGCTCGTCGGCCTTGGCACCGTCCTTGCGGTCGTGGCCGATGGCGCGGGCCTCGGCCTCGACGTCGATGCGTTCGCCCTTGCCGAGCCGCTCGACGATGTCGGGCAGGTCCTTCTCCAGCTCCTCGGCCCGCTCCTGGAGCCGGCCGATTCGGCGGCGCAGGTTCCGGGTGAGGCGCCAGGTGATCCAGATGACCGCGATGACGGCGAGGAGGCCGACGACCGTGGTGAGGACGACCCTGATCAGCAGGGAGATGATGCTGTCCTTGCCGTTCGCGACGACGAGCTCGGTGCGGTGCTCCATCAGCTTCATCAGCTGGGGCGTGACCTCGTCCATCGCACCGCGCCAGGTCTTCTCCTCGACGCCGAGGCTGACGAAGCCGTCCTTGTCCGCGTCGGCGGGCCGCAGTACCTCGGTCTCCAACCGGGTCTTGGTCTTCCAGGCCGAACTGCCGGAGACCTCCTCCCACATGGCCTTCTCGTCCGCCGGAAGGTAGGGAACGACCTTGGTGGCGTACTGGAAGGTCTGGCCGGAAACGGCCTGCCGGACCTGCTGGAGGTCCTCCGTGCTCAGCTTGCCCTTGGTCCAGCCACGGGCCAGCAGGGCGTCCGAGCGCGAGATCATCTCCTTGGCCCAGAACAGGTCGACCAGCGGCTGGGACAGCGTGGTGATCTCGCCGTTGTCCACGTGGCTGAGCGCGGTGAAGAGCTGCAGGTCGACGGCGATCAGATCCGTGTAGTAGCCGTACACGGCCTTCTGCTGGTCGTTGTCCCCCTCATTGACGAGGGCGCGCTGGGCCGGGAGTTGGGTGATCGCCGTACGGGCCTGGACGACCGCGTCCCGGACCTCGCCGGGGGCGTCGTCGGTGGCGATGTCGGAGAGGGACTGGAAGGTGGTGATCGCTTCGTCGGTCAGCTTGCGCTGCTTGCGGAGTGCGTCGGTGGCACCTCCGTTGCGGGCCAGAGCCTCGGCGCTCAGCCGCCGCTCCTCCTGCAGGTTGTAGTAGACGATGTTGGACGGCTGGCCGGCCTTCTGGGCCAACTGCCCCTGGGCTGCTTGCCTCTGGAAGTCGAGCAGAGTCTGACCACTGGTGACGGCCCAGAGGGCGGCCAGTGCGACACCGGGGACGATGGCCAATACGAGCAGGGCCGTCCGCAGCGACATTGTGGTCGAGTCGCTCCGCCTTGACGCGCGCGTGCGCAGGGCATGCTCCTTGACGATGATGCCAGCCTCGCGACTGGTCAAATCCGTTGAAAACTTCGACAGATAGATATTAGTCACACTGCAAAAAAAGAAAGGAAGCGGGCTCACATGTGCAACACCGATCGCCCACAGAAACACCACTAACGCGCGGAGCTGTCCGGAAAGTGACATGGCGACGTCCCGAGGGGCGAAGGCACCGGTCCGGGGTGACGTCGCGGGAGCGGGATGACGGTCCATCACCGTCCGTGCGGCGCGCCGTACGGGTGAAGAGGGGATGGCGATATATCTGTACTTAGTGCCCACTGTCTGTTCTGTAACGCCTCCCGCCGCACCGGCCGTATGACCGCGCTCGTCATCTGCCACTTCGTCCTCGCCGCATGCGCGCGCCCGCTGGTGCGGCGCCTGGGCGCGCGCGCCTTCGTGGTCCTCGCGCTGCCCCCGGCCGCCACCACGTGCTGGGCGCTCGCCCAGTGGGACACGGCCGCCTCCGGCGCCTCGGTCACCTGGTCGTGGACCTGGATCCCGGCGTACGACGTCTCCGTCGGCCTGCGCCTGGACGCCCTCGCCGAACTCATGGTGCTGCTCGCGGCGGGCGTCGGCACGCTCGTCCTGCTCTACTGCGCCTCGTACTTCACGAGCGACACTCCGCAACTGGCGGGATTCGCCGGGAACCTGCTCGCCTTCGCCGGAGCGATGCTCGCGCTCGTCCTCAGCGACGACCTGATCACGCTCTACGTGTTCTGGGAGCTGACCACGGTCTTCTCCTACCTGCTGATCGGGTACGACAGCGAGCAGCGGCACAGCCGCCGCTCCGCCCTCCAGGCGCTCACCGTCACCACCCTCGGCGGACTCGCCATGCTGGTCGGCTTCCTGATCGTCGGCCAGGTGACCGGCACCTACCGCATCTCCGCGATCCTCGCCGACCCACCGCCCACGAGCCTCGCCGTCTCCGTGGCCGTGGTGCTGATCCTGTGCGGGGCCCTGTCGAAATCGGCGATCTGGCCGTTCAGCCTCTGGCTCCCGAACGCCATGGCCGCCCCCACCCCCGTCAGCGCGTACCTGCACGCCGCGGCCATGGTCAAGGCCGGCGTCTACCTGGTCGCCCGGCTCGCCCCGGGCTTCGCCGACGTACCCGTGTGGCGGCCCGTCGTCATGGTCCTCGGCGCAGCGACGATGCTGCTCGGCGGCTGGCGGGCCCTGCGGCTCAACGACCTGAAACTCGTCCTCGCCTACGGCACCGTCAGCCAGCTCGGCTTCCTCACCCTGCTCGCCGGCGTCGGCAACCGCGACGCGGCGCTGGCCGCCGCCGTCATGATCCTCGGTCACGCCCTGTTCAAGGCGCCGCTCTTCCTCGTCACCGGCATCGTCGACCATGCGGCCGGCACCCGGGACCTGCGCAGGCTCTCCGGCGTCGGGCGGTCGCTGCCGCACGTCTGCGCCGTCGCCGTGACCGCCGCGGCCTCCATGGCCGCACTGCCGCCGCTGCTCGGCTTCGCCGCGAAGGAGGCCGCCTTCGACGCGCTGCTGCACGGCGACACCGCGGACCGCTGGGCGCTGGGCATCACGGTGGCGGGATCGATGCTGACCGTCGCGTACACCGTCCGGTTCGTCTGGGGTGCCTTCTGGCGCAAGGCCGGTGTCGCCGACACCCCCGTCCACCGGGTCGCCCCGGCCTTCCTCGCGCCGCCCGCCCTGCTCGCCGTCTGCGGGCTGGTACTGGGCCCCGGTGTCGGCTGGACCGACCGGCTGTTCAGCGCGTACGCGGACGCCTTCCCCGCCCCCGCCCACCCGTACCACCTCGCGCTCTGGCACGGCTGGGGCACCGCGCTGCTGCTGTCGGTCATCGCCACGGCGGGCGGCGCGGTGCTCTTCGTCGTGCGGGGCCCGGTCGTCCGGCTCTCCCGGCGGATCGCCTGGCCGACCGCGGACAGCGTCTTCGGCCATCTGCTGCTGGGCCTGGAGCGGTTCTCCCTCCAGGTCACCGGATTCGTCCAGCGCGGCTCCCTGTCGGTCTACCTCGCCACCAGCCTGCTCGTGATGCTCGGCGGTCAGCTCGCCGTGCTCGGCGTCGACCGGCCCTGGCACGGCGCCGCGGCGCCGCGGCTCTGGGACGTACCGCTGCAGGGCGCCGTCGCGCTGCTGACCTGCACGGCGGCACTGTTCTGCCTGACCGTCAGACGGCGCATGAAGGCCGTGGTGCTGGCCGGACTCACCGGATACGGGACCGCGCTGCTCTTCGTCGTCCAGGGCGCGCCGGACCTGGCGCTCACGCAGTTCTGCGTGGAGACCGTGTCGATGATCGTGTTCGTGCTGGTGCTGCGGCGGATGCCGGTGCACTTCCAGGAGTCGGTGAGCACTTGGCGGCGGGCCGTCCGCATCCCGGTGGCGCTGGCCGCCGCGGCCACCCTCAGCGTCGTGGTGTGGGTCGCCGCGGCCGCCCGCACCGCGGAGCCCGCGGGCGCCGCCATGGTCGAGGAGACCGCTCACCACGGCCTCAAGGACGTGGTGGCCACCATCCTGGTGGACCTGCGGGCCTGGGACACGATGGGGGAGTCCGCCGTCCTGGCCGCCGCGGCGATCGGCGTGACGAGCCTGATCTATCTGCACCGACGCGCCGAGGGCGACCCGGCGCCCCCCGAGACACGGCGGCACACCGCCTGGTCGGTCACCACGCCCCCGCTGACCGGGGTTCCGCGCGGAGACGAAGGCGCGCCGGAGCGCGGCTGGCTGGCGGCCGGCGCCACGCTCGCGCCCGAACACCGCTCCATCGTCTTCGAGGTGGTGGCCCGGCTGCTGTTCCACCCGATCCTGGTGCTCTCGGTGTATCTGCTGTTCTGCGCCGAGAACATGCCGGGCGGCGGATTCGTCGCCGGGCTCGTCGCCGGCGTCGCGCTGATCACCCGTTACCTGGCCGGCGGCCGCTTCGAACTCGCCGAGGCCGCACCCCTGCAGCCCGGGCTCTTCACCGGCCTCGGCCTGTTCCTGTCCACCGGAGTGGCCCTGCTCGGTCTCGCGGACGGCACGGTCCTGCACGCCTGGACCCACCACGGACACCTGCCGCTCATCGGCGACTACCACTTCGGAACGCCGGTCATCTTCGACTGCGGGGTCTATCTGCTGGTCCTGGGTGTGGTGCTTGACATCGTGCGCGCCCTCGGCGCCAAGATCGACCGGCAGATCGAGCGGGCCGCGGCCGAACAGGCGGCCGCCGGCCCCGCTACCGGCCCCGCATCCGGGACGGGAGGCGCCACCCCGTGACCGTCAGCGTCTCGCTCCTCGCCACCGCCGCGGTCCTGTGCGCGGTCGGCGGCATCCTCATGCTCACCCGGCCCCTCACCCGGATCCTGCTGGGCGCGGTCATCGCGGGCAACGGCATCAACCTGCTCGTCCTGTCCGCCACCGGATCAGCCGGCCGTGAACCCCTGCTCTACGGCGTCGAACTGGGCCGGGTCACCGACCCGCTGCCCCAGGCCATCGCCCTCACCGCGATCGTCATCACGCTGGCCACCACCGCGTTCCTCCTCGCCATGGCCTACCGCAGCCACCAGCTGACCGGCACGGACGAGGTGCACGACGACGACGAGGACCGCCGCATCGCGCTGCGCGCCGAGGTGCTGGGGGAGCGCGACGAACTGCGCGAGCGGTACCGCTCCGAGTCCGACCGCACCGCCGAGGAACGCCGCCGCTACCGCGAGGAGCGCCGCCGCCTGCGCGCCAGGCTGCGCGCCGACCGCGCCCTCCAGGCCCGCGGCCGCGACGCGAGCGGCGACCTGTGGCACGACGTCCTGGGCGCCGACCCGGAGGACTACGCGCAGGAGCGGCCCACCGAGGGCCCCGATACCCCCAGCACCCCCGACGACGCGAACCGAGGAGACACCGGGTGAACGCACTCGTCCCCCTGCCGGTGCTGCTGCCGCTCTGCGCAACCGGCCTGAGCCTCGCCTTCGGCACCCGGCTCAAACAGTTCCAGCGCTTCATCAGCGTCGCCGTGCTCACCGCCGTACTGGGTCTTTCGGTCGCCCTGATGATCGCCGCCGACAGGAACGGCCCGCTCAGCGTGCACCTCGGCGACTTCGCACCGCCGCTCGGCATCACCCTCGTCGCCGACCGGCTCTCCGGACTGATGCTGACCGTCTCCTCGGCCGTCACCCTCTGCGTCCTCGTCTACTCCCTGGGCCAGGGCATGGCCGACCGGGACGAGGAGACACCGGTCGCCGTCTTCCACCCCGCCTACCTGATCCTGGTCGCCGGAGTCTCCTGCACCTTCCTCTCCGGCGACCTCGTCAACCTGTACGTCGGCTTCGAGATCATGCTGGTCGCCAGCTTCGTCCTGCTCACGCTCGGCGGCACCGGCCCCCGGATCCGGGCGGGCTCCACGTACGTGATCATCTCCCTGTTCTCCTCGATGCTCTTCCTCACCGCCATCGCCATGACGTACGCGGCCACCGGCACCGCCAACTTCGCCCAACTGGCCGGCCGCCTCGCCGAACTCCCGCTCGGCGTACAGACCCTGATCCAGGCGATGCTGCTGACGGTCTTCGCCATCAAGGCAGCCGTCTTCCCCCTCGCCGCCTGGCTCCCCGACTCCTACCCGACCGCACCGGCCCCCGTCACCGCGGTCTTCGCCGGACTGCTCACCAAGGTCGGCGTCTACTGCATGCTGCGCACCGAGACGCTGCTCTTCCCCGGCAACCGGCTCGGCGACCTCCTGATGGCCGCGGCACTCGCCTCGATGGTCGTCGGCATCCTCGGCGCCGTCGCCCAGACCGACCTCAAGCGGCTGCTCTCGTTCACCCTCATCAGCCACATCGGCTACATGGTCTTCGGCATCGGCCTCGCCACCCGGCAGGCTTACGGCGGCGCCATCGTCTACGTCGTCCACCACATCACCGTCCAGACCACGCTGTTCCTGGTGGCCGGACTGATCGAGCGGCGGGGCGGCACCACCGAACTGACCCGGCTCGGCGGCATCGCCAGAGCCGCTCCGCTGCTGGCCGCCCTCTTCTTCGTACCCGCGATGAACCTGGCCGGCATTCCGCCGCTCTCCGGCTTCATCGGCAAGCTCGGACTCATGCGGGCCGGTGTCGCCGACGGCAGCGTCTGGGCGTGGATCCTCGTCATCGGGTCCACGGCGACCAGCCTGCTCACGCTGTACGTGATGGCCAAGGTCTGGAACCTGGCGTTCTGGCGGGCAGCACCCCCCGGCCAGGCCGCCGACGGCACGGTGCTGGAGTCGGACGACGACAGCGACGACGACGACAGCGACGACGGACCCGACCGGATGCCCGGCACCGGCGACGAAGGGGTACGCCCCCGCCACGAGCCGGCCGGACGCGCGGTCGCGGCCACCCTCCACGGTCACGCCGTCACGACCACCACCAAGCTGCCGCACCTGATGACCTGGGCCACCGCGGCGACGGTCGCGCTCGGCCTCGCCTTCACGGTGTTCGCCGGACCGCTGACCTCGTACACCGACCGCTCGGCCGCCGAACTCATCGCGCGCGCCCCCTATATCGAGGCGGTGCTGGGCCGGTGAAACGCCTGATCACACTCTCCCGCCGGAACAAGGCCCTGCCGCCGTTCAGCTGCGAGTTCGGCGGCCGCAGGCCGCGCGTGCTCGACCTTCCGCTGATCGCCTGGCTCACCCTCATCTGGGTGCTGCTCTGGTCCAGTCTGAACTGGGCCAACGTCCTGACCGGAGCCGTGGTCGCGGTGGCCGTGTGCCTGGCCTTCCCCCTGCCCCAGGTCGATCTGGGGCTGCGACTGCACCCCTGGGGCATCGTGCGGCTCGTCACCTGGCTGCTCTACGACATGTACACCTCCGGCGTGAAGGTCACCCGGCAGATCTTCGGGGACCGCCCGCACCGGGCCGCCGTCATCGCCGTTCCGCTGCGCTGCCGCTCGGACCTGATGCTCACCGCGACCGCCGTCGCGGTGTCGAACGTCCCGGGCGGATCGGTCGTCGAGGTGCGCCGCGCCACCGCCACCGTCTTCGTGCACGTCCTCGACGCGGACCGGCCCGCCGAACTGGACGCAGCCCGGCGTTCCGTATGGCACATGGAGGAGCTGACCGTCCGGGCCTTCGGCACCCGCGACGAGATCGACCGCGTCGCCGGGCCGCCCCCGTCCGTAACGCACCCCGGCGAGCGGCCGGGCAACCAGGAGGAGGGCGCATGAGTGTGCCGGAGACCGTGGACCGGGTGCTGCTGACCGCGGCCGTCGTCCTGATCGTCGTCGCCGGAGCGGCCCTGCTGATCCGTATCCAACGCGGCCCCTCCATGCTCGACCGGGCTCTCGCGCTGGATGTCTGCGCGGCGCTCATCATCGCCGGGCTCGGCGCCAAGTCCGCCTTCGCGCGGGATCCGTTCTACTTCCCGATCATGCTGGTGCTGGCGCTCCTCGGCTTCACCGGATCGGTCGGCATCGCGCGCTTCATCGCGGTGCGCGACCGGCCGCCGGGCCGCCCGCGCCCCGACGGCGACCCGCGGACCGACAAGGAGGCGCCGTGAACGTCTGGCTCCAGATCGTGGACACGGCGGGCGCGGTGCTGCTGCTGATCGGCGCGGCCATCTGCCTGCTCGGCGTGATCGGCATGCTGCGGCTGCCCGATGTCCTCTCCCGCAGCCACGCCGCGACCAAGCCGCAGTCCCTCGGCCTGCTGCTGGTGCTGGCCGGGGTCGCACTGCGGCTGCGCAGCGGCATGGACCTCGCGACGCTGGGCCTGATCGGCTTCTTCCAGCTGATGTCCAGTCCGGTGGCCGCGCACCTGGTCGCGCGCTCCGCGTACCGCACGGGCCAGATCGACCACGGTGAGCTGCTCTTCGACGACCTGGACGAGCAGCTCACCGAGGAGAGCTGACCCGGGCTCCGGCAACGGTGCGCGGGGTGACGGGCGCCCGGGCTCCGTCCGGTCAAGTGGCCTGGGTGCCCCGGATGTTGGTGAGGCCCAGACCCAGGCCCCTGCCGTGCCGGCCGGCCAGACCGTCCTCCATCACCTCGGCGAGGCGCGCGAGGGCGTCGACCACCCGCGCCCGGTCCTCGCCGAGACCGGACAGCAGCTCGGCCTCGGTGGTGAGCTGGCGCGGGAAGATCTGGTCGATGGCCTGCTTCCCCGACTCCGTGATCGTCACGAGCGCGGCCCGCCGGTCGGCGGGGTTCGGAGTGCGTTCGATGTGGCCGCGCTTCTCCAGCTTGGCCAGCGTCTTGCTGACCCCGGCGCGCGACAGCCCCATGTTGTCGGCCAGCCGGCGGGCGATGGACGGCTCGGTCGCGTAGCGGAGCGGAATGAGCAGGTCTGCCTCGGCCACGGTGAGGGGAGCGCCCTCGTACACCGGCTCCAGAGCGCGGGCGAAGAGCGCGGACACCTGCTTGACGAGGCCCACGACGTCCATGGCGGAGGCATCGAGCCCAGGGTTGTGACGGGCCCAGTCGTCGCGGACACCATCGGGGTGGGGTTGCACCGGCACTCCTTTGTTAACCAGCGAACTATCGGTTACCTTTCTTGCCATGCTATCTCGTTCCCCCGCCTCCGACGAGGCGGCGTCCCGGGCTGCCCGGCCCCCGTCCGCCCCGCTCGTGTCCCCCAAGCAGGTCTCCGCCCTGATCGCGGTCCTGGGCGCGCTCACCGCCGTCGCCCCGCTGGCCACCGACATGTACGTGCCCGGCTTCCCCTCGATGGGAGCCACCCTGCACGCGAGCAGTTCCGCCGTGCAGCTCACGCTGACCGCCTTCCTGGTCGGCATGGTGGTGGGCCAGCTGCTGATCGGCCCGATGAGCGACGGCTGGGGCCGCCGCCGGCTCCTGATCTCCGGATCGGCGGGCTTCGTCCTCTTCTCCCTGTTGTGCGCCGTCGCGCCGAACGTGGAACTCCTCACCGCGGCCCGTTTCCTCCAGGGCTTCGCGGGCGCCGCCGGAATGGTGCTCGCCCGCGCTGTGATCACCGACTGCTTCCGGGGAGCGGACGTACCCCGCTACTTCGCGCTGCTCTCGCAGATCCTCGGCATCGCACCGATCGCCGCCCCCGTCATCGGCGGCGCGGTCCTGTCGCTGTCGACCTGGCGCGCCGTCTTCGTCGTCCTCGCCGTTCTCGGCGCCCTCATGCTCATCGCCGTACTGAAGAAGGTCCCCGAGACACTGCCGCCCGAACGCCGGCACAGCGGAGGCCTCACCGGCACCTTCCGCACCATGGGCACGCTGCTGGGGCACCGCGCCTTCATGGGCTACGTACTCGTGCTCGGCTTCACCTCGGCGGCGCTGTTCGCCTACATCAGCGGTTCCAGCTTCGTCTTCCAGAACGTGCACGGCGTATCGGCCACCGCCTACTCGCTCATCTTCGCGTCGAACGCGGTGGGCATGCTGATCGCCGGAGTCACCTTCGCGCGGCTCTCCGTACGCGTCCGGCTGAACACCCTCCTGATCGCCGGGCTCACCCTCTCGGGCGTCGGTGCCGTGGCCCTGCTCGTCCTGCCCGCCATGACGGGGGAGAACCTGGCCGTCAGCTGGATCTGCCTCTTCGTCGCCATCTCCGGCATCGCGGTGATCTTCCCCTCGACCATGAGCATCGGCCAGAGCCTGGGGCGCAGCGCACCGGGTGCGGCATCGGCGCTCATCGGCGGACTCCAGTTCCTGTTCGGCGCCGTGACCTCACCGCTGGTCGGCCTCTTCGGAGAGGACAGTGCGACTCCCATGGCCGCCATCATCGTCGTCGCCCTCGCCCTGGCGGGCGTCAGCCTGCTCCTGCTCGCCCGGCCCTGGATGAGCCACGGAGAGGTGACCGCCGAACCCGCCGAGCACGAGAAGCCCTGACGGACAGCGCCCCGGTCCGCCCTGTCTGCGCACCCGCGTGATCACGTACTCTCTGCCCGCACGGTCGACGACGGCACGCGGGAGGAACCTGTGGACGACAACCGCATGAGGGCACGTGAACTCGGCATACCCCTGTCCGGCGAACCGGGTCCGTGGAACGCGATCACGGACGTTCCCGGAGTCGAGGTCGGCTACGTGACCCTCCGCGAGGGCGACGACGTCCGCACCGGCGTCACCGCGCTCCTCCCGCGCGGCAGGGAGGGCGTGGGCACGCCCTGCGCGGCCGGCCTGCACTCGTTCAACGGCAACGGCGAGATGACCGGCACCGCCTGGATCGAGGAGAGCGGATCGCTCGCCGTTCCGGTGCTCGTCACCAACACGTACGCGGTCGGCCCGGTGCACCGCGGCGTCGTCGAGTGGGTGCGCGCCAACCGCCGCGACATGGCGCCCGAGTGGCTGCTGCCGGTGGTCACCGAGACCTGGGACGGCCACCTCAACGACATCCACGGCGCGGCCGTGGAGTCACGCCACGCGGCCGAAGCCATCGAGGCGGCGGCCTCCGGCCCCGTCGAGGAGGGATGCGTCGGCGGCGGTACGGGCATGCGCTGCTACGGATTCAAGGGCGGCTCGGGGACCGCTTCGCGGGTGGTCGCGTACGGCGAGGACCGCTACACCGTGGGCGCCTTCGTGCAGGCCAACTTCGGCGCCCGGCGCGAACTGGTGGTGGCCGGCGTCCCGGTGGGCCGCGAACTGCCCGACGGGCCCGCGCCGGCGCCCGACGGCGAGCGCCAGGTCCCGCCCGGCGCGGGCTCGGTGATCGTGGTGGTGGCCACGGACGCACCCCTGCTGCCCGGCCAGTGCGAGGCGCTGGCCCGGCGGGCGACTCTGGGCCTCGCCCGCACCGGCACCACCGGAAGCCACTTCTCCGGCGACATCTTCCTGGCCTTCTCCACCGCCAACGCGGGGGCGCTGACCAGCACGTTCCCGGAGGACGACGGCAGCGCCCCGTACGAGTCGATGCGCTTCGTGCCGTGGGGCCGGATGGACCCCTTCTACGGCGCGGTCGTCGAGTCGGTGGAGGAGGCGGTCCTCAACGTGCTCACCGGCGCGCACTCGATGACCGGCCGGGCCGGCCACCACGTTCCGGCACTGCCGCTGGACCGGGTCGTCGAACTGCTGGCGGCGCGGGGCGCGGTGGCCCAGGTGTACTGACCCGTGAGGTCAGGGCCTCTCGTTCGGATCAGGCCGGCCAGCCGGCTCGCTGCCGAACGTCCCCGTCACCCGTGCGGACGAGGCCCTCGGACCTGGACCGCACGGGCGGCATCCCGCCGGCCACGGAGGGGCACAACCCTTCCGCGGCCGGTCCCTGACCGGCTCCTGGCCGCAGCCCGTGCGTTCCCCGACGCCGAGGGGACGGAGTTCCGAAAGGTTCCTGGGGCGGGATGCCTCTGTCCGTTCCGCGACTGCCCCCGATGCCGGAAGGACAGTGCCCGAGGCCCGTGGAGGCCGCGCTGCCGCCGATCATCACGGCCATCGACGAACCCCCGGCCGAAGCGCTCAGCGCCAACGTGGGGGCCGTCGCATCCCGGTTGACACCCAGGGCGTTCGACCCTGCGGCCGCACACCGGCTGCGCGACGTCGCCGACTGGCTCCTTGCCGGGAGCCGACCCTCCTGACGAAGATCTGAAGCAATCCGTGTCTATCGCCGCGCCAGCCAGGACGCGATCTCGTCCACCACCGCGGCGTCGACGTGGTCCGTCCGGGTGTACTCGGCAGGCGTGGACGGCTCCCGGCCGCTGAAGAAGAAGTGGTTGGCGTCCGGGTGGACCCGGATGGCCACCTCGGGCCGGTCCGCCAGGGCGCGTTGCCATCGCGTCAGGTCGTCGGCGACCGTCACCTGGTAGTCCCGCCCGCCCTGCAGAATCAGCATGGGGCACGTCAGTTCGGCAGCCGTGGCCACCGGATCGTAGGCGCGCAGGTCGAGCCAGTACGCGGCGGAGAACCCGAAGGGCAACAGTTCCGACGGGGTGTCGGGCGCGAGTTGGGGTCCTGCCACGAGCGCTGCCTGCCGGGTCAGCGTCGCCACTGCTGCGTCCGCGTTCGGGCCAGGGGTACGCGCGGCGAGATGACCGGCGACCCGTACGGCGGCCTCGTGCATCGGCTGGGCATCCGCGGCGAGGAGCACCAGTCCGGCGATCGACGGATCAGCGGCGGCGGCGCGGGGCGCGACCTTGCCGCCCATGCTGTGACCGAGGAGGTGGACGCGGTCCGGGTCCACCTCCTGCCGCTCCCGGAGGAGCCGGACGGCATCGAGAGCGTACGGCAGGTACTCGTCGGCCATCGTGAAGCCCGAGGGCAGGCTGCCGGGCTGGGTGAAGGTGATCTTGTCGAACCGCAGCACGGCCACCTGCTGCGAGGCGAGTCCCCAAGCAAGGTCCTTGAGCGGCTTGTTGGGGCCGACGCTCTCGTCCCGGTCGAACGCGCCGCCACCCCCGAGCAGAACCACGGCGGGCCACGGGCCGGTGCCGACGGGCATGCTCAGTGTGCCCGGCACGGCGAGCGGCCCGTTGCCGACCACGACGTCCTGCTCGGTGAAGCGCTCCGGCTCCGCGTACTGCGGTGGCCGCCAGCTACCGCCCTCCGTATCGAACCGCAGCCCGTGGAGCAGTCCGTCGTCGCCCACCGACGTGACCACGGTGAAGCCTCCGTCGGCGCATTTCACCGGGATACGTACGCGCACCGGGGAGGTGTCACCGTCCGCCTGCGAAGGCTCCCCGATATTCACTTCCCCGCCTCGCCCGGCTGCCTCGGCCGTCCACGCGAGCCGCAGCGCGTCCGCGGACACGGCACCGCGCAGCGGGGGCGTGAACAACTCGACGATCTCGGCGAAACGCTCAGCCCGCAGTAACGTGGCGAATCGCTGAGACATGGCGAGCGCCTTCACTTCATCCGTTCGCATGATTGAGAAAGGTATCAGTCATGAGAAGGTATGGGGTATGGACTCCCTGGAGCTGCTCGCCCACCCCATCCGGCTGCGGATCGTTCACGCGATGGGCGGCGGACGGGTCATGACGACCACTCAGCTCTGCGCCCGGATCCCCGAAGCCTCCAAGGCCACCGTGTACCGCCATATCGACCTGCTGTCGACGGGCGGGATCCTGGAGGTGGCTGAGGAGCACAGGGTGCGAGGTGCGGTGCGGCGCCACTACCGGTTGCGCCGGGACCGGGCTGTGATCGGCCCCGATGCGATCCGCGACCTCACCCCCGACGACCACCGGCAGGCTTTCGCCACCGCGATGACGGCCCTGCTGGCCGAGTTCAACGGCTATCTCGACCGTGACGGGGCCGACCCTGTGGCCGACCAGGTGGGCTACCGGCAGCATGCACTCTGGCTCAGCCCGGGAGAGCTCGACGAACTCATCGCCGGACTGCGCGCGGCCATCGCACCGAAGCTGTCCAACCGGCCGGCCCCCGAGCGGACGCAGTACCTGCTGAGCCCGATCCACTTTCCGGTGGAGGGGTCTCGATGAGCCGCCGAGTAGCAGCCTCTGGGCCGGCAAGGAGCGAACGGTGGATCAGCGGTCCATCTGCCGGTCCATCTCCCGCGCTCGTCTGCCCAGGGCGGTGACGACAGCCTCTGGCGTGGTCCTGGGATCGACGGGTGCCTGCAGGTCCCGCCGGGCGCCCCCGGCAGCGTCGCTGGACTCCGGTCCGGGCAACTCGACCGCGATTCCCGCCCGCCGCGCGAGCGCGACGGCAACGGCAGAGAACCCCTCGGAGAGCGCGAGGATCACACCGTGGCGCGTACGGCAGTGCCAGGCGACGAGACCGTGTACGAACTCCGCGTACACCGCCCGGTCCAGGACGACCGTGTCCGGGTCGCCCGCATGCTCGCCCTGGCGGATTCCGGAGGGCAGGCCGAGCTCCGCCTCCAGGGCCTCGACGTGCCGCAGGAAGAGGCGGCCGCACCGTTGGACGGGTTCCACAGCGTCGTCTCGCCGATGTCGAAGTACGTGCTCATCGCTGATCCCCCGCTCAGCCGCCGACGCCACAGGATAGAAGATCGCGCGGTCGTCGGCGTCGGGGTAAAACGGAACTCGGCCCCAAGTGACCTGTGGATAACGCCCGTTGCCGGAGCCCTGAGCTTCGTGAAGGCGGCTGCGTCGCATGAGTGTGCGTACTCAGGCGCGCTGGAGGCCGGTTCGGAGCATGGGGCCATGACTCATGAGCTTCGCGCGCGTCTGTCCCGACGCAGATGGCCCTGGTAGAACACAACGTCCCGCGGTTCGGACATCGCCACGGCCGTCATGCTGCTCATCGTCGAGGCCCTGGTCTTCGTCTGGACGATGTTCGGTTACGGGATGGACGGGTGGGCCGCGCAGGGGAGGCGGGAGAAGATCGACGAGGCGGCGCTGGCGAACATCGCGTTCATGCGGCACTTCCTCATCGCGTACTCGTCCTCTTCGTGCTCGCGATGCTGGCCCGCGCCCGGCGGACAGCGGTCCTGCAGCTCCTGACGGCCGGCGCCGTCGCGATGATGTTCGTGCTCAGCCAGCACGAGTACGAACAGTCGCACCCGGGTCCCGCACCCACCCCGAGCGCCGGGTACTCGCCCTGTTACAGCGGCAGCGGACGATGCAACTGATCGACCGAGCCGCCAGCGGGTGCCGTCCCAGCCCTACGGGGCGGCCTACGCCGACGTGGTGTCCGGAGTACGCCGCCCCGTGGCGGGAGCTGATCTTCGAGCTGCTGACCGGTACTACTTCGGATCGGCGTTGAACTTCGAGGTGGACCAGAGGTAGCCGAGCACCGTAAGGCCCAGGCACCAGGCGACGGCGAGCCAGCCGTTGTGGCCGATCCCGGTGCCTAGCAGCAGACCGCGCAGGGTCTCGATGGCGGGGGTGAAGGGCTGGTACTCGGCGATGGGCTGGAACCAGCCGGGCATGGTGTCGACCGGGATGAAGGCGCTGGACAGCAGGGGCAGCAGGATCATGGGCAGTGCGTTGTTGCTGGCGGCTTCGGCGTTGGGGCTGATCAGGCCCATGCCGACGGCGATCCAGGTGAACGCCGTGGCGAAGAGGACGAGCAGTCCGAAGGCGGCGAGCCATTCGAGGACGGTGGCGTCGGTGGAGCGGAAGCCGATGGCCACGCCGACGGCGCCGACGAGGACGACGCTGGCGATGCACTGCAGGACGCTGCCCACGACGTGTCCGACGAGGACGGATCCGCGGTGGATGGCCATGGTGCGGAATCGGGCGATGATGCCTTCGGTCATGTCGTTGGAGACGGAGACCGCGGTGCCGATGGTGGTGCTGCCGATGGTCATCAGCAGCAGGCCCGGGACGATGTACGCGATGTAGTCGGAGCGGTCCGCGCCACCGATCCCGGCGCTCATGACGTCGCCGAAGATGTAGACGAAGAGGAGCAGCAGCATGATCGGGGTGAGGAGCAGGTTCAGGGTGAGGGAGGGGTAGCGGCGGGCGTGCAGGAGGTTGCGGCGCAGCATGGTGTTCGAGTCGCGGACGGCGAGGGAGAGGGCGCTCATCGGACTGTCTCCTTGGACTGGTCGGTCTGGGCCGGCTGGTTGTTGCCCGTCAGGGCGAAGAACACGTCGTCGAGGTCGGGGGTGTGGACGGTGAGTTCGTCCGCCTCGACGCCGGCCGAGTCCAGCCAGTCGAGGATGGAGCGCAGTTCGCGCTGGCTGCCGTCGCTGGGGATCTGCAGCGCGAGCGCCTCGTCGTCCCGGGCGGCCTCGCCCAGGACGGACGCGGCGGAGCGGTAGGCGGCCGGGTCGGTGAAGCGGAGTCGGATGTGCCCGCCGGGGACGAGCCGTTTCAGTTCGTCGGCGGTGCCCTCGGCGGCGATCTTTCCGTCGTTCAGCACCGCGATCCGGTCGGCGAGTTCGTCGGCCTCGTCCAGGTACTGAGTGGTGAGGAAGACCGTGACGCCGCCCGTGACCAGGGTGCGGATGATGCCCCACATGTTGTGGCGCGAACGGGGGTCGAGGCCGGTGGTCGGCTCGTCGAGGAAGATGATCCGCGGGTTGCCGACCAGGGTCATGGCGATGTCGAGGCGACGCTTCATGCCACCGGAGTAGGTGGAGGCGGGCCTCGATGCAGCCTCGACCAGGTCGAAGCGTTCCAGCAGTTCGGCGGCGACCCGCCGCCCCTCCTGCTTGGACAGGTGGTGCAGGTCCGCCATGAGGAGCATGTTCTCCTCGCCGGTGATCAGGCCGTCGACGGCGGAGAACTGGCCGGTGACGCCGATCGCGGCGCGCACCGACTGCGGGTCGGTGGCCAGGTCGTGGCCGTCGACGCGCAGATCGCCGGCGTCCGCGGTGACGAGGGTGGAGAGGATCTTCACGGCGGTGGTCTTGCCGGCGCCGTTCGGGCCGAGCAGTGCGAACACGGTGCCTGCGGGGATGCGCAGATCGATCCCGTCGAGGACGACCTTGTCGCCGTAGGACTTGCGCATCCCGACGGCGGAGACGGCGTCCGGCAACGGCTGGCCGTCACCCTTCCTGGATGTGGGCATGACAGACGAAGGCATGGAGCCCTCCCGTTCGAAGGTGAAAGTGGCTGGGGCTGAGCTGGTGGGGCGGGATGGGGCGGTGGCGCTGTGCGGGCCGGTGCGGGCCGGTGCCAGGGGTCAGGCCTTGGCGCGGCGGATGTCGATGTTGCCGTACCGGGTGCGGGCGCGGACCCTGACGGTGTCCTCGCTCTCCGCCGGGGTCTCGGACGCGGTGAGGGTGTTGCGCACCTGCCCGGCACCGGAGTTGACATCGAGCCAGGCGGCCGTTCCCTCGCGGATGCCGACCTCGATGGCCCCGTGGTTCGTCTCCAGCTGGGCTGTGCCGCGGGCGATCTCGGCCACGCGCAGGGTGCCGTGGGCGGTGGTGGCGGTGACCGAGCCCTCGGCGCGGGCGATGTCGATGTCGCCGTTGGAGCCGCTCACCCGCAGCTCGCCGGTCGCGGCCCCGACGGTCGTGGTGCCGTGCGAGTTCTTCAGGACGGCGGGTCCGTCGACGAACCCGACGCGCAGGCTGCCGGAGCTGGTGGTGATCTCGGCCTTGCCCTCGATGTGGTCCACGGTGATCGAGCCGTGCGACGCGGTCAGGTGCAGCGGGCCGGTCGTGTCGAGGCGGACGTCGCCGGACGAGGTCTTCACGCGGACCTCACCGAGCCGGCCCTCGCCGAGCACCTGCGCCCAGGCGCCGGTCACATCGATGTGCGAGCCCGTGGGCAGCTCGACCGTCACGTCCACGGTGCCGGTGCGGCCGATCAGGTAGCGCTGCTTGGGCGTCCGGATGGTCAGTGCGCCGCCGGCGTAGGTGACCTCGGTCTGCTCGGCCGCCCGGACGTCCTGGTCCTTCTTCGGGTCGCGGGGCCGTGCTTCGACGACGGTGTCGGGGCGGTCGCCCGCGGTGAACTGGATGGAACCGGCGTCCACGTGGGCGGTGACCGCGATCGGCTCGGAGGTGTCGAAAGAAGGCATGACTGTCCCGTCCTCTTAGGTCTTGGTGGCGTCCCCGCTGGTGGGACGTGGTGTGGGTGAAGCGGCGCGGGCAGGGGGTGCGGCTAGCGCACCCAGCCGGTGTAGCCCTGTCCGAGCGTCTGGCTCTTCTCCGTCGTACGCGGCCCGGTGCCGCCGTCGACCGCGGCCGACACGGCTCGCACCAGCCATGCGTTGACCGACAGGCCCTCGCGGGCCGCGGCCTCCTCGGCTCGCGCCTTCAGGTGGGCCGGCAGCCGCAGGTTGACGCGGGCGGTGCCACCCTCGTCGCCGTCCATCGGGGGCGGGGTCCTGAGCGGTTCGGCGGGCGCGGCCGGCTCCGCGGCGACGGTGCCGGTGACCGGCAGTGTCACGACGAAGTCGGGGTCGAGCCCGCGCAGCCGTACGTCGACGGAACCGGGGGCGAGTTCGCGGGTGACCTCGTCCATCGCAGCGGAGAGCACGTTGAGCATGGTCAGCCGGGTCGCCGACTCCAGGGGAGCGGTGAGCCTCTCCGCCAGCGCGCGGGCTTCGTCGCCGCCGGCTTCGGCAGCCACCGCGAGTTCGCGGCGGAGGGTGTCGACATACGGGGTGAGGTCCATGACGCCATCTTGGCACCACGATGGCGCCATGCGCAAGTGATGTGGCGCGGTTTCCGGACACTCTTGCAGCGAAACTGCTCTGACCTGCGGAAACGGCATGGCTCCAGTTGGGGCGATAGTGGTGCCAGACGTGTTCAGGTGGCCGTGATGGCACCGAATGGCACCCCGTGGTGCCACGTGGTGCCATGCGGTACCGCCTCGCTCCGTGTGCGGCCCCGCCGGGATGCATAAAGAATTCATATAAATCCGCTATGCTTCAGGTATGAGTCGCCGAGACGCCGCGCACGGCGCTTCCGATGCCATCGGGTCAGCCCTCTACGGTCTGGCCACCAGGGCCGTGAGACGCCTTCCCCGCGACATGAGCCTGACGTCCGCCGCCACCTTGGCCACCCTGGACAAGACCGGCCCGCGACGGATCACCGATCTGGCAGTGTCCGAGGGCGTCACCCAGCCCGCGATGACCGTCCTGGTCCGGGTGATGGAGGAATCCGGGCTGGTCGAGCGGAAGGGCGATCCGTCCGACAAGCGGGTCACGCTGGTGTGCCTGACCGAGGCCGGCGCGTCGTACGTCCGGACGCGACGCCAGGCGGGCGTCGACGCGTACGCGCGGTTGATCGACGAACTCACCGGTGACGAGGTCGAGGCCTTGGCAGCAGCCCTTCCGGCGCTGCAGCATCTGGCGGAGCTCGAAAGCCACGCCCGAGAGGAGTCGGACCGGTGACCGCGGCCCAGGCTCATGACCAGCCCATGAGCACTGACCCGATACGTTCCGAGGCGCGTCTGCTGGTCCCCGCCCTGATGTTCATCGCCCTGGTCGTGGCGGCGGTCGCCAGCCTCGGGACGCCGCTCATCACCAGCGTGGCGACCACGTTCCACGTCTCCCTCGACAGCGCGCAGTGGACGCTGACCATCGCCCTGCTCAGCGGCGCCGTCGCCACACCTGTCCTCGGCCGGCTCGGAGCCGGTCCGCACCGGCGGGCCACGATTCTCGCCACGCTGGCGATCGTCGTCGTCGGCAGCGCGCTCACCGTGCTGCCGCTGCCGTTCGCCTGGCTGCTCGTGGGCAGAGCCGCCCAAGGCGTCGGACTCGGTCTCACGGCGCTGATGATGGGCGTGGCCCGCGACCATCTTCCCGAGGAGCGCAGCGCGGCCACGATCGCCCTGATCTCCGTGGTCTCCATCATCGGAGCCGGCGTCGGCTACCCGCTGGCCGCGCTGCTCGCCGAGTTCGGCGGACTGCGGGCCGCCTACGGCCTCGGCCTGCTCGTCACCGCCGTCGCCTTCGTGACCGCGTGGCGCTCCGTGCCCGCAACTCCCGAAGGCCGCTCCGCTCACGTGAACGTGGCAGGTGCGCTCGTCCTGGCGGGTGGACTGATCGTCGTCCTGTTCCTGGCCGGCGAGAGGAGCCTGTGGAGCCGACACCTCGCAGTGGCGGTGACCCTTGCCGTCGCCGCCGTACTCCTGCTCTGCGTCTGGGCCGTTTCCGAACTGCGAACCAGGACGCCCCTGGTCGACGTCCGGGCGGTACGGCACCCGGCGGTCGCCGGGGCGAACATCGCCATGTTCGTCGGCGGGATCGGCATGTACCTCCTGCTCACGCTCATCACCCGCTACGCGCAGACGCCGCACAGCGCCGGCTACGGCTTCGGACTGACCACCTCCGTGGCGGGGCTGGTCCTCATCCCGTTCTCCGTGCTGGGGTTCATCGCCGGCAAGCTCACGCCGCGGGTCCGGACACGGATCGACGGGCCCCTGCTCCTGGCCGGCAGCGCCGCCATCGTCGGCGGCGGGTTCGTCCTGTTCGCCACCGCCCGGTCCAACCTGGCCGAACTGCTCGCGGCCATGGGCGTGCTGGGCTTCGGCGTCGGCAGCTTCTCGGCCGCCATGCCCGGCGTCATCCTGGCCGTCACCCCCAAGAGCGAGACGTCGAGCGCCATGAGCTTCAACTATGTCGTGCGCAGCGTCGGGTACTCCCTGGGCAGCGCCATCGGCGGCCTGGTCCTCGCCGCCGGCACTGCCACGGGCCGCCTCTTCCCGAACGACGACGCCTACACGACCGCGGCGCTGGTCGGCGTCGCCGCGATGGCGATCACGACGATGGTCAGCCTCGCCCTCGCCCGCCGACGCACACCCGAGATCAGTCCGATCACCGCCCCAGTCGGCCTGCCGGGCCCGGGCCGGTCGAGTCGAAACGAAAGCTGAGGACCGAAGCCGTCCGACTTCGACGCAGTCTCCGTCGGCTCGCTGACCCGGCTCGCTGACCCACTGCGCGCCGGCCATGGATCCGAGCACGCTTCTGATCATCAATTCCGAACACAGGAGGCACCGTGGCCAAGGGCTACTGGGTCAGCGCCTACCGCACCATCGCGGACCCCGAGAGGCTTGCTGCCTACGACAAGCTGGCTGGTCCAGCCGTCGCTGCCGCGGGCGGGCGGCTGCTCTCCCGCGGCAGCCGGGTCGTCGCACACGACGCCGGAATCGCCGAGCGCACCATCCTGATCGAGTTCGACAGCTTCGAGCAGGCGGTCGCCGCACGTGCGAGTGCGGCCTACCAGGAGGCGCTGGCCGCACTTGCTGACGGCGTCGAGCGCGACTTCCGCATCATCGAAGGCCTCGACTGACGATCGAGGCTGCGTCGGCGACGAAGGCGAAGCCGACTGCGGGGATCACCCCGACCAGCAGTACTCGTCGCCCCGTTCTGCGGGCCCCCACGGAACGAAGCCTTCGGGGCCCGGGCTGTGGACCTTGTGAAGTGCGACAGCCGAAACGTCGCCGAACTCGGTGTTCCGACCGCGAGTGCAGCTCGCCATCGCGTCAGGAGGCCGAATACCTGACCGTCGGCACAGGCCGGAAAGTCGATTCTCGATCGCTTTCAGCCGACGGAGACTACGGGTCCAGGCCCCGGAAAGTTCGGAGGGAGACCATGCGGTGCGGCCTTTCCCGAGCACAGCCAGGCGAGATAGCTCGAGAGGCTGCCCTCGTAGTGGAACCAGTCGTCATTCCGCCCAGCCACAACGACGGTCCATTCGTTGGGCTGCCCTTCTGTACGCCAGAAAAACTCATCCCCGTCTATCGAGCCGCCCCACAACAGCAACCCTCCCGACTCCGGGAACCCAGGGTAGCCGCCCAGCATTCCCCTCTGCGCCATGCCCTCGGCGCCGGCGATATCCTCTCTCGCCTCCTCGACGAATCCCGCTTCGTCACCTGGGGCCGGCGACGTCACAGTGAGGAATTGACCGATCTCCAGCCGAGGGTATGACTCCGCCAAAGTGATGTAGTCGTCCGGCAGGCGAGTCCCAAACCCGTCGAAGACAACCTGCCAGTCGATGCGCCGTAGAACCTCGAGACGCTGCGCCACCAGCCCCGGCAGCGCAATCTCCAGGGATTCGATTCCCAACGGCCACCCCTTATTTACGGTACGGTCTTGTTTTATATCCTCTCTCACGCGTCCTCATGTCTTCGTGCGCCGAGAGGACTTCGCAAGGCTCGAACAGGACGGAAAGGGGCGTCCTGTCCGCGTGCTCCCTGTTGAGCGGGCTTGTTTGCAGAGGAGTTGAGGAGGCCAGCACCCCTTGGGTCGCCTCGCTGCATCAAAGTCTCCTGCGCTCAGTCCGCCGGCGTGAATGCGGGGTCCGGAACGTGGGGAGCCAGCGTAAAGGGACGGAAATCAACATCCGTCAACACCCTGAAAAGAAACTCGGCTACACTCATTTCGTATCGATCCCAATCACCGATATCGGAATCCGCAACTCGGCCGAGAATGGGCCAACGGGCTTCTTTCTCTCCTTCCTGGACCAGTCAATAGAATTCGTCTCCCGTGTCGCCTGCACCCCACGGAATCAATCCGCCCTTGCCCGGTTCGTAGATCGCATATGGCTCGTAGAGGTTGACGGATTTCGAGGATACATTATTTTGCGTGTACTCCAAGCGAACCCGCCAATTTGTCAACAGGTCAAACACTTGATTCGGGTCTACGGAGTTCACCCAAATAGAGGTTGAGAATGCCCCGTGGCCGAATGATTCACACATGTTTTTATATTTGGAAGGGAGCTCCAAGCCTAATTCGGCTTCCAGGGGGTTCCAGTCAATGCGAAGCTCCTGATTCGCTCGCCCGGTAATCTCGAGCAGACGTTCAACCCACATTCCCACTCCAATTAGTTTTGCTGACCGATGCGGGCGAGGGCCCCACCAGAGCCGGCGCCGCGCGCTTGGGGAGTAAAGAGGCGGCGCAATCCGGCCGTCACTTACCAAGTGGCATCAGGAAGCTGCAATCCCCTACCACGCAACGCGGGCTGATTCCCACGGTATAGGGAACATATTCCGTCCCAGGCGTAGAGGGATAATTGAAAGCGCCACGGCCCGCACGATGTGAGGCGAGCGGGCCGTGGCGTCGATCGGACCGGACTGTGAGCAGGATCAATATTCCCGGTAGTAGGGCGATGGAATCGACTCTGCGATACCGAAGGGTTCGAATTCGGTCTCGGTGAGAACGCGGTAGACGAATTCCGAGGCCGACATGTCAAAGCGCTGAAATGGTTCCAGCGGGTCAACACGTGCGATCACCGGCCAAGTGGCCGGGTCTCGCGCTGCGTCAGCCAGCCAGTAGCACTCTTCCTCGATCAAGGAAAAACCCCACTGTACGAGGCCCGTCCCCGGACTGTTCTTGTTCGCGCCGAAAAGCCCGAAGGGTTTGAACATGTCCAGGTTTTCCGGGTTTCCCGATACCGACTTGAGCAGTTTGGCGTGGTTGGTGTGCACCGTCTCTGAACCATCGGTCGCCTTCAGAATCAGGAGATGATCACTGAAAGCGCCCCAGGGTGCGAAGCGGCGGCGCAGTTCCTTGAAGTCGTCGGGGAGAGGGGTGCCCAGGAACTCTTCGGTGCCGGACCAGTCGGTTTCGCTGGTTTCGCCATCCCAACCCGTGACCGCCACCAGGCGTTCTACCCATTCCATGTGCACCCCTCCATGAGATTTACTTGATGACTACGTCTCGGTCAGGGTTTGTTCCAAATTGTCTGATCGACAATTCTGGCCCCACTGGACGTATAGGCAGTCATCGTAACACCGAGCGGAATGGGATTGCTGTCGCTACCCCACACCGGAACGGCCGAATAGTAGACGGTGTTACCCGCGGCGATCGAGTCGGCGATCTTATCCTCTTGCTTCGACATCACCGGGGCATTCGCGTTGCGATACAGCGTGACCAAATTGCGCCGGTCCGTACCGCTACCTCCGAGCTGGCGGGCGAGGAGGTGCCCACGGTTCAGCGTTGGGTCGTTCCCCAGCACAAATCCGGGCGGTGCGTTCTCGAAGAATCCCGGCGTCTTCGGCGGCCAGGGCGCGGGACTGCCCATTATTTCCGTGTCCGGTGTGTTCAGCATCGTGCTTCCCTTCTTGTCCGTGTAGTTGAATCCACCGGCGGTGAGGCAGGCGTAGGCGCCCTGGGCCCTGCCCCAGGGCCCCGGCGAGTGCCTGGATCGCCCCACCCCGGGGTGATCCAGGCACTCGTCGGGGCCCTGGCTTCACCCCTGCCACCCTCGCGGTCCGCGTGGCAAGATCGCCGGATGCTGAAGCTCACCGATTTCATCATCGACTGCCCCGAGCCCATGAAGCTCGCGGCGTTCTACGCCGAGGTCACCGGCGAACCCGTCAAGCCCGACAGCGACGACAACTGGGCCGGCATCAAGTTCGGCAAGATCGAGCTCGCGTTCCAGCGCGTCGACAACTTCCGCGCCCCGAACTGGCCCGATGACGAGCACCCCAAGCAGTTCCACCTCGACTTCGAAGTCGACGAGTTCGAACCCGAGGAACAGCGCCTCACCGCCCTCGGCGCCACCCTCCGCAAGGACTTCGTCGGCGAGGAGGGCTACGGCTGGCGCGTCTACACCGACCCGGTCGGCCACCCCTTCTGCCTGTGCCGCAACAGGCGCGTCCAGTGGATCGACGGCGAGCCCGTCGGGCTCTGACGGACACCGGATGGGCCCGGGGGCTCCGGGCATGGCCCCGGCGAGTACCTGGATCGCCCCACCCTGGGGTGATTGATCTCGATGGCGAGCCCCGGAAGCAGATGAACACGGCGCCTGTGGATCATGTAGTTCTCTACGCTGCAAGATCCACGAAGGTGCCGTGTTCGTTCCTCCATCATCTCCTGTCGCTGTCCGTGCGCCTCATGCGCCCTGCCTGGAAGCTCTCCGCGAGGGTGTGGCCAAGGACCAAGTCCGTGGCCTGGTTGCCGAGTTCGAGTCGGTCACCGATCCGTGAGGGGCCTGCGGAGTGCGCTACCGGCTCTCCTCTGTCCTGGCCCTGGTGGTCTGCGCGATGACCCCGTCCGGCCACGACTCGATCACCGCGGCGGCGGAATGGTGCCGACGTGCGACGCCGGAGGAGCTGGCCGCCTTCGGCCTGCCCTACCACCCGCTCCTTGGCCGCTACCGGATCCCGAGTGAGAAAACCCTGCGCAGCATCCTGGGGCGGCTCGATCCCGGCGAGATCAGCGCGGCCGGGCACGACTACCTGCGGCCCCTGCTGTCCGCACGGTCCCGCCGTCCGGAGCCGGTGATGCCCGACGGCGGCACCGAGCGTGAACAGCGTCGGGCCCACCGGGCGGCCGCCCGCGCCGAGCCGGTACGCCCCCGGCGGCGGGCGATCGCGGTGGACGGTAAGTGCCTGCGCGGCGCCAGACGCCCCGACGGCAGCCGCGTCTTCGTCCTGTCCGCCGTCCACCACGGCGACGGTGTCACGCTCGCCTCCCGCGAGATCGGCGCGAAGACCAACGAAATCCCCGAGTTCGCACCCCTGCTCGACCAGATCGACGACGCGGATCTCGCGGGGGCGGTCGTCACCGCCGACGCCCTCCACGCCCAACACGGCCACGCCACCTACCTGCGCGAACGCGGCGCCCACTACCTGCTGACCATCAAGAACAACCAGCGCGGCCAGGCCCGTCAACTCCACGCCCTGCCCTGGAAGGCCATCCCCGTGATCCACCGCGACGACGCCCGGGGACACGGCCGCCACGAGCAGCGGCTCGTACAGGTCGTCACCGTCGACGGCCTGCTCTTCCCGCACGCGGCCCAGGTCCTGCGCATCCAGCGCCGTCGTCGTCTCTACGGGGCGAAGAAGTGGTCCAGCGAGACCGTCTACGCCGTCACCGACCTGCCCGCCGAGGAAGCGAACGCAGCCGAGATCGCATCCTGGGCTCGCGGCCACTGGACCGTGGAGAACACCGTCCACTGGTGCCGAGATGTCACCTTCAACGAGGACAAGTCCCAGGTCAGGACCCACAATGCGCCCGCCGTACTCGCTGCCCTCCGCGACCTGATCCGCAGCGCGCTCAAGCTCGCCGGCTACGTCAACACCGCCGCCGGACGACGAGCCCACACCGACCGACTCCGCATCCTCACCCTCTACGGCATCACATGATCAAACCGGACGAGCCAGGCACTCGCCGGGGCCCTGGGCCCTGCCCTGCTTGTCGAGGGGTGCGTAGTACGTCATGCTCTGGCCGGCCGCGCAGTCGTCACGGGTGAACGGGAACGGGGTGTCGGCCGGCTGCCACTCCTTCTTGGAGTCCGGCTTGAGGAGAAGTTCCTTGTTGTAGTCCGGGGTGTCTCCAGGGTCCGACTCGAAGCCGTTGGACACGGTGGGCGTGTTCCACCCGATTCCGTTGAGGAAGACCTCAACCGCCGTGAACACACCCTTGGGCGCCTTCGTGGCGACCTTTCCGCCACCCGAGAAGAAGTTCTTGATCGGGTCGAGCCAGCTGTGGCCGTCGAGTTCGGTACGACTCACCGGGTTGCCGCCAGTGAAGGCGTAGCGGTTGCCCGTGTAGGGGTCCGCGCCGAGACTCATGTCGGCGAGGGCTCCGTTGTACATGTCACGGGTGGTGAACCGGTTGAGCCCCGGGCTGTAGTCACGGAACCCCATGTCGTACGTTCCGGACTGGGCATCCCAGCCCCTACACGCGGGTCAACTCCTCGCACTGGTGGGTGGAGGACCCCGAGTCTGCGTACTACAACTCGATGCATTCCGCCGCCGGCGCCGATTTCCCCCTCGTCGAGACCGGGGAGCGGGGCAGCGAGCACCTCATCAACTACCCCACGCAGTACGCGAAGGCGCTGGTCATCAACTTCAACCGCCGGCCTGCCACTCCGGGACGCGGTGCCGGGATCTTCCTCCACGTCAACGGGTCCGGGGCGACAGCGGGTTGTGTCTCGGTACCGCGGGCCACGATGGACACGATCATGGCCTGGATCAAGCCCGGAGCCCATCCGCGCATCGCCATCGGCTGACGCGTCGACCCGCACACGGAATGAGAGCCGATGAGCGAAAGCCGATGCCCACATGGCGGGCGCCGACTGCTGATCACGGGGACGGTCCTGACGGTCCTGGGGGCCCTCACGGCTGCCGGGGCGCTCTGGTCGGTCCTGGGTTCCTACACGGTGGTCACGGCCAGAAGGGCTATGGAACCCACCTACCACGAAGGCGACCGCGTCATGGTCGAGCGATCCAGTGGCGAGGAGGTGCGGCGAGGGGATGTCGTGCTCTACAGCGTGCCGGATCGCTACAACGGGCTGGCGGTCCTGCAGCGCGTCATCGGGCTCGGCGGCGACCGAGTCGTCTTCGCCGACGGGACGCTGACCGTCAATGGAGCACCGGCTGACGGACCCTACGTGAAGAAGGCGGATTCCCCGTTCGGCACGGCACCTTACGACGTGAAGGTGCCGGCCGGGCGCATGTTCCTCCTGGGTGACAATCGCGGGAACGCGAACGACTCGCGGTACTTCCTCAGCGAGGACTCCGGCACCGTTCCCACCGCCGCTGTCCAGGGCCGCGCGCTCAAGAGCGGCGGCGCCCCGGTGAAGCTCGGACTGGCCGTGGTGCTCGGCGTACTGCTGGCCGTCGGTGGCGGCATCTGCGCTCTGGCCGGCAGACGGACCCGCCGGCCCGGCTACGGACGCTGACCGGCGCCGGCGGTGTGCTCCGCGCTCCTGCCCCGTGGGGGAGAGGCAGCTGGGGGGCCGTCCTTCGACGACCCCGTCGCGGGCGTCCGCGACGGCTTCCCGGGCGTCGAAGGAGCAGCGTCGTCCACGCCGGACAGCGCGGCACAGTAGGCATCCACCGCGTCCTCCCCGCCCGCGGCTTCCGCCAGCCGCCGGAACGCCGCACCTTGGTGCTTGCCGTTGCCGTTGCCCTTGGCCCACGCGTGGCACAGCGCGGCGCGATTGACCGATGCCGGATCGTGCGACGTGGCCCGGTCCGAGGGCGTGGGCGCCGGTGACGAGGTGGTCCGGTCCGGCCCCGCCGGACCGGTGCTGCCAGGAGTGCGCGGAGCATGCGCCCCCGGCCGAGGCCCAGGAGTCTCGGCCGGGGCGAGCGGATCCGGGAACACACCCGTGCCGGCGGCCAGTGCCACGCCGCCCAGCGTCACACCGGCGAGGACGACCCCGAGGGCCGCCCGCAACGAAACACGCGTGGGAAACCTGCGGCGGACCGGACGCCAGTCGTCGCGCCTCCGGCGTCTGAGCGGGACGGTCCCCGTCGCCGCGCTGCCGGCCTCCCGGAAGACCGCGAGCGCACGCTCGAGACCCGCCGCTCCGGCATCGCCCCGCACAGCTTCCGCGAGCGCCTCGATCTCGGGTGTGAGGAGCCCCGGATCCGTCTCTTCCGCCTTGCGACTCATGTCTCATCCTTCACGGCGCCCCGCGCCGCATCCGCTGCCCGCTCCGGGCCGCTGCCCGAGGTCAACTGCTCCGCCAACCGCTTCAACCCGCGGTAGGCGGCCGTCCGCACCGCTCCGGGCCGCTTGCCCAGCACCCGCGCCGTGGCAGGCCCGTCCAGCCCCACCACCACCCGCAGCAGAACGGCCTCCGCCTGGTCCGGCGGGAGCTCGCGGATCTGTGCCAGCGTCCACCGCGTCGACATCGACTCCAGCACCGCATCCGCCGTGTCGGCCCGCCCGGGCAGTGCCAGGACATCCTGCTCGATCAGAGACGTACGTGGCCTTCGCCTCTGCTTGCGGAGGTGGTCCAGGGCCCGGTGGCGCGCGATGGTCGCCGTCCAGCCGCGGAAGCCCGCGCCATCACCGCGGAAGCGCCCCACGTCCCTGGCGATCTCCAGCCAGGCATCCGAAGCGACGTCCTCCGCGTCGTCCCCGACGAGCCCGCGCAGATATCCCAGGAGCCCGGGATGCACCAGCCGGTACGCCGCTGCGAACCCGTCCTCGTCCCCCTGCTGAGCAAGCGATACAGCCGTCCCGAGCTCAACGTCGTACGCCTGCGTACGACGCCGGTCCCCACCCCTGCCCACACGTGCCTCTTCGATCGTCCAGCATGCTGCCCCCGTTCTTCTGCGTCCTGACGCACAGAAACGTCACAGCAATCGGAAGCGCCGCTTCACAGGCCGGCCCTGGTACGAAGCTCGAGCTCACCGCGCGGCCTTCACCGGTACGCGGCCATGGAGCAGGAAGTACATCTGCTGTACGGACTCCTCCTGGCCGGCCACGAACCGATTGGCCACTTTTCCGATCGGGTTCCACACCCGCCCGTCAGGCATCCGGACACCCACCATCTGACCGAAGAGCTCCTGCTGGCCCCGGTCGAAATCCACCCACTGCGCGCCGGCCCTCCGGACGAACACCTCGCCCGCGTAGGCCCCGAGCCAGAACAGCTCACGCGCCACGTCCCGATGCTCCGGTCCGGCACCGCGGAGCCCGTCGGTGATGCGGTCCACCACACGGAGGCTTGCCACCGAGTAGTCCAGGGGCAACCGGTTCCGTGCTGTCACCCGCCGTACGAACTCAGCCACCCCCACGCGCATCTCACCGGCAGACAAGACACGTCTCTGTTCTTCACCCGAACCCACCGCAGCCCCCAACTGTCGCCTCCGGGAGCCTCGTCCGGACGCCCGGCGAGGGACTCCTTGCGGTCCCTCCCCCAACCAAGCGAAGCCGTGCCCGCAAGCGTCACTGCGACGACCGGCACCGCCGGGACGGGCACCTGTGGCTCCCCGCCGGGGAGATGAGGGCCGGCGCTCCTGGTGCAAAGTCCTCCAGAGAAGTCCCAGAGAAGTCCCAGAGGGCTCCCATTGTTGACAGACGCCCTTTCGCCTCCATCCAGGCTGTGAAGTTCCCCCGGGGTGCGGTACTTCCACGGCTGCTACTCCGTCGGCGACGACCGGCTGTGGGGCGTCAACCGCCGCACGGAGGGGGTGGTGAACACCCTGGCCGCACTGAGGTCGATCCGGGCCGCGCGGTCGGACGGCGCCCCGATCTACGTCATCCTGGACAACGTGTCCGCCCACAAGGGCGACAAGATCCGTCGCTGGGCGAAGGAGAGCCGCGCCGAGCTGTGCTTCACCCCGATCTACGCCTCCTGGGTCAACCCGGTCGAAGCCCCTTTCGGGCCGCTGCGGCAGTTCACGATCGCGAACTGCCGCCACCGCAACCACAGCGTGCAGACCCAGGCGCTGCACGCCTACCTGCGCCGGCGTATCGCCAACGCCCGCCACCCCGACGTCCTCGCGCCGCAGCGTCGCGAACGCGCCCGCATCCGGAGCGAGAAGGGCATCCGCCGGGGTGGACGTCCCTTGCCGTCGCCCCCTGAACGATCTGACGAAACCATGCGGTCGCAGCCCGAACGTGCTGCAGAGCACCGGACAGACGAATCACTCGCGCATACGGACTGACGCTGGCGAGGCGAGCATCGCTTTGAGGATGCGTTGCAGTTCAACGCGATCCTGGGGAGCGACCCTCGCCAACCTGCGGTCGTACTCCGCCGCGAGGGCTGCAAGTGCTCGATCGCGTGCTTGCGTGCCCGCAGCGGTCAGTACGAGTCGATGACGCCGCAAGTCCGCCTCGTCGATCTCGCGGCGGATAAAGCCCTTGGCGACGAGGTTGCGAACGTAGACCGTCACGCTCGCCTTGGGCAGCAGCAGCGCAGCCGCGATCTCGGCCGGGTACGGCGATGCCTCGACCTCGGCCAGGACGAAGAACTCCTTCGTCTCCAACTCGAGCTCGGCCAGCTCCCGCGTGCAGGCATCCATCACTACGCCCAGCAGCCGCTGGTTCAGCGTCCACAGCTGCGCCCCGTCGACTGACATGCGAGCCCCCGTCCCGAGGTGGTACCGTTTCGTATTAGTTTCATATTGTACCAGTTGCTGTTTTGTGCTGGATTCCTATGGAACAACGACCTCACGAAGGAAGCCACACATGCTTCAGCACCTCACGATCCCGCGCGGTCCCATCGAACTCGCCGCCGACCTCCATCTGCCGGACAAGGCCGACAGCAGCGCACCGCTGCGCGCCGTGGTGCTCTCTACCCCAGGTAGCAGCGTGAAGGGGCAGATCGGCGCCAACTACGCCTCCCGTCTCGCCGCCCGCGGAATCGCGGCGCTCGTCTTCGACCCCGCCCATCAGGGTCAGAGCGGAGGCGAGCCCCGCGACCTCGAAGACCCCTACCTCCGAGGCGAGGACATCTCCTACGCCATCGACGTGCTCACGACGACCCCCGGCATGGACCCGCATCGCATCGGCGTCCTCGGTATCTGCGCCGGTGGGGGCTATGCCGTGCACACCGCCCGCACGGACCACCGCATCAAGGCGGTCGGTACGGTCGTCCCCAGCGACATAGGCACCTCGTTCCGCAGCTTCCAGCCCAACGGCCCGGCCGCCGCACTCGACGCCCTCGCGGACGCACGTATCGAAGAGGCCGGCTCCGGCAAGACGAACCGTGTGAACTGGCTGCCCGACACCCTCGATGACGCCACGACAGCGGGCCTGACCGACATCGACACCACTCAGGCCATCACCTACTACCGCACCGAGCGCGGCGGCAACGAACACTCCACAAATCGGCGCCTCTCGCGCAGCGACTCCCTTCTGCTGGGCTATGACGCGTTCCACTTGGCCGATCAGCTCATGACCCAGCCGCTACAGGTCGTCCTCGCCGGACGCATCGGCAACACCGGCTCCTACGACACCGGCATGCAGCTGTGGAAGCTGGCCCCCAACCCCGTCGACCTCCTGGTGATCGACGGCGCCGGCCACTACGAGATGTACGACGAGCCCGAATACGTCGACGCTGCCGTCGAACGACTCGCCAGCTTCTATATGAACAACCTGTAAGGCATCCGAACCGGCGAACCTATGCGGTCACAGCTAGTGACGTGAGTCGGAGATTCGCTGGCAGTAGGACGCGACTTTGTCGAGGATCCCCTGACATGGGCGGGGTGTTGGAGCCAGGCTGGCTGTATGGGCCGTGGGGATCTGACGAATGAGTCTCCCCTCGTAGCATGGAGTCCGTGACCGCAGGGGGAGTTGAGAGTCATGGCGGAGAAGCGGAGGGTGTTCAAGCCGGAGTTTCGTGAGGGGCTGCACGGATTGTGACGGAGACCGGGAAGCTGATCCCTGAGGGCGCGCAGAACCCAGGTGCGAGACAACGCTGACGAGCCGGGTCTCGCGGGCCAAGCGGGCCGGCAACGGCCGGAGCGAGAGCGAGGCCGAGGAGCTCGCCCGGCTGCGGGCCGAAGATGCGCAGTTGAAGAAGGACAACAAGGAACTCGGCATGGAGCGCGATGTCCTCGAACGCTGCATGGTCCTGTGGGTGAAGCAGCTGCCGCGGACCCGGACGGCGTGGCAGGGGTCATCAGCGGCCAGAGGGCCGAGCACCGCGTTCCACATGCCGTGGCCTGTCGTGCACTGGGCGTGAGCGAGTCATGGTTCTACAAGTGGCGGAACCGCAAGCCCGCCACCCAGTTGCGTACCGTCACGGCAAGGGGAGGCGCGGTCCTACTTGTTGTCGATTTGCCTGGTGAAGTTGATAAGCGTGGCCGTGAGTGCCTCGGGGGCTTCCTGTGCGACGGAATGACCCACTCCGTCAAGATGCACCGCGGTGATCTCGCCGGCGATCACTTGGCGGAAGGTGTTCTCGGTGAAGGGGTGATTGGCGCCGTCGACCGTGAGTACCGGCACTGCTATCGGGTGGGATTCGGCCAAAGCCCTGGTTGCCCCCTTGTCGGCAAAGAGTGCTTGATAGAGACCCTCTGTGCCGCGCCAGCCGTTCGGGCGCGCGTAGGCGCGGACGAATTCGTCGATGTCACCTTCCGTAATGGAACCCTCCGTCCCGTGCATCAGAGGTAGCGCCCAGCCGGCCAGGAACTCGCGTTCATGGCCCTGGAGGAGCATCCCGGGGATGCCGGGAGCGCCGAGGAAGCCGACGTGCCAGGAACCGAAGTTGTTCACGTCGGCAAGAGCTTCGAGTCCGAAACCGGCCAGGGTCGTCTCGACCCCGGTGAAGCTGATGACGTTCTCGGGGTGCAGTGCGGCGAAGCGGAAGGCCGCGCCGCCGCTGATGTCCTGGCACAGGAGGTGGACCGGGCCGGCGCCGATGTGCTCGACGAGATGGTGCAGGTCCTCTGCCGTGACCGCCTCGCCGTACTCGGTGTCGGCGTTGCTCGAGTCGCCGAACCCTCGGAGGTCGGGGGCGAAGACCCGGTGTGTCTCGGCGAGCAGCGGAATCAACTTGCGGAACGCCCACCACGTTTCCGGCCAGCCGTGCACCAGCAGGATCGGGGAGCCGGTGGTGCCGGCGGAGACGTAGTGGAGTTGCGTTCCGTTGATGTCCGCGAGGTGGTGCGTGACGCCGGGGAGGGTCGCCCCGGGGGGCGTGATGGTGGTCATGAGGAGCTCCCAAATAGGCAACTTGGTTGCTAATAATGTAGGCAACCGGGTTGCGCATGTCAAGGGGGTCGTATGCTGACGGCATGTCCAGATCAGGCGCCGACCTTGCCCTGCTCCTGCTCGCCGGCTTCCGCAATTTCGCGGACCGAGCCACCGCTGAGCTCGCCGAACTCGGGTACGAGGACGTACGGCCGGTGCATGACTTCGCTCTTCATTCGATCTTGTCCGGTGCGGACAGCGTTTCCGAACTCGCGCGCAGGATGTCGGTGACGAGGCAAGGGGCCGCGAAGACGATCGCCGTACTGGAGGAACGCAAATTCCTGAAGCGCGAACCCGACCCGGTCGACCGCCGACGAACACGACTTCACGTCACCGAGCACGGACTTGCGATGCTGCAGGAGGGCGAAGTCATCTTCAACAAGCTTCGTGAGCAGTGGGAGGAGCAGGTGGGTGCGGCGTCACTGTCTGCGCTTGAGGAGACGCTTCGAGCCTTCGTCGGGACGAGTGTGATCCGGCCTGACTCGCCGGGTTGGACCGCGCGCGACCTGGGCGTGTAGGCCCTCTCTTGGGCCTACCTGATGCGCAACGTCTCGACGGGTGTCGCTGTCGGGATCGGTGGTTGTGCACGCGCCGAGCCGCGGGGTGATCCCTCGTCCTGCGAAGGCGCAGATCCCCCATGGCTCAGAAATTCGCTCCGGAACCCCAGAGGTGCAACTCGCGGGCGAACCGCGAGCGGATTCTCGTCGTCGCCGGCAGGAGCTGGGCGGAACGCAATCGCGTCGCTCGGTGGGATCGCCCGCGCCGCGGGCGTGGTGCGGGCGCTCGCTCCACGGGTACTTCCCGGGTGTCTGCGGGTACTCGTTGAGGCGCCGGCGGACTGGGTGTACTGAGCGCGAGCGTTGTTGGCGATCCTTGCCCATCACGCCCTTGAAGCCGGGAAGGTGCGGCTGGCCGAGGAGGAGCCCGGCGAAGTGGTGGCAGCCGTCGCCTGGAGGCCCGCAGAGTCCGAACGGGTATCGGATCCCGTGCAGTTCGAGCGGCTGCTGGCCAGGGAGGTGGGACCGCAAGACAAGTTGCGGAACATCGGACGCATGGACGGCCGGGCGGCCACTGCGCACTGGCCCCGGGAACCGCACGCTGTACTGACGCTCGCACGACGGTAAGGAAGATCGGCCAAGGACATCGGGGTGGACCTGGCCCGAATGGCGCTACGGGACCTCGGTCCCCGGCATGGCCTCGTTGTTGCCGTCAGCCGGTCCGAGGGAGAAGGGCGCGAGCTCGTATGCGGCAGGTGAGGGGGCCGGCGTCACGCAGGCCAGGCAAAAGGGCAAGGAGTCCACCGCTGCGCGGTGCACGGAAGCCGTCGCTCCTGGTTCAAAGTCCCAGAGAAGTCCCAGGGACTCCGTCACACCCCGCCTCGACTCGCATTTGTGCAGGTCAAGAGGGGTGCGACGGTGCCATTTCTGCAGGCTGTCAGATGTCCCGGAAGATCTCGATCTGCGCGCCCACCGAGTTCAGCCGCTCCGCGAGCTCCTCGTAACCGCGGTTGATCACATACACGTTGCGCAGTACGGAGGTCCCCTCGGCCGCCATCATCGCGAGCAGCACCACCACCGCCGGACGCAGTGCCGGCGGGCACATCATCTCCGCCGCGCGCCACCGGGTCGGGCCCTCGACCAGCACCCGGTGCGGGTCCAGGAGCTGGAGACGGCCGCCGAGGCGGTTGAGGTCGGTGAGGTAGATCGCGCGGTTGTCGTAGACCCAGTCGTGGATGAGGGTCTGGCCGTGGGCCGAGGCGGCGATGGCCGCGAAGAACGGCACGTTGTCGATGTTGAGGCCCGGGAACGGCATCGGGTGGATCTTGTCGATGGGCGCCTCCAGTTTGGAGGGCCGGACCGTCAGGTCGACCAGGCGGGTGCGCCCGTTGTCGGCGGCGTACTCCGCCGTGCGGGCGCAGTCGACGCCCATCTCCTCCAGGACCGCGAGCTCGATCTCCAGGAACTCGATCGGCACCCGGCGGATCGTCAGCTCCGACTCCGTCACGACGGCGGCGGCGAGCAGGCTCATCGCCTCGACCGGGTCCTCGGAGGGGGAGTAGTCGACGTCCACGTCGATGTTCGGTACACCGTGCACGGTCAGCGTCGTCGTGCCGACGCCGTCCACCCGTACGCCCAGCGTCTCCAGGAAGAAGCAGAGGTCCTGGACCATGTAGTTGGAGGACGCGTTGCGGATGACGGTGGTGCCGTCGTGCCGGGCGGCGGCCAGCAGCGCGTTCTCGGTCACGGTGTCGCCGCGCTCGGTCAGCACGATGGGGCGGCCGGGGGTGACGGCGTGGTCGACCTGGGCGTGGTAGATGCCCTCGGTCGCGGCGATCTCCAGGCCGAAGCGGCGCAGCGCGATCATGTGCGGCTCGATGGTGCGCGTGCCGAGGTCGCAGCCACCGGCGTACGGCAGCTTGAACCGGTCCATGCGGTGCAGCAGCGGACCGAGGAACATGATGATCGAACGCGTCCGGCGGGCGGCGTCCGCGTCGATCGCGTCCATGTCGAGCCGGGCAGGCGGGACGATCTCCAGATCGGTGCCGTCGTTGATCCACCGGGTGCGTACCCCGATGGAGTTCAGCACCTCCAGGAGGCGGTAGACCTCCTCGATCCTGGCCACCCGGCGCAGCACCGTACGGCCCTTGTTGAGCAGCGAGGCGCAGAGCAGCGCCACGCACGCGTTCTTGCTGGTCTTGACGTCGATGGACCCGGAGAGCCGGCGTCCGCCGACCACTCGGAGGTGCATGGGGCCGGCGTAGCCGAGCGAGACGATTTCGCTGTCGAGTGCTTCACCGATGCGGGCGATCATCTCAAGGCTGATGTTTTGGTTGCCGCGCTCGATGCGGTTCACGGCGCTCTGGCTGGTGGCGAGCGCCTCGGCGAGCTGGCTCTGTGTCCAGCCCCGGTGCTGACGGGCGTCACGGATGAGCTTGCCGATACGTACGAGGTAGTCATCTGACATAACGAAAGGCTATCTCAGATATGAGATGAGACTGATGCCGGGGTGCGGTGTTCGAGTGACGGCTGAGTGCAGAGCCGCAGCAGGAGGGTGCGGCTCGACCGGGAGGCGCTGTCCACCTCCAAGGTCCGCCCGCAGCATCGGTTCGGCACGCGGGGCGCGTCCATCGGCACCGGCGGGACGCCGTGAGGGCTCGACTGCGTCGCTTCTCGGTACGGCCCCCGAAACCCTGTCGCCCGAGCGCGCCGCGGATCGTATCGTCCCCGGCATGAAGGTGCTCTCCGTCAATATCGGCCGCCCCCGCCCCAACCCCTGGAAGGGGCTGGGCGCGACCGGGATCGACAAGCGCCCCGCCGTCGGACCGGTCGCCGTTGCCGACCCCGGCCCCAAGGGCACCGGTGCGGTCGGCCTCGCCGGTGACCGGTGCTACGACGTGCGGCATCACGGCGGCCGCGACCAGGCCGTCTATGCCTACGCCCGCGAGGATCTCGACGGCTGGGAGCCCGAGCTGGGCGGGCCGCTCGCGCACGGAGCCTTCGGGGAGAACCTCACGACCCACGGGCTGGACGTCAACGGCGCCCTGATCGGCGAGCGTTGGCGGATCGGGCCCGATGTGGTCCTGGAGGTGTCGTGCCCGCGGATCCCGTGTGCGACGTTCCAGGGATGGCTGCAACGCGACGGCTGGCTCGAACGGTTCACGCAGGCCGCCCGGCCCGGCGCGTACCTGCGGGTGATCGAGCCCGGCGACATCCGGTCCGCCGATCCGGTCGAGATCGTGCATCGCCCTGATCACGACGTGACCGTCGCGCTCGCCTTCCGGGCCATGACCCTCGATGTCGAGCTGCTGCCGCGACTGCTGGCCGCCGACGCGCTGCCCGACGAGAGCAAGGAGCTGGTCCGTCGGCGGACCTCCGCATAGGCACCCCCGCCGCCGCCGTGGCCGGGAACGGCCGTCCGGAGTGACCGGGGTTCGGCCGCGCTCCCGGTGTCAGCAGACCGAAGCCACTCAGCGCAGTACGGCTGCCAGCAGGTCGGTGCCCAGTGCCGTCAGATCGGGCAGATCGAGGGTGTATCGGACGTAGCGGCCCTGCCGCCGGGCCGTGAGCAGGCCCGCGCGGCGCAGGACAGCGAGGTGACGGGACACCTCCGGGGGTGAAAGTCCCCAGGCATGGGCCAGTTCACCGGTGGTGTGCGAACCTCGGGCCAGGGTGCGCAGCAGCCGCAGCCGCACCGGATGTGCGAGTGCCTCCAGCCGTAGCGTGACCGTTTCCAGCGATACCGGCTGCGGTGGAGTCGCCTCGGCCACGGGGTACTGCACCACCGGCTGCCACCCGGGCGCGTGGACCATCACCAGGTGCGGGTGGCCGAAGACGCTGGGGAGAAAGGTGACCCCGGTACCGCGGGCGGCGATCGCATGGTCCTGGAGCTTGTCCACGATGATGCGGTTGCCGTCCGGCGCCAGGGTGACGGCGCCGGAGACCGATGCGAGTGCCGCCGCGGCGCCCTGGCGCTTCAGTAGATCGTTCTTCAGGCGCAGGTCGGTGGCGAGTTGCACGGCGACACCCGTCCAGGCGGCGTCGAAGAAGGCCTCGCCGCACTGTTCGAGGGTGTGACGCACCCGCGCCCGTACGGCGGCCGGGTCCGCGAGCAGCCGTTCCGCAAAGGCCTCTTGGAGCGTGCCGCGGGCCTGGGCCAGGTCGAGGGCACGCTCGCGCGCCGTCGAGTCGGCGAGCGGCGAGGGGGACGCGAAGTGGACCCGGTTGCTGCCGCACGTGGTGGTGAGCGCGGCGGCCACATAGGTTTCGTCGTCGATCCGGTCCACATCGTCCAACTCCTCGGCGAGGGTCTGCCGGGGACGAGCGGGGACCAGGAAGTCGGCTCGTGAGGAACGCCAGAGGAACTCCGCCTCCCTGAGCCGCTCGGCCAGCTCCGGCCGCAGCCCGGCCCAGACGCCCCCGGCCCAGTCGGCGAGCTGCGGGTGGTGCGCGGGTTCGGCCAGCACGTGCAGCATCGCGGTCAGCTCGGCCAGCGGAGAGGCGGCGAACCGCAGTCGCCCGGACGGCGGGCCGCCGATGTCGATCCTCAACGTCATCCCCTCATCATCGTCGGTCGGACGGCCGACGACCGCGTCGGTTGACGGTGTCCGTCAACCGACGCGGTCGGCCCGGCGGCCGAACGCACCGTTGACGCCATGGCAACCACCACCAAGCTCCGGCCACGCGCCCTCGTCCGTGCCTCCGGAGGCCCCCGCTACGCCGTCGCGCTGGCCGTGGACGCGCTCGGCACCGGCCTGCTGCGGCCCTTTCTGCTGCTCTACGGGGTGACGGTGCTGAGGCTGTCCGCGCCGGCCACCGGCATGGCCATGACGGTCGGCGCCGTCGTGGGTCTGGTGTGCATGCCGGCTGTCGGGCGATGGCTGGACCGGGGCCCGCGGAGCACGGTCGTGGCGGCGTCGATGCTGGTGCGGGTGCTGGGCGTCGCGCTGCTGCTGGCCGCCCCGGCGGGACACATCCGGCTGTTCGCGACGGCGGCGCTCTTCCTCGGCATCGGCAACCAGGCATGGCCGGCCGCCCATGCCGCCCTCGTGGCCACGGTCGCCCATGGCCGCGAACGCGACGCCGCTCTCGCGGCAGGCCGCGCCCTGCGCAACGCCGGCCTGGGCGCGGGCGCCCTCATCGCCACCGCATGCCTGGCGGGCGGCACCGCCGCGTTGCAGGCGCTGGCAGCCGTCACCGGGTTCGCCTACCTCGCCGCGGCGGCCCTGGCGTGGTCGGTCCACGTGCACGCTCGTCCGGCCGCTGCCGCGGCCGAGGGCAGGGACGACGAGCCCGTACCCCGGATGCGCGCGCTCCTGGCCGCCAATGTGATCTACGTCTTCTGCCTCAACGTCCCCGAAATCGCGCTACCCCTGGTCCTGGTGACGCAGATGCACGCCTCCCCGGTGTGGTCGGGGGCCATCTTGGTGGCCAACACGGTGCTGGTGGTCACCCTGCAGGTTCCGGTCACCGTCCTGATGTCCCGCTTCCCCCGCCGGTCCGTGCCGGTCATCGCCGGCCTGCTGCTCACCGCGTCCTACCTCGGCTTCCTCGCGGCCACCTCCCTGGGGCACGGCTGGGGTGCCCCGGCCGTCGCCGCGGTGTCCGTGGTCTGCACCCTCGGCGAGATCGTCTACGCGGGCAGCGCCACGGCACTCGTCACCGCCCTCGCCCCGGCGCATGTCCTGGGACGCGCCCTCGCCCGCTTCCAGCTCTCCACGGGCTTCGGCCTCGCGGTCTCCCCGGTGGTCATCACCGCTCTGGCACCCCACGGCCCGGCCGCCCTCTGGGGCAGCCTCGCCACCGCGACGCTCTTCTCCACCGGAGCCGTCGCCGCCGAGCGGGATCAAGGAACGCGGCTCAGCGGTTGCGGACCTCGGTCCGGGCGCCCCTCGCCGACCGGGTCCGCTGAGTGAACGACTCGATCGGGTGAGAGCGGCCAGGCACTGTCCTTCGACACTGAAGTTAGTCGCCTGGGTCGCGCTGACCTGCCACGACTAAGTTGGTTGGCAAACGATCACGTGAGATCGATCGCGGCGTTGGTGGTCACGTCGGCTAATCAGTCCCAGTCGGACGCCGGCTGATCGACTCGGCCGCCTGTGTGTGGTGTGGGGATGTAGCGCTTCGCACCGTCAGGGAGGTCGGCGACACACGCCGACGAGCAGGCGCTGCCCAGCAGAGGAAGCACGTCGGTGGCCACGCGTAGCGAGATCCACACCTGGTGGAATCCGCTCTGGGCGATCAGACGGTTGCAGACACTGCAGCGATGGATGGCGGTGCTGCCCCATCGCCGGGGATCCAGGTTCTCCAGATCGAGGTCCACGACGGAGTCCTGGGCAGGCTGAAGCCTTGGGAAGGGTGGCCGCAGCTTCTCGTTGCCGAACAACGCGCGCGTGCTCACTGTGCTGCGGGTCAGCTTCTGGCATCGGGTGATCTCGTAGGGGAACCAGTGAAGTCGGTATGAGGTGTATGGGGTGAACTCCTCCAGGCTGATCATGGATCCGATCTCGGGCGGGATGCGGACCAAGTTGCTGCCGTAGAGCACCAGGTGTTTGACCGCCGTCAGCCTGGCGATGCTCGGCGGCAGGGTGATGACCTGTCGCCGCTCTTCCGGGCTCAGCTCGGTGAGGGGACGGAACTCTTCGCGCCCGTCGGCGGCGGCTTCATCGACCAACTCCAGCAGGTGTTGCCAGCCCGAGGCAGAGGTGTCCTGCCGTTCGGTGTGGAATCCGACGCGGGCTCGCGGGTGCGGCCTGGACTGGTCGAAGCACGAGCACGCGTCCTGGCGGGACCCCCGCCGCTCCGGGGCTGGATCTGCTGTGTCGCCCCAGCGGTTCACGTAGAGCTTCGGTTCTTCCGTGTCCGTCATGGCACCAAGATACGGAGGTTGCTGAGGGCCGTTCCATTGACTATGTGCGCGCGAGAGACTCAGGGTCGAACGCTTGCGTGTGGAAGCTGACGCTGCTGATGGGGAATTGCGTGACGTTCCACATGCGGACGGGACCGGAAGTAGGCGTTGATTGAGGAGTAGGACACTGAGACGTCGTGGTCGTCCATCAGCCGGTTCCAGATCTCTCGGAGATCGAGGCGTTGGGCGAGCATGGCGTCAATCAGGGTTCGTGTTGAGTCGTTGATCGCGGGGGCGGGCCGTCTGGATGGCTGCCGCGTCTTGGGAACTTTCCTGGACCTGTAGGTGCTCGGCGCGGGCATTTCCAGGATGGTGCGGATGGTCCGGGAGGGCAGTTGGTGGCGTCTGGACAGGTCACGGATGGTCGCGGTCCCGGACTGGGCAGTCTCGTGGATGCGGAGGGCAAGGTCCGGGTGGTCGGCCAAGGGGACAGCGCTGGGGTAGCGGACGTTCGGCTTGGTGCGTCGTCGTGGCGATGCGACGTCGGCCAGCGTTCGAGCGAGCGTCTGGGGCGGCCGGAGACTGCTGCGAGGCGGGAGAGACTGGGTTTGCCGAACCAGAACGGTGGGCCGCAGAGGAAACGGTGCAGGTAGCTGGGCTTGAGGTGGTTGGCGCGAGCCAGGCGCCGGATGTAGGAGTCGGTTGTCTCTCCGAGCCGTGGCGGAACCTGGATGGGAAGCAGGGCAGGGCGGTCAGTTGGCATGCAGGTCACCGTCGGGCCGTCATCTTGGACGGAGGCGTCGTCGCGGTCTCCGCGGCGTGGTCCAGGGGGATCGCGTCGATCGCTTCTTTTGTCACACGCTCGGTGCCGTTGAGGATTGCGTCGATCGCGGCGCCGCGGATCGCGTGAGACAACGCTCCGATCATGCCGTCGGCCCGGTTGTGGAGGTAGCGGTCCAGTTTGACCAGGCTTCCCGGCGGGTGTTTGTGCAGGAGCAAGGTCTCTTCCAAGGTCGCGACCAGCCTCTTCCATTCGTCTCCATAAGGAAAAGGCCGGGTGGGAACGAGGGTGAAGCGGCCCGCGATCTGGGCGCCCCGCGTGCCGACCAGCAGTTCGCTGGTCTCCAGGCCGATGCCGGCGTAAACGAACGTTGCGGGGATGCGCTCCGAGAAGTACTTCAGAGTGTCGGAGACCTCGCCGCCGGCCCGCGTGACCTGCGAGACATTGTGGATTTCGTCGACGAGCACGAGGCCGGTGCGAGTGTCGGTGCAGACGCCGACCACTGCCTCGATGATGTCCGTCATGTTCGAGCGGCCTCGGACGGGAAGGCCGAGGAAGCGGGCGAACTCAGCGGCGACCATGCGGGCGGTGGCCGCAGGCGGGACGGTGATGTAGAGAACCGGGATGCGGTCGGCGATGTTCGGGTGCCGGGCCCGGTCGAGGAGTTCGTGGGACCGTCCGAGCTGGGTGATGGCGCTGGTCTTGCCCGTGCCGGGAAGCCCGGAGACCATCAGGCCGCGGCGGGCACTGATCGCGTGCCGGTTGAGTAGGACCAACCTGCGACCACAGATCACCGTCTTCTCGACGAACGAGGTGGCGACCGTGAGCATGCGGGCGTGATGGCCGAGCCGATCGTCGTCGTAAAGGTCCCGGCCGGTGGGAGAGAGCTGCTTCAGGTCGCCGGGAGACAAGAGGACCGGGGGCGCGGGGGATCTGTCGATGAACCTCCGCCATCCGTCCAACGTGGTGAGCTGCCGGTTGGCATCGGCGTCGACCTCCAGCAACGCGGTGTGTCGGGCCGCTAGTTCAGGGGTGGTCACGAACGCCTCCAGGGATTGGCGAGCGGGTCGAACAAGCCCAGCGGGATGACCTTGGCCAGGCCGGAGTCCGTATGGCCCTCCGGCGTCGCCTCGGTGACCGGCGGGTCAGGATTCGACCGGTCGGTCGTGGTGGCCCGAGTGCGGGCAGCGACGCGGCGGTCTCGCCGGGAGGTCCTGGCCGGACGGGCGTTCTCCTCTGCGGGGCCGTCGTGGGCTCGCTGCAGAAGGGCAGCGGCAGCATCGGCGATCTGTTCCTCGCTCCCGCCGGATACCTGTTCACGGGCGTGGTCCCAGGCCATCTCGCCGAACGGGACGCCGACGCGGTGCAGGTGCTTCCAGAACACCGTGATCCACCGGGCCGGCTCGCTGCGGCGGTCGCGTACCCAGATGCGGGAGACGTCGTAGGGGTCGTAGTGGATCTCCCATAGCCCCTTCTTCGCCGCCACCCCGGAGTGCTGGCGGCGCATGGGGGTCAACTCGCGGGCGTCATAGGTGCGGTGGTTGATCCGGATGCCGTAGGCGTTGATCGCCTGCCACCGTTCGGGCAGCAACTCGATGTAGTCCTCGCCGCTGAGCGGGGCCGGAACATAGCCGCACGACTCCAGCAGCGTCGAGTACTTCTCGTTTGGCGAGAAGGCCCGTTTCGGAGAGTCCGGATCCCGCAATGCATCGTGCGGACGGTTCTGCCAGACGGCAACAGTCCACTCCTCCAGCAGGCCCTGCAACTCGGGCAAGGACCACAGCGGCCCGTTCTCAAGGCCCCGGCCCCGGCGGTCCACCGACCGGCCGGTGTAGCCCGCGACGAACTGCGCGAACAGCGTCGCCACCGACCCCAGCGTCTTCTCGATCGCACCCTTCTCGAAGGGCGACGCCTTGTGAGTCGGCTGAAGACTGATGCCCAGGTAGCGGCAAGAGGCACGGAAGTTGTTCGAGATGAAGACCTTCCCGTGGTCGCAGACGATCGTGTCCGGCACGATCACCGGCCTAGCAGCCGCGTGCTCCAGCCTTTCGTCCAAAGCCAGCAGCCGCCGGTGCGGCATCGCCGACCTCGACATCCGAAGGGCCTCCGACCAGCCAGGACGCATCGCCTCCGGGGTGATACTCCGGGCCAGAAGAGCAGAAGCGTCGGCAGCCTTCGTCGTCGGCCGCAGCACCACAGCGGCCAGCGACCTGGTCGCCAGGTCGATCATGGCCGTCAACTCGACCTTCTCGGCAATACCGTCGTCCAGCCGCACCAGGACATCCAGCGGAGTGGAGTCGATCTGCATCCACTCGCCCGGCGCGCAGGCGGGCACCTCCCCGAACGGACCGGCCGGACGCGCGTTCACCGAACGGCGCGTGGTCGCCGAGCCCGTCGCGTGAGTGCCGGTCGCTAACCTGTCGAACAGCCGATAGAGCGTGCGCTCGGACGGCACCTCGACACCTTCCGCGTCCTCGCGTGCGTCCAGGATCTGTGTCGCCCGCCAGACCACGAAGCCGATCGTCTTCGATGACGCCTCGGCGGTCTCCTCGATCGCCTCCCGCATCGCCTCGACCACCGCCGGGTCGACCCGGCCAAACGACGGCATCTGTTTGGCCGAACGGCCATCGGCCAGTCCTACCAGCCCGTCGCGCTGGTAACGCTGGCGCCGCTGCTTGACGCCGCTGGCCGTCATCACGTGCCCGGCCGCCGTCAGCTCGACAGCCTTGGCCCGCTCCCGCTGAGCCAGCGAGCTCCGCTCCGGATCGAACTCCGGCCGTGGAACCGTCCCCGCAGGAGCATCCGGCGGCAAGCCGTCCAGAACCTCCAGAATGTGCCTCTCCCACCAGCGAGCCTGTTCAGCAGCGCTCTCCGGGAATTCCGCGATCCTGCCCGTCGGAGGCACCCGTCGCCCCTTCCCCGTCACCGTCCACCTCCGTCCGCCAGGCGCACGATGGTGGACGGCCCCAGCAACTCGACCGACAGTCCATCGGCGGCCGCTTCCTGGAGCCAGAGGAGGTGGAACAAGGCAGGCAGCGTCGCAAGCCGGTCGCCGGCAGCATCGGCCCCGACCATCAGAGGGATCGGAGCCGAGAGCATTGCCCGGAGCCGGTCTGCGACCGGTCCATGCAGGCACCGCGGGTGCCGGTAGCGCGACAGCCACCGAACATTCGCCAGAAGCACCGCATCCGGCACCCCGACCCGCTCGAAGCCCCATCCCGCCTGGCCGCAGGCCAGGCGGGTGACCTCGAACGCCTCCGCGTCCTTCGGCTCGATCCGTTCATCGGCGCGGACGTCGACGATCACCGCCGAGCCGTCCGTGCGGCGTACGAAGTAGTCCGGAGCGTGCCGACGCTCCCGCTTGCCGTCGTGCCAGTGCAGCCAGAACGGTTGCGAGGCGATCCCCTTCACCTCGGGATCGAAGTCCATCAGCAAAAGCCGGTCCCGCTCCAGCCACGATTCGAAACCGACGTGCTGCCCGGTCGTTGCCGCCCAGTACCAGCCAGAGAAGTGACGCTCACCGCGCGACCAGCGAAACGGTCGCACGGCAGCCACGTCCTCGAACCGGGCCGTCACACAGTCCAGCAGCGGACGCCGCCGACGCTCGCATACAGCATCCACGTACGACAGCTCGACGTACGGCTCCGCGAGATTCACCCCGACCGGTACGACCACCCAGCACCCCCAGCACGTCACCTCGTACGACTAGGTTCGCTGGCAAGGAAGGCGAAACGACTGGGTTCACTGTCAAACGCCTCGATTGGATGACAGCGGTCAGGCACGCCCTGACATGACCCTTCCCCGGCCATGTACTAGAGTTATCTCGACATCGAGATATATGCCGAAGGCGCACAGCGGACCGCCGCACAGTAAGGGTTACCTAACTAATCCTTACCTTAGTGGATGGCCGGGTCGCCGAAGGCGGCACCACGCGGCGCCCGCCGAAGTGAGGCGCGGCGCGGGGTTACGCGCACATTGATGAAGGAGACTGTCGTGTCGGCGAACAGCTTCGACGCCCGCAGCACGCTGCGCGTGGGCGACGAGTCGTACGAGATCTTCAAGCTGGACAAGGTCGAGGGCTCCGCGCGCCTCCCTTACAGCCTGAAGGTGCTGCTGGAGAACCTGCTCCGCACGGAGGACGGCGCGAACATCACCGCCGACCACATCCGGGCGCTCGGCGGCTGGGACTCCCAGGCCCAGCCCAGTCAGGAGATCCAGTTCACGCCGGCTCGCGTGATCATGCAGGACTTCACCGGTGTGCCGTGTGTCGTGGACCTCGCCACCATGCGTGAGGCCGTCAAGGAGCTCGGCGGCGACGCCACGAAGATCAACCCGCTGGCCCCGGCCGAGCTGGTCATCGACCACTCCGTCATCGCCGACAAGTTCGGCACCAACGACGCGTTCGCGCAGAACGTCGAGCTGGAGTACGGCCGGAACAAGGAGCGCTACCAGTTCCTGCGCTGGGGCCAGACCGCCTTCGACGAGTTCAAGGTCGTCCCCCCGGGCACCGGCATCGTCCACCAGGTGAACATCGAGCACCTGGCCCGTACGGTCATGGTCCGCGGTGGCCAGGCGTACCCCGACACCCTGGTCGGCACCGACTCGCACACCACCATGGTCAACGGCCTGGGCGTGCTGGGCTGGGGCGTCGGCGGCATCGAGGCCGAGGCCGCGATGCTCGGCCAGCCGGTCTCCATGCTCATCCCGCGCGTCGTCGGCTTCAAGCTGACCGGTGAGCTTCCGGCCGGCACCACCGCCACCGACCTCGTGCTGACCATCACCGAGATGCTCCGCAAGCACGGCGTCGTCGGCAAGTTCGTCGAGTTCTACGGTGAGGGCGTCGCCGCCACCTCCCTCGCGAACCGCGCCACCATCGGCAACATGTCGCCGGAGTTCGGCTCCACCGCCGCGATCTTCCCGATCGACGACGAGACGCTGAAGTACCTGCGTCTGACCGGTCGCGACGCCCAGCAGGTCGCGCTCGTCGAGGCGTACGCCAAGGAGCAGGGCCTCTGGCTCGACCCGGCCGCCGAGCCCGACTTCTCCGAGAAGCTGGAGCTCGACCTCTCCACGGTCGTCCCCTCCATCGCCGGCCCGAAGCGCCCGCAGGACCGCATTATCCTGGCGAACGCCAAGGCGCAGTTCGCCCAGGACGTACGCAACTACGTCTCGGACGACGAGGAGGCGGGCAAGGAGTCCTTCCCGGCCTCCGACTCGCCGGCCACCCACAACGGCGTCCCGTCGAACCCGGTCACCGTGACCGCGCCCGACGGCACCACGTACGAGCTGGACCACGGCGCCGTCACCGTCGCCGCGATCACCTCCTGCACCAACACCTCGAACCCCTACGTCATGGTCGCCGCGGCGCTCGTGGCGAAGAAGGCTGTGGAGAAGGGCCTGACCCGCAAGCCGTGGGTCAAGACCACTCTCGCCCCGGGCTCGAAGGTCGTCACCGACTACTTCGACAAGGCGGGACTGACCCCGTACCTCGACAAGGTCGGCTTCAACCTCGTCGGCTACGGCTGCACCACCTGCATCGGCAACTCCGGCCCGCTGCCGGAAGAGGTCTCCAAGGCGGTCAACGACCACGACCTGGCCGTCACCTCGGTGCTCTCCGGCAACCGCAACTTCGAGGGCCGGATCAACCCCGACGTCAAGATGAACTACCTGGCGTCGCCGCCGCTGGTCGTCGCGTACGCCCTGGCCGGTTCGATGAAGGTCGACATCACGAAGGACGCCCTCGGCGTCGACCAGGACGGCAAGCCCGTCTTCCTCGCCGACATCTGGCCGTCCGAGGCCGAGGTGAACGACGTCGTCGCCAACTCCATCGGCGAGGACATGTTCAACAAGTCCTACCAGGACGTCTTCGCGGGCGACGCCCAGTGGCAGGCGCTCTCGATCCCGACCGGCAACACCTTCGAGTGGGACTCCGAGTCCACCTACGTGCGCAAGCCCCCGTACTTCGAGGGCATGACGATGGAGACGACCCCGGTCGAGGACATCACCGGCGCCCGGGTGCTCGCCAAGCTGGGCGACTCGGTCACCACCGACCACATCTCCCCGGCCGGTGCGATCAAGGCCGACACCCCGGCCGGCAAGTACCTCACGGAGCACGGCATCGAGCGCCGTGACTTCAACTCCTACGGCTCGCGCCGTGGTAACCACGAGGTCATGATCCGCGGCACGTTCGCCAACATCCGCCTGCGCAACCAGATCGCGCCGGGCACCGAGGGCGGCTTCACCCGCGACTTCACCCAGGCCGACGCCCCCGTGTCGTTCATCTACGACGCCTCGCAGAACTACCAGGCCGCCGGCACCCCGCTGGTCATCCTGGCCGGCAAGGAGTACGGCTCCGGCTCGTCCCGCGACTGGGCGGCCAAGGGCACCGCGCTCCTCGGCGTCAAGGCCGTCATCGCCGAGTCCTACGAGCGCATCCACCGCTCGAACCTCATCGGCATGGGCGTCCTGCCGCTCCAGTTCCCGGAGGGCCACACCGCCGAGAGCCTCGGCCTGACCGGCGAGGAGTCCTTCTCCTTCACCGGCGTGACCGAGCTGAACGACGGCACCACCCCGCGCACGGTCAAGGTCACCACCGACACCGGTGTGGAGTTCGACGGCGTCGTCCGCATCGACACCCCCGGTGAGGCGGACTACTACCGCAACGGCGGCATCCTGCAGTACGTGCTCCGCAGCCTGATCCGCAAGTAGGGATCAGCGGCAGTACGGCGAGAGGGCCGCACCCCCGGCGACGGGGGTGCGGCCCTCTCTCATGATGTGGGGGAACTACCGGCTCAGAAGAGGAAGCGGTAGCTGTTCCAGCCGCTCGCGCCGATCTTCACGCGACCACCGAAGGGGGTCGCGGCCTTGCCGGTGCCCTTGTACAGGTACAGCGCGCCGGTCTTGTCGCGGGCGATGAGGTCGGTCTTGCCGTCCTCGGTGATGTCACCCGTGGAGATGAGCTGGTTGTACGTGTTCCAGCCACTGCCGATCTTGGTGCGGGTGGCGAAGGGGGCCTTGTAGTTGCCGGTGCCCTTGTAGAGCCACAGGACGCCGGCCGCGTCGCGGGCGACGAGGTCGTTCTTGCCGTCGCCGCTCAGGTCGCCGTTGCCGGCGATCTGGTTGTAGATGTTCCAGCCGCTGCCGACCTTGTAGCGGCTCGTCAGCTTGCCCGTGCCGAGGCCCAGGTAGAGGTAGAGCGCGCCGCTGCTGTCGCGGCCGAGCAGGTCACCGGCGCCGGCGCCGCCGACGTTGCCGGGCGAGACGAGCTTGTTGTAGATGTTCCAGCCGGTGCCGACCTTGACCGGAGCCGTGGCGTCGAACTTCAGGTACCCGAGGTACCCGTTGGACTCGCGGTACCAGATGCCGTCGGCGTCGCCGCTGCTCTTCGGTACGTTGGCGACCTGCAGGAGGTTGGAGACACCCTGCCAGCCCGTGCCCATGAGGTCGCGGGCGGTGATGCCGCCCTTGCCGTTGGACCGGTACGCGTACGCGTCGCCGTTGGAGGTGAGACCGTACAGCGCGAAGTCGGGTGCGACAGCCGCGGCGGCGGCGGTCGTTGCGGCCGAAGGCGCCTCGGCTGCCGTACCGAGCGACGGCTGGGGGGAATCGGCGGCAACGGCGGAGGTGCCGGTGCCGACGAGTGCGGCGGTGAGCGCCGCGGCTGCCACGCGGGCGGCTATGCGTCTGTGCTTACGGCCAGAGGTTTTGGCCACGAAGTACTCCATGGATCTAGATGAAGGGTGGCCCACCCGCCCCAAGAGGGAGGGCAGGCCACGAGTTTCACCCGAATGGTGTCATGACTTCGGTTGCGAAACCTTCACTTTTGATCAGAAGAGGAGACGGTAGGTGTTCCAGCCACCCGTACCGATCAGCTCGCGGCCTCCGTACGGGGTCGCGGCCTTGCCGGTGCCCTTGTACAGGTACAGCGCACCCTTGGCGTCCCGGCCGACGAGGTCGGTCGTGCCGTCCATGTCGATGTCGCCGGGGGCGAAGACGGTGTTGTACGTGTTCCAGCCACCGCCGACCTTGGTGCGGGCGGCGAAGGGGGCCTTGTAGTCGCCGGTGCCCTTGTAGAGCCACAGGACGCCGGACTTGTCGCGGGCGACGATGTCGTTCTTGCCGTCGCCGGTCAGGTCGCCGTTGCCGGCGATCTGGTTGTACGCGTTCCAGCCGCCGCCGACCTTGTACCGCTTGGTGACGGTTCCGTCGCCGTAGCCCAGGTACAGGTAGAGGTAGCCGGCGGCATCGCGGCCCAGGAGGTCGCCGGACTCGGCGCCGCCCAGATCGCCCGCCGAGAGAAGCGTGTTGTAGATGTTCCAGCCGTGGCCGACGTTCTTGAGGCCGGAGTTGTCGTTGGCGGCGTAGTTGAGCACCCCGGCCGCGTTCGTCTGCCAGCGGCCGTCGGCGACGCTGTCGGCGTCGTTGTCCACGCGGCCGAGGAACTTGACGTCCTTCCAGCCGGTGTCGAGCGGGACACGGGCCTGCAGGCCGCCCTCACCGTTCGGCGCGTAGTAGTACGAGGCGCCCGCGCTGTCCAGGCCGGCGATGCCGTACATGGGCGCGTCGCCCGGCTCAGCGGCGAACGCGGAGGCGCCGGTGCCGACGAGGGCCGCGGCTATCGCGGCGGCAGCGAGGCTGGTGGCGGCCCTTCCGGACAGCCGGCCAGAAATATTGGCCACGTGTGTTCTCCATGGGTGGTGGGACGAGGCGTGACGCGCCGCGGGATACGGGGATACGCCACGGAATTGAGGGTGATCCTTTCACGAGTCCCTCACGTGTCCAAGGGTTTGGCGAAATGATGCCACCACGGCATCTTCGCCCGCATATGCGGGTGTTGCGGGGTCCGGGGAGGGCTCAGGACCGAGGCGCCCGGCAGGGCGCCGACGGCCCCGGGAGCCCTTCCGCGGTCAGCCGGTGAATGCCGTGCAACTGGGTCATCACATCCCGCAGCGACCGGCAGTCCCGCGGACCCGGTCCCGGCGCCGGCCGCGCGGTGCGGTGGCCGTCCTCCAGGGCGTCCGCCAGCACGGACAGCGCCGTCGTCACGCGCTCCGCCTCGCCGGACGAGGGCCGCGGCACCCCGTTCTCGACCCGCAGCGCGCACGCGGTCGCCGCGTCGACGACCAGCTCGGCGGCCACCGTCACCGCCGACCAGTCGTGGCGCCGCCCGCCGAACGGGCGCGGCAGCTCGACCGCCACGGTCTCCGCCGCAGCCCGTGCCTCGGCGAGCGCCCGGTACGCGGCGCCGCGCAGCGCCAGTCCCCGTACGTCGTCCCGCTGCCGCCCCCCGGCCGGGTCCGGCGCGTCCAGCACATGGCGCAGATACCGCTCCGTGCAGCGCAGCGTGACGGCGAACCGGTGGCCGGCCCGTACCCGGGGATCGGCCACCAGCGGCAGATGGCCGACGAGCAGCACGATGACGCAGGCCAGGAACGTCTCCAGCAGCCGGGACGCGGCCGCCTCGGTGTCACCCGCGGTGTGCACGAACGACAGCACCAGCACAGTGATCACCGCGGTCTGGAACGCGAAGTGGCGGGTGGACAGCGGCACCAGCGCCCCGGCCACGACGACCGCCGACACGACGAGCGGCGCGCCGAGGCCTCCGAGCGCGGAAACGAGTGAGACGAAGGCGAGAACTCCGGCCACGGTCCCGGCGAACCGGTTCACCACGCGCGAGAACAGTGGCCCCATGTCCGGCTTCACCAGGAACGCCGCGGTGGCGGGCAGCCAGTACCAGTGGTCCTCGTGCAGCAGCAGCGCGACGGCCGCCGTGACCGAGACACAGAGCGCCACACGCAGCCCGTACTCACGTCCGGCGGGCGTGAACAGACCCGGGCCGACAGCGGAGTTCCGGCCGGCCGTGCGGGGGTGCCCGGGGCCCTGCCGCGGGTGCGCGCCGGCCGTCGTCCGGTCGAAGACCACCGCGGCCTCCAACACCGCCCGGTCGAAGGCCAGCCGCTCGACGGTGTCCGGCCGCGGGCTCGGCAACGCACCAGCCGGCCCGCCGGACCGGACCGCCGACGCCAGCCGCCGGGGGCCCGCGGCCACCGCGTCCGGGACGGGCCGGCCCTCCCACAGCAGCGCGATGCTCGCCTCGCAGAGCGCGACCCCCGCGCCGAAGCGTGCGGCGAGCACGTCATCCGCACCGCCGGACCGGCGGGGCCACGGCAGCAGGCGCATCAGCCGCAGCGCCTCGTCGGCCTGCTGCTGCGCGGCGACCAGGGCGCGCCGGGCGGCCGGTGCTTCCGGTCCGCCGAGCGCGCGCAGCGCGTCCGCGAGCGCGTCGAACACGGCGGCGACCGTCTCGCGTTCGCCGCTCCATCGCGTCGCGCCGGGCGATCGCGGGGTACGCAGCAGCAGCCGCAGGAGGACGAGCCAGCCCGCACCGGCCAGGAAGCACAGCGCCTTCAGCCACGCGGGGCCGGCCAGCGGCATCCCCATGCCGATCGTCGTGGTGACCAGCATCTGGAGGGCGGCCGCCGACCACACGGCGCCCCGGGCGCTCAGCGCCCCGGAGACCCAGCCCACCAGGAAGAGCACGGGGACCGCTGCCCATCGCCCCGTCGCGTCAGCGACCAGAGCGCCGGCCAGCAGCCCCAGCGATCCGGCCGCGGCCGGCAGCCCTATGTGGACGAGCCCCTTACGACGGGTGCCCGGCCGGTCGTTGACCCCGGCCAGCATCGCCCCGAGCGCGGCGAGGACCCCCGGGCCCGGCTGCCCGGCGGCGATCCCGGCCCCGAGCAGCGGGCCCGCACCGAGCGCGCCGCGCACCATCGCCGTACGGGGCACGGGGGCCCGGCGCAGACGGGTGACGTGGGTGAGCCAGGCGGGCGCGGTGCGCCGCGACTTCGTGCTGTGGGCTCGGACGGCCGGAACGTGCACCGCGGACCTCCTCGTTCACCGGCCGGACCACGGGGACGGGGTCCGGGGGAGGGTGGAGCGGGCAACGGCGGCCGCGTACGGCCAACGTAGCCGGGCGATGTGGCCGGGCGGCTGCGGCGGTGTTTCAGATGTGTGATCATCTGAGGCCCCTCCCCGTACCGGCACGAAACCGCAGGTCGTCCGCGGGGTGCGCGCGCGGTGGCGGACGCCGAGGGCCTACGCTCGAAGGTCTGATGACGACGATCCGTCCCACCTCGCCCGGCGCCAAGGCCGGACCCGAGTCCGTGCGCCGCAACAACCTCGGCCTCGTCCTGCGTGCCGTCCTGGAGGAGGGCGAGGTGACCCGTGCCCGGGTGGCCGCCCGGATCGGGCTGACCCGGGCCGCGGTCTCCTCGCTCGTCGAGGAACTGCAGGCACTCGACCTGCTGACCGAGTCCGGCAAGACGTTCAGCGGAAGCGCCGGACGCCCCGGCACCGTGCTGAAGGTGTCGGACACCGGCCCGGCCGGGCTCGGCGTCGAGATCAACATCGACTACGTCTCGGTGTGCGCGGTCGGGCTCACCGGCACCGACCGGGTCCGCGTCACCGAGCACATCGACAACCGGAACACCCCGCCGGCCGAGGTCCTCGCCCATGCGGCCCGACTCACCAACCGGGTCATCACCTCGACCGGCGAGCAGGGGCTGCGGGCCGTCGGCGTCGAGCTGGCACTGCCCGGACTCGTCTCCGGCGGCATGGTCCGCCAGGCACCCAACCTGGGCTGGTACCGGGTCGCGGCCGAAGGCATCTTCGGCCAGGCGCTCAGCACCCTGCGGCCGGCCGGGCGGGCGCTGGCGATCAGCTCCGACAACGAGGCCAACCTGGCGGCGCTGGCCGAACTGTGGTTCGGCGGCCTCGGCGACGCCCACTGCTTCCTCTACCTCACCGGTGAGATCGGTGTCGGCGGTGCGCTGGTGCTCCAGGGCGAACTGCTGCGCGGCGCCCATGGGTTCGCGGGGGAGGTCGGGCACGTGGTCGTCGACCCGGAGGGGCCGCTGTGCGGGTGCGGCGCCCGGGGCTGTCTCGAGCAGTACGCCGGACAGGCGGCCCTGCTGCGGGCCGCCGGCATCGACCCGGCAGCGGGGGTGCGCGGACTCGCCGAGCTGGAGAAGCGGGCGGGGTCGGGTGACCCGGACACACTGGACGTGCTGCGGGCGGCCGGTGACCGCATGGGTGTGGTCCTGGCCGGAGCGGTCAACCTCTTCGATCTGGGCACCGTCGTCCTCGGCGGCATCTACCGCGACCTGATGCCGTGGCTCGCCGACGCGGCCGAGGCGCAGCTCGCGGACCGGGTGGTGTCAGGCAGGTGGCGGAGCGACGGCTACGGGCTGCGGGCCTCCTCGCTCTCCGGCGACGCGGCACGGGGCGCGGCGGCCCGGGTGGTGCGCGGGGTCCTGGCGGACCCGGCGGCGTACGCGGCGCGCTGAGGGGCCCGGGCAAGGAACAGCCCCCGGCCGCGGCAGGGCGGACGGGGGCAGGAGCGGACCGGAGACTACTTCCGGTGCGCCGCGATCAGCTCCTGGTACCAGCGGTAGCTGTCCTTCGGCGTGCGCTCCAGGGTGTCGTAGTCGACCCGGATGATCCCGAACCGCTTCGCGTAGCCGAGCGCCCACTCGAAGTTGTCCAGCAGCGACCAGACGTAGTAGCCGCGCACGTCGACGCCCGCGTCCATTGCCGCCCGCAGAGCCGTCAGGTGCGTCTGCAGGTACGCGACGCGGTCCGCGTCGTGTACCGAGCCGTCGGCGTCCACGGTGTCGAACTCCGCCGAGCCGTTCTCCGTGATGTGCACCGGCGGCAGCGCGTCGCCGTACGTCTGCTTCAGCGCGGTCAGCAGGTCGGTGAACGACTCGGGCACGACCGGCCAGTTCATCGCCGTCTTGCGGACGCCCCGGTACTCGCCCTCGCTGTACCGGTTGTCGGTGGCGACCCGCAGCGCCGGGTCCGCCTCGCGGTGCGGGGCGGCGGCGACCACGATGGGGCGGTAGTAGTTGATGCCCAGGAAGTCCATCGGCTGGGAGATCAGCTCCAGGTCGCCCTCGCGCCGGAAGTCCTGGGCGGTGATGAGCTCGCCCCAGGTCTCCTCCTCGGTGGCCGGGTAGCGACCCGCGAGGATCGGCTCGGTCCACACGAGGTTGTGCTGGGTGTCCGCGCGGACGACCGCGGCGAGGTCGGCGTCCGACTCGGTGGCCGGGACGTTGCGGTCCAGGTTGAGCGTGATGCCCGCCTCGCGGACGCCCGCCGCGCGCAGCGCGGTCATCGCGTGGCCGTGGCCGACGAGCAGGTGGTGCGCGGCGGCCAGGGCCCCGCGTCCCTCCTTCGCGCCCGGCGCGTGACGGCCGACCGAGTAGCCGAGGAACGCGCTGCACCACGGTTCGTTCAGCGTGATCCAGCGCGGCACCCGGTCGCCCAGGTGCTCCGCCATGATCGCCGTGTACTCGCCGAAGCGCTCCGCGGTCTCCCGTACCCGCCAGCCGCCCTTGTCCTCCAGGGCCTGCGGCAGGTCCCAGTGGTAGAGGGTGGCGGCCGGCTCGATGCCCGCTTCGAGGAGCTCGTCGACCAGCCGGGAGTAGAAGTCCAGGCCCTTGGCGTTTATCGCCCCGCCGCCCTCGGGCTGGATGCGCGACCAGGCGATCGAGAAGCGGTACGAGTCCACGCCCAGGTCGCGCAGCAGCGCCACGTCCTCGGGGTAGCGGTGGTAGTGGTCGCAGGCCACGTCACCGGTGTCACCGCCGTCGGTCTTTCCGGGCGTGTGGCTGTAGGTGTCCCAGATGGACGGCCCGCGGCCGTCCTCGTCGACGGCGCCCTCGATCTGGTACGAGGCCGTGGCGGCGCCGAAGACGAAACCGGGCGGGAAGACCGGGAAGTCACTCATGGAAACCCTTACTTGACCGAGCCGCCGGTGATCCCGGCAGCGATGTACTTCTGGGACAGGACGAGCAGAACGGCTGCCGGGACCGCGGAGAGCACGGACGCGGCCATGACCGAACCCCAGTCACCGACGTGGGCGCCGATGTACTGGTAGATGCCCAGTGTGATCGGCTTGACGTCGTCCGTGGTGTTCAGGGTCAGCGCGAACATGAAGTCGCTCCATGCGTACAGGAACGAGAACAGCCCTGCCGTGATCAGGGAGTTGCGGCTCATCGGGAGCACGACCTGCACGAACGTACGGAAGCGTCCGGCGCCGTCGACCTCGGCGGCCTCGATGACCTCGCGCGGGATGGACACCATGAACGAGCGCATCAGCACGATCGCGAAGGGGATGCCCAGCGAGGCGTCCGCCAGCATCAGGCCGAAGTAGGAGTTGACCAGGCCCATGTCCACGTACGCGCTGTACAGGGCGTTCGCGATGACGATGCCCGGCACCATCTGGGTGATGAGCGTTCCGAAGACGATCGTCTTGCCGCCCCGCAGGTTGAACTGCGCCAGGCCGTACGCCGCCGGTGCGGAGATCGCCAGGCAGATCGCGACGGCGCCGAGCGCCACGGCCAGCGAGGTCAGCAGGTTGCCGCCCTGCTCGGTGAGGGCGGAGGTGAAGCCGGAGAAGTCCACGCCCGTCGGGACCGGGCCGACGTCGACCAGGCTCGCGTCCGGCTGCAGCGCGGTGTTGATCATCCAGTACAGCGGGAACAGCATCACCGCGAGGATGACGACGCCGAGGACGGTCGCTCCCCAGCGGCGCTTCGGCCGGTGGACGGCGGGAGCCGGGGCGGCGGGGATCTGGGTGGTGGTCGCCATGCCGGTCACTTCCCCTCGTTGCGGTTGACCCGCAGGTAGAACACCGCGAAGACGGCGGAGATCAGGATCAGGATGTTGCCGACCACGGCACCGGCCCCGAAGTCCATCTGGACGAAGGAGTTCTGGTACGTGAGCGTGCCGAGCGTCTGGGTGGAGTCGGCGGGCCCGCCGTCGGTGAGGGCGAGGACCAGGTCGAGGATCTTGACCGTCGACATGAAGCCGAGTACCAGCACCACGGTGATGACGGGCTTGAGCATGGGAAGGGTGACCGAGCGGAACGTACGCCAGGCGGACGCGCCGTCGAGCGAGGCGGCCTCGTTCAGCTCCTTGGGGACCTCCTGGAGGCCGCCGTAGAGGATCACCATGTTGAACGGGATGCCGATCCAGATGTTCACCAGGATCACCGAGATCAGCGCCATGCTGGTGCTCGTCAGCCACGGCGTGTCACCGGGGAGGCCGACGGTGCCCAGGAAGGAGTTGAGGACACCGGTGTCCTGGTCGAAGATGCGCCGCCACACGATGCCGGAGACGACCATCGGGACGAGCCACGGCAGCAGGATCAGCGAGCGCAGGATCCCGTTCAGCGGGAAGCGGCGGGTGAAGAAGACGGCGAGGGCCAGGCCGATGCAGAACTGGCCGACGAGCGATCCGACCGTGAAGAGGATCGTCTGCCACAGGGCCTTGCCGAACAGCCCGTCGTTGAAGACGTTGCTCCAGTTGTCGAAGCCGTTGAACGGCGCGTCGCCGGTGAAGAACGTGGACGGCGAGTAGTCCTGGAAGCTCATCACGATGTTGCGGACGAGCGGGTAGCCGAAGAACAGCGCCATGAAGACCACGGCGGGGGCGATGAACCCCCACTGGGCGAGCGTCCTGCGCCGCTTGGCACTCCGCGGGTTCACGGGCTTCTTGACCGCGCCGGCCGCGGGGGCCTTCGGGTCGGCCGGCGGCGCGGCGGCCGAGGCTGTGGTGGATGACATGGTTCGTATACCTCAGTTCCCGCTCGTGACCTGCTGCTGGGCACGCTTCAGAGCGGCCTCGCTGGACTCACCGGTGAGCGCGGACTGGAAGGCGCTCTGCAGGGCCAGCGACACGGACGACCACTGCGCGCCGAGCTTCGCGGTACGCGAACGGGCCGTGGCGACCTGGTCGGCGAGGGCGGCCAGCTCCGGGGTCTTCGCGCGCCACTTGGCTGCGGCCTTCTCGTTGGCCGGGACCATCCAGCTGTTGATCGCGTAGGTGATCTCTTCCTGCTCGCCCGACATGCAGCCGATGATGCGGGCGGACATCTTCTCCCGCGCCTCGTCACCGGTGTTGGGGACGGTCAGGATTCCCCCGCCCAGCGGGCCCACCGAGTCGTCGCCCGCCTTCGGGACGGGGATCTGGGCGATGCCCCAGTTCAGCCCTTTCTTGGCGTTGAGGCTCTCGACCTGCCACGGGCCGTTGATCATCATGGCCGCGTTGCCGGCCATGAACTGGTCGTTCACATCGGCCTGGGTCCAGTTGACCGTCGACTTGGACAGCGAGCCGTCCTTGAGGAGGGCCTTCCAGTAGTCCAGCGCCCCGGCGACCTGCGGGCTGTCGAGCTTCGTCTCGTCGCCGCCGTTGGACCACATGAACGGGGCGAACTGGAAGACGCCGTCCTCCGCGCCGCCCGCGCTGAGCGCGAGACCGTACCGCTTGCCCTGGGTGAGCTTCTTAGCGGTCGCCTGCATCTCGGCCCAGGTGGTGGGCACCTCCAGGCCGGCCTTGGCGAGGGTGTCCTTGTTGTAGAACAGCGCCAGCGTGTTCACGGTGCGCGCCGCCCCGTAGTACTTCCCGTCGTACGAGCCGAAGTTGACGATCCCCTCGGGGATGTCCTTCGTCGTCAGACCGAGGTCTTTCAGCGGGATCAGCCCGCCCGCCTCGGCGAACGTCGGCATCTCCGAGGCGTCCAGCTGGAGCACGTCCGGCAGCGACTTCGAGGACGCCATCCGCAGGGCCTTCGTCATGACCTGCGCGGCCGGGACGCTCTGCTGCTCGATCTTCACCCCGAGCGTCTTGCTGCACCGGGCCAGCGTCTGGGCGTCCCAGCGGTGGTAGGACTCGTCGGTCGACGAGTTCATGACGGTGTACACGTCCGGGTCGGCCTGCTGCCCGCAGCCGGACAGGACGACTCCGCCGACCAACGCGGAGACGACGGTGAGCGGGACGATGACCCGCCGGTGATGACGGCGGCGCGGCTGGCGCATGCCGTCCGGAGAAGGTGCAGTCACGATGGTGCCCTTGCGTGAAGAGGGGTGCCGGCCCGAGGGGACCACTGTGTCCCGGCGGGGTGGATCCACCAGCCCGTGCACAGGTCCGGCAGTCCCGTGCCCGGGGAAACGGGGGTGTCCGACGGCGCTCCGCCGGACACCCCGGGGTGTCAGCTGACGCCGAGCAGGTGCTCCATGGCGAGCTGGTCGAGGGCCTCGAAGGCCATCGAGCGCTGGGCGGCGCCGTCCACGTCGAAGTCCTCGTACGCGGAACGGTCCGCGAGCAGGGCCTTGACGCCGTCGGCGGCGGTCGGCTGCGCCAGTTCGTCCAGACGGGAGGCGGCCAGCGCCTCCTGGACGGCCGGGTCGGCGCGGAACGCCAGCGCGCGCTCCTTGAGGATCAGGTAGTTGCGCATGCAGTTCTTCGCGGACTCCCACACCCCGTCGATGCCGTCGGTGCGCACCGGCTTGAAGTCGAAGTGCAGCGGGCCCGCATAGTCCGAGCTCTCCAGCAGGTCGACGAGCCAGAAGGCCTGGCGCAGGTCACCGGCGCCGAAGCGGAGGTCCTGGTCGTACTTGATGCCGGACTGGCCGTTGAGGTCGATGTGGAAGAGCTTGCCCGCCCACAGGGCCTGCGCGATGCCGTGCGCGAAGTTCAGCCCGGCCATCTGCTCGTGGCCGACCTCGGGGTTCACGCCGTACATCTCCGGGCGCTCCAGGCGCTCGATGAAGGCCAGGGCGTGGCCGACGGTGGGGAGCAGGATGTCGCCGCGCGGCTCGTTCGGCTTGGGCTCGATCGCGAACTTCAGGTCGTAGCCCTGGTCGACGACGTAGTCACCGAGGAGGTCGAACGCTTCCTTCATCCGGTCCAGCGCGTCCCGCACGTCCTTGGCGCCACCCGACTCGGCGCCCTCGCGGCCGCCCCAGGCGACATACGTCTCGGCGCCCAGCTCGACGGCGAGGTCGATGTTGCGGATGACCTTGCGCAGCGCGAAGCGGCGGACGTCGCGGTCGTTGGAGGTGAAGCCGCCGTCCTTGAAGACGGGGTGCGTGAAGAGGTTGGTGGTGGCCATGGGGACCTTGAGACCGGTGTGGTCCAGGGCGGCCTTGAAACGCGTGATGATCGCGGCGCGCTCGCTGTCCGAGGACCCGAACGGAATCAGGTCGTCGTCGTGGAACGTCACGCCGTGCGCGCCGAGTTCCGCGAGGCGCTCGACGGACTCGACCGGGTCCAGGGCGGGGCGGGTGGCGTCACCGAAGGGGTCGTTGCCTCGCCAGCCGACGGTCCAGAGCCCGAAGGTGAACCGGTCGGCGGGGGTGGGGGTGAAGCGATTCGACATTCTGCTGCCTCTTGTCGACATGGCCCGGGCGGCTGCTCTGCCGTCCGACCGATTTGTTTGCTGGCAGTACTAATACGGCATCTCGGCGTTTGTTTCTAGACCATCCCAGTGACACTCCCGTCACATAGGGGCAACACGGCAGTGTGCTGGGGGTCTTGCGGCCCATGCGGGGCGGGGTGTGAGCACCCTCGGGTGCTGTCGAAGCGCTTCGAAGAATTATTTGTTTTGTGTACGATCAAAATCGGGACCCACAGGAACGAGGTACGACATGCCGTCGCGACCAGCCCAGAATCCGGACGCCGCACCGGTATCGGCCGTCATCGGCGTGGACAGCTCCACCCAGTCCACCAAGGCGGCCGTCGTCGACACCGCCACCGGCCGGCTCCTCGCCGTGGGCCGCGCCCCGCACACCGTGACCGGCCAGGGCGGCGCCCGCGAGAGCGACCCGGAACAGTGGTGGCAGGCCCTGTGCGCGGCCGTCGCCGCCGCCCTCGCCGAATCCGGGCTGGACCCGGCCGCCGTCACCGGGATCGCCGTGGCCGGCCAGCAGCACGGGCTCGTCACCCTGGACGCCGAGGGCCGCCCGCTGCGCCCCGCGATCCTGTGGAACGACACCCGCTCGGCCCCGCAGGCCGCCGCCCTCACCGCCGCACTCGGCCGGGACGCCTGGCTGGACCGCACCGGAACGGTGCCCGTCGCCTCGATGACCGCCGCCAAGTGGATGTGGCTGCGCGAGAACGAACCGTCCACCGCCGCCAGGGCCGCCGCCGTCCGCCTCCCGCACGACTTCCTCACCGAACGGCTGTGCGGCGCCGCCGTCACCGATCCCGGCGACGCGTCCGGCACCTGCTGGTACGACCCCGCCACCCAGGGTTACGACCCCGAGCTGCTCGCCCTCACCGGCATCCGCGCGGACATGCTGTCCACGGTCGCCGCCACCGGGGCCACCCCCGCCGGACACCTCACCACCGAGGCCGCCCGCGCCCTCGGCCTGCCCGCCGACATCCCCGTCGCCGCCGGCACTGGCGACAACATGGCCGCCGCGGTGGGCCTCGGCCTGGGCGCCGAAGGGCTCCTGGACCACCCGGTCGTCAGCCTGGGCACCTCGGGCACCGTCTTCGCCGCCACCCGCAACCGCCCGCACTCCGCCCTGCTCGCCGGCTTCGCCGCCACCGACGGCACCCGCCTCCCGCTGGGCTGCACCCTGAACTGCACCCTCGCCGTGGACAAGGTCGCCGAGCTGCTCGGCCTGGACCGTGAGGACGCCGTACCCGGCGGCGAGGCCGTGCTGCTGCCCTTCCTGGACGGCGAGCGCACCCCGGACCTCCCGGCCGCCTCCGGCCTCCTGCACGGGCTGCGGCACGACACGACCCGGCAGCAGATCCTCGGCGCCGCCTACGAGGGCGCGGTCGTCGCCGTCCTGCGTGCCCTGGACGAGCTGCCGCTCGACGCGCCCGACGCGCCGCTGCGGCTGATCGGCGGGGGAGCGCGGGGCACGATGTGGGTGGAGACCGTACGCCGGCTGTCCGGCCGTGCGGTGATCCTCCCGGACTCCGGCGAGCTGGTCGCCCTGGGCGCGGCCGCTCTCGCCGCGGGCGCCGCCACCGGGCGCGACCCGGTGGCCCTGGCGACGGAGTGGGGCACCGGCGCGGGCCGCGAACTGCCCGCCGTGGCCCGGGACACGGCCACCTGGGACCGGGTGACCTCGGTCCTCGACCGGGCCGCGCCCGCACTCCTGACGCGCACTCCTGACGAAGCACCCTGACGACGCACCCCGAACACCCCTGTACCACCGGCTAAGGAAGACCCCCCATGAAGTTCACCGACGGCTTCTGGCAGATGCGAGACGGTGTGGACGCCTCGTACGCCACCGAAATCCGCGACCTGCGCCTCGACGCCGACCGCCTCACCGCCCACGCCGCCGTCAAGCGCGTGACGCGGCGCGGGGACACGCTCAACGCCCCCCTGATCACGGTGGAGGCGTACGCCGCCGCCGAAGGCGTCATCGGCGTCCGCGTCACCCACCTCGCGGGCAAGCGCCGCCCCGGCCCCGAGTTCGGCCTGCCCGGCGCCACCGGTGACGCCAAGGCCACCACCCGTGACGACGGCCCCACCGCCGAGCTCACCAGCGGACCGCTCACCCTCAGGCTCCCCACCGAGGGCGGCTTCGGCCTGGAGTTCCTGGACGCGGACGGCCGGCTCCTGACCACCGCCGGTCGCAAGGGCACCGCCTTCGCCACGGTCCAGGACGGCGGGCACCACATGTTCGCCCAGCTCGCCCTCGGCGTCGGCGAGACGATCCACGGCCTCGGCGAGCGGTTCACCCCGTACGTCAAGAACGGCCAGGTCGTCGACATGTGGCAGGCCGACGGCGGCACCAGCAGCGAACAGGCGTACAAGAACGTCCCGTTCTACCTCTCCTCGCGCGGCTACGGTGTCTTCGTCAACCACCCCGGCAAGGTCTCCTTCGAGGTCGGCTCCGAGGCCGTCGGCCAGGTGCAGTTCAGTGTCGAGGACCAGACGATGGAGTACTTCGTCGTCGCGGGCCCCACGCCCAAGGACGTCCTCACCCGCTACACCGCGCTCACCGGCCGTCCGGCCCTGCCGCCGGCCTGGTCGTTCGGCCTCTGGCTGACCACCTCGTTCACCACCGACTACGACGAGGCGACCGTCACCTCGTTCGTGGACGGCATGGCCGAGCGCGGCATCCCGCTCTCCGTCTTCCACTTCGACTGCTTCTGGATGCGCGAGTACCAGTGGTGCGACTTCGAATGGGACCCGGACACCTTCCCCGACCCGGTCGGCATGCTCGCCCGGCTCAAGGCGAAGGGCCTGAAGATCTGCGTCTGGATCAACCCGTACATCGCGCAGAAGAGCGCCCTGTACGCGGAGGGCGCGGAGAAGGGCTACTTCGTCCTCACCCCCGAGGGCGACGTCTGGCAGTGGGACAAGTGGCAGGCCGGCATGGCGCTGGTCGACTTCACCAACCCCGAGGCCACCGCCTGGTTCCAGTCCAAGCTGAAGCCCCTCCTCGACCAGGGCGTCGACGGCTTCAAGACGGACTTCGGCGAGCGCATCCCCACCGACGTCGTCTGGCACGACGGCTCCGACCCGGAGCGGATGCACAACTACTACACGCACCTGTTCAACAAGTCGGTCTTCGAGCTCCTGGAGAAGGAGCGCGGCCAGGGCGAGGCGGTCCTCTTCGCCCGCTCCGCCACCGCCGGCGGCCAGCAGTTCCCGGTCCACTGGGGCGGCGACTGCTGGTCCTCCTTCGAGGCGATGGCCGAGTCCCTGCGCGGCGGACTCTCCCTGTCCCTCTCCGGCTTCGGCTTCTGGAGCCATGACATCGGCGGCTTCGAAGGCACCCCCGACCCCGCCGTCTTCAAGCGCTGGCTCGCCTTCGGCCTGCTCTCCTCGCACAGCCGCCTGCACGGCTCCTCGTCCTACCGGGTGCCGTGGGAGTTCGGCGACGAGGCGGTCGCGGTCGCCAAGCAGTTCACCGAGCTGAAGCACCGCCTCATGCCGTACCTGTACGGTGCCGCCGCCGAGGCCCACCGCACCGGCGTCCCCACCATGCGCCCGATGCTGCTGGAGTTCCCCGACGACCCGGCCACCCGCACGGTGGACCGCCAGTACCTGCTGGGCCCGGACCTCCTGGTGGCGCCGGTCTTCAGCGAGGACGGCCGGGTCGAGTACTACGTCCCCGAGGGCACCTGGACGCACTTCCTGACCGGCGAGACCGTCACCGGCCCGGCCTGGCACCGGGACACCTACGGCTTCGACAGCCTCCCGCTCCTGGTCCGCCCCGGCGCGGTCCTGCCGCTCGGCGCGGACGCCTCCCGCCCCGACAGCGACTGGACGCAGAACCTCGAACTGCGCGTGTACGCCCCCGAGGGCCTCGGCGACTTCACCCGCACGGTGACGGTCCCCGACCTCACGGGCGCCCCCGCCGCCACGTACGAACTGGTCCGCGAGGGCGGCACGCTCCGCGTCACGGCGGACACGGACCGGCCGTACGAGGTCGTGGTCGTCGGCGACGCGGCTCTGGAGGTCGTCAAGGGCTGATCCCGTTCCCGTCCGGGGCACGGCCCCGGACGGGAAAGTGGTTGACCCGGCTGCCGCCGCCGAGGTCGTATGGCGGGCGACCGAGGATCACCCTCCAGGACGGTAGTGATGCACGCTGACGAGCCCGCAACCGACGCCGCGCTGGTGCACCGGCTGATCGCCGCGCAGTTCCCCCGGTGGGCCGGCCTCCCCGCCACCCGCGTCGGCACTGCTGGGACAGCCAACGCGATGTACCGGCTCGGCGAGGACCTCGTGGTCCGGCTTCCTCGCACAGCGGGCTCGGCCGACGACACCGCGAAGGAACATCGCTGGCTGCCGCGCCTGGCCCCCGCGCTCCCGGTCGCCGTTCCCGTACCGCTGGGCGCAGGCGTGCCCGGCTACGGCTACCCCTACCCCTGGTCCGTCTACGGCTGGCTCGACGGGAAGTGCCCGACGGCCGGCGACACCACCGAAGCCGCCCCGCTCGCCCGGGACCTGGCCGAGTTCGTCACCGCACTCCACCGTATCGACCCCGCCGACGGGCCATCCTCCTACCGCAGCGAACCCCTGACCGCCCGGGACCGCGAAGTCCGCAAGGCCCTCGCGGACCTGACCACCGAGATCGACGTCGCGGCGGTCGCCGACGTCTGGGAGACGGCCCTGCGCGCACCCGCACCGACCGGGCCTCCCGTCTGGATCCACGCGGACCTGCAACCCGGCAACATGCTCACGGCCGACCGACGGCTCACCGCCGTCATCGACTTCGGCTGCCTCGGCCTGGGCGACGCCGCTGTCGACCTGATCGCGGCCTGGTACGTGCTGCCCGCCGGGGCGCGCGACACCTTCCGCGCCGCGGCGGAGGCGGACGACGCCGCCTGGGCACGGGGCATCGGGTGGGCGCTGTCGATCGCGCTGATGGAGCTCCAGCACTACCGGGAGACCAACGCGTTCATGGCCGACACCGCACGGCACGTCATCGCGGAGATCCTCGCCGGTCGCCGCCGGCCCGCATAGCCGCATCTGATCACTCCCGGGCGCGCCCGCCCGCCTCGCCACGGGCGGAATGCGATCGTGGACCAGCGGGTTCACACCCTCGACAGCACGTGAGCGGCACCCGCCACGTGAGCGGTAACGGCACTGAGAGCGGATGGCCTCCATGGGCGAGTTGATCCTGATCCGGCACGGTGAGACCGAGTGGTCCCGCAACGGACAGCACACGAGCCACACCGACCTGCCCCTGACGCCGCTCGGCGAACGCCAGGCCCGCGCCCTCGCGCCCCTGCTCGCCGACCGGCACATCGCCCTCACCCTGGTCAGCCCTTCGGTACGGGCCCGGCGCACCGCCGAGCTCGCAGGGCTGGCCGCGCCCCGCATCACCCCCGAGCTGCGCGAGTGGGACTACGGCGGCTACGAGGGCATCACCACCCACGACATCCACCTCACCCGACCCGACTGGAACCTCTGGACCGACGGCGTCACGGCCGGTCCCGAGGCGCACCCCGGTGAGACCCCCGCAGGGGTGGGCGAACGGGCCGACCGGATCCTGGCCGAGGTCAGGGAGGCCGCCGAACGGGCCGGCGACGAGGACATCGCCCTCGTCGCCCACTCCCACTTCCTCCGTGTCCTGACGGCCCGCTACCTCGGCCTGACCCCGGCCGAGGGCACGCTGTTCCAGCTCGCCACGGGAGCCGTGTCCCGGCTCGGCACGGAGCACGGCCAGCCGGTGATCACAGCGTGGAACGTGACGCTGCCGGAGAGCCTGTTCCCCGCCGCCGTCCCGGACACCCCGCAGCTCTGAAGGACACGGCTGCCCGACGTCAGCTCGCGTCGGCCGGCTCGTCCTCCTCGTACAGGCCCGCCAGGTCTTCGATGCACTTCTCGGCGATCTCGGCCGCGAACCGCGGGCAGGTCCAGGACTCCGCGCTGCGGGACTCCTCGCCCGGCGGGAACTCCTCCGGGGCCCAGAAATGCGCCATGCCGTCGCGGAACCCCGCGCCGCGCAGAGCCGGGTGCTCGTCCTCGTGCAGGCACTCGGCGGGCAGGGGAGCCGCAACGACGGCGCGCATGGTGGCCAGGACGCCCCGGACGACGGAGAGCGGAGGGCTCGGGTAGGAGATGTTCATCGCCTGGTGGGCCACGAGCAGCAGTACGGCGCGATCCCGGTCGTCGGCGGACTGCCCGTGACGACGGGCGGCCCACAGTCCCAGATCGTCGGCGTACTCCTGGTTCCAGCTCTTGTTGTCCGTCCGCTCCACGAGCTTCTCGATGTTCAGCCGGCCGTCCGCACGCAGATACTCGGCGTCGGCGTGCGAGGTGTCGCGCTCCCCGAAGAGCTCTTCCCGCCGCCTGCGCAGTAGTTCCAGCGTCCCGTCCGCGACCTCTGCCATGAGGACCGGACACGCCACTGCGTCGAGCGGGGCGTTCCGGCCCGATGCGATGCGGCCACGTTCGTAGATCTCCCGCCCGCCGGCACTGCTCAGCATGATGCCGAGTGCCGCAGCGTCCGGCCCGCTGCCCGGCAGAGCGGGGTGCCCGTCGTGGGCGCAGTCGCCGTGGGCGAAGTGCGGCAGCGCCTCCTCCACCGCTTCGGCCAGGTCGTCGAGTACGGACTTCGTACGCACCATGCCGGACACCGCGTACCAGGTCACCGCCCGGACCACCATCAGCCGCCCGGCACGGTCCGCCGGGTCCGCGCCGGACAGCTCCGACGCCTGGCTGCTGATCTCGTCGTCGATGTCGGTCCACGGCTTCGGGTACCCGTGCAGCAGCGCCGACAGCGTACTGATGCTGTCCTTGGCCTCCACCGGCAGACGGGGTGGCACATCCGCGACCGATCCGGGGTGGATGATGTCCAGGCCGATCCGCGCGAATCCGGCCGCGTTGCGCGGGCAACACCACTCGCTCCGAGGGCTGTCCTCGTCCCAGTCGGCGCTCTCGTCGGCGAGCGCGGGCAGCAGTTCGGCGAGGTACGCGTCTTCCTCGTCGTCGTGGTCCCGGTACGGATGCGAGTCGTGAGGGCAAGCGCGGTCGCGCAGGGCGCTGTCGGCAGCTTCCAGCGCTGCCGTGGCCTGCTGTACGACGCCTGCGCCGGGCAGCCAGGTGAGGTACGGGGCCATTACGGCCAGCCCGATCGCCCACACGTAGGCGGACTCGCCACCGGGATCGGAGGCGAGCCGGGCAGCGCAGTCGAGCACCGCCCGGTCATAGGCGCTGTTGTCGGATGTCTCGTAGTTCTCCCGTATGTCGTCCCAGATCTCGCTGAGTTCGTCGAGCGTCACGCCGTCGATATCGATCACGGTCTTCATGACGCGCGACGGACACGGGGGAGTTCCCGTCAGAGCGAGCCGTTGCCGATGGCCGCGACGAAGGGTGCCCAGTGCGCCACCGCGAAGGTGATCGCAGGCCCCTCGGGGCCGGTCTTGCTGTCGCGTACGGGAACGATGCCGGGGAGGTTGTCGGCGATCTCGACGCAGTCGCCGCCGTCCCCGTTGCTGTACGACGACGTGCGCCAGACGGCGGTGCTCAGGTCAGGTGTGGTGCTCATGGCGTCGCGAACTCCCTCGCCGCCGAGACGATCCGAACCAGGGAAGCCTCCGGCGACAGCGCGGCAGCCCTGGCCAGATCGTATGCGGTGCTGTACTGCTCCACCAGCAGGGGTTCTTCCACGAGTTGGCCGCTGTAGGCGCTCTCCGTGTACACCACGGCCGGGGCGTCGGTGAACTGCATCAGCAGCATGGAAGCGTGCAGGAAGGGATGCGCCCCGGCGGAGAACGGGAGTACCTGAGTGACGATACGAGGGCGGGAATCCGTCTGCTCGGCAAGGTGGTTGAGCTGCTCGGCCATGACAACACGCCCACCGACGGGCACGAGCAGAGCAGCCTCATGAATCATGACCCACAACACCGGCGCGGCGGGCGAGTCGAGGAGCTGGGCGCGCTCCATGCGCGTCGTGACATGGCCTTCGACCACCTCTGCGGTGGCGAAGGGATGCGCGGCCCGGGTGAGCGCCCGCGCGTAAGAGGCGGTCTGCAACAGGCCGGGCACGAGCATGGCCGTGTAGCTGTCGATGGACGAGGACCGCGCCTGGAGCTCGACCGCATCCGCGAAGTACCCCGCCACCTTCGACTTCCGTGCCAGAAGGCACAGCCGCTGAAGATGCTCGCCGCTCCCCAGCAACCCGTCGAGCGTGCGCGACAGCTCCAACTGGGGCCGTCGTTCCCCCGCTTCGAACAGCCCGATGTACGTCCCGGAGCAGAACGCCCGGGATCCCAACTCGCCCTGAGACAGCCCGGCCGCCTCGCGCAGCCGGCGTAACTCGGCGCCGTAGAAGGCGCGGGGATCGGTGTACGGGTCCAGGTCCTTCGGCTGCGGCATGCCACGGAATGTAGCGGCCCGCCCACGGCCCCGTACCCCCGATCGGCACACATCCACCCGCACGTGTGGTTGCGCGAGAACCGCGACCGGCCGGAACCTCGCGAGGAGGTACCGGCCGGCCGTGTGAAGTGCGCAGGGTCAGGAGATCAGCTCCACCTCCGCGAGCGTCGACTCCGTGTCGAGCACCAGGCGGTAGTGCGCGTACGAGGCGGGGGCGTTCACCGTGAAGGCCCTCGTCTGCTTGTCCCAGGCGAACGACTGGCCGGACCGCTTGTCGAGGTCCTTCCAGGTCGTACCGTCCGAGGACCCCTGCAGGGTCCACCCGCTCGGTGCCTTGGCCGCCTCGGCCGACGTCAGCGTGTACTGGACCGCGTTCGTCGCCGAGGGGACCGGCAGCTCCACCGTGGAGGCCTTGGCCGTGGTGGCGGAGGTGTTGTCGAACAGCGCGCCCTCGCCCTTCAGGACGTCCTTCTTCGGCGACGGCACCTTGTCGTCCTTGGTGATCGAGACCGGGGCGGCGTCCTTGCCGGTGCCCCAGGCCGACGGCTCGGAGCCCATGTCGAACTCCAGCACCCCGCCCTTGGCCAGCAGGTCGTGCGGCAGCGAGGTGGAGGTCCACTTCTTGCCGTTGACCTTCAGGCCCTGGACGTAGATGTTCTTCGCGCTGTTCTTCGGCGCCTTGACGACCAGGTCGTGGCCGTTCTCCAGGTGCACGGTCGTCTTGGTGAACAGCGGGGAGCCGATCGCGTACTCGCCACTGCCCATCACCAGCGGGTAGAAGCCGAGGGAGGAGAAGAGGAACCAGGCCGACTGCTCGCCGTTGTCCTCGTCGCCGTGGTAACCCTGGCCGATCTCGCTGCCCGTGTAGAGACGGCTCAGGACCTCGCGGACCTTCTCCTGGGTCTTGTACGGCTGCGAGGCCGCGTCGTACATGTACGTGACGTGGTGCGCGACCTGGTTGCTGTGGCCGTACTGGCCCATCCGTACGTCACGGGCCTCCGTCATCTCGTGGATGACGCCGCCGTAACTGCCGACGAACTCGGGGCCCGCCGTCTCGGGGGTGGAGAAGTACGTGTCCAGCTTCTTGGCCAGACCGTCCCGGCCGCCGTACAGGTTGGCGAGGCCCTTGCTGTCCTGCGGGGCGGTGAAGGCGTAGCCCCAGCCGTTCGTCTCGGTGTAGTCGTAGCCCCAGACGCGCGGGTCGAACTGGTCGGACGGGAGCCGCCAGTCGCCCTTGGCGTCCTTGCCCTGGAAGAAGCCCGCCTTGTCGTCGAACAGCTCGACGTAGTTACGGGCCCGGTTCAGGAAGTACTCGGACTCGTCCTTGTAGCGCTGCTTGTGGGTCTTCTTGTAGAGGGCCTGGCCCATCTGCGCGATGCCGTAGTCGTTGAGGTATCCCTCCAGCGACCAGGACAGGCCCTCGTGGGTCGAGGTGTTGGCGTACCCGGCGAACGGGGACGTCTCCATGCCCTTGCGGCCGACGCCCGAGGTCGGCGGGACGACCGTGGCGTTCTTCAGGGCCGCGTCGTACGCCGCCTCGGCGTCGAAGTCCACGCCCTTGACGTACGCGTCCGCGAACGCGACGTCCGAGGAGGTGCCGGTCATCAGGTCCGAGTAGCCGGGGGAGGACCAGCGGGAGATCCAGCCGCCGTCCTTGTACTGCTGGACGAAGCCGTCGACCATCTCGCCGGCCTTCTTCGGCGTGAGGAAGGAGTACGCCGGCCACGTCGTCCGGTAGGTGTCCCAGAAGCCGTTGTTGACGTACACCTTGCCGTCGACGATCTTCGCGCCGGTGTGCGTCGGGGTGTCCGAGCCGACCTGCGGGGAGAACGGGGAGGCGTACTTGTCCTTGCCGCCGACCTTCTCGAAGCCCGAGTTCGGGTAGAGGTAGAGCCGGTACATGCTGGAGTACAGCGTGGTCAGCTGGTCGGCGGACGCGCCCTCGACCTCGACCTTGCCCAGCAGGTCGTCCCAGGTGCCCTGGGCCTTGTCCTCGACCCGGCCGAAGGAGCGCGAGGCGGGGATCTCGGCGGCCAGGTTCTGCTTGGCCTGGTCGATGCTGATCAGCGAGGTGGCGAGCCGCAGGTTGACCGTACGGTCCTTGCCCGCGTCGAAGCGCAGGTAGCCCGTGACGTCATCGCCGCCGCCGCCGGAGAGCTTGCCGCTGCCGGTGACGGGGGCGTCGAAGACGCCGTACACGAAGAGCCGGGTGGCACCGGTCGAGCCGCCGCTCTTCACGTCGGAGAAGCCGGTGAAGGAGCTCGTCTTCGCATCGAGGGTCAGACCGCCGTCGTTGGAGACGTTGTCGAAGACCATGCTCGCGTCCTTGCCCGGATACGTGAACCGCATCCGTGCCGCGTGGTCGGTCGGCGTCATCTCGGCCTTGAGACCGTTCTCGAACGTCACCCCGTAGTAGTGGGGCCTCGCCGTCTCGTTCTCGTGCTTGAACGGCAGCGCACGGGCCGTGCGCGAGGCGTCCGGGGTGCCGGAGGCCGCCGACGGCATCAGCTGGAAGGTCTGCCGGTCGCCCATCCAGGGGCTCGGCTCATGGCTGGCGCTGAAGGCCTGCAGGGTGGGCAGGTTGTCGTCGTTGTTGCCGCGCGCGTAGTCGTACAGCCAACTGGTCGATCCGGCGTTGGTGACCGGCGTCCAGAAGTTGAAGCCGTTGGGGACGGCGGTGGCGGGGAAGTTGTTGCCCCGGGAGAAGCCGCCGCTGGAGTTGGTGCCGCGGACGGTCGAGGCGTAGTCCGAGAGGTGCTTCCTGCGCTTCTCGGGCGCCTTCGGGGCGATCTTGACGTCGTCGATCCAGCCCTGGAACTTCGCGGGGCCCTTGGGGGAGTCGTACGCGACGAGGATCCGGTCGACGGTCTTGCCGGCCGCGACCGTGCCGATGCGCGCGTCGACCTTGTTCCACTGGTTGACGTACAGCCGCTTGGCGTCGGCCTGGCCACCGGGAGTCAGCAGGCCGCCGTTGGTGTCGGTGGCGCGCAGATCGCTGAGGTAGGTGCCGTCCGTGAACGCGAGGTCCACCGCGACGTGCGTGGCCGGGTAGGACAGGTCCGTCTCGCCCATCTGGGGGTACACCAGGTAGGAAAGTTCGGTGTCCCGGGTGACGGCCGTGTTGACGTCGAAGATCTTGTTGTACGAGTACGCCCGGCCGTCCGCCTTGTGCGTGCCCGCGTACCGCAGCGCCTTCTTGCCGGTGAAGCCCGCGCCGGCCTTGGCGGTGGGGGAGCCGGACGGGCCGCGGTCGATCTGGCTGCGCATGTCGTCGGGGGCGGGGGCGGAGGTGTCCCCGTCGGAGAACTGGACGTCGGCGAGCTGGGTCGCGTCCGGGGCGCCGTTGTTCTTCGTGATGTCCAGGCGGAAGTGCTGGTAGGCCTTGTCCGCCGTGAAGTCGTACGACTTGGTCTGGAAGCGCTCACTGAAGGTCTGGCCGGTCCGCGTGTCCAGGTCCGTCCAGGTCTTGCCGTCCTCGGAGCCCTGAAGGGTCCAGTCCTTCGGGTCCCGCTCGTCGTGGTCGTCGGCCGAGGTCAGCGCGTACGTCACGACCTTCACGGGCTCGACGAGATCGAACTCGGCCCAGGCGGTGGGCTTGAACGACAGCCACTTCGTACCGGACTGTCCGTCGACGAGGTTTTCCTTCACCTCGCCGCCGCCGGTGTTCTCCTCGCTGGCGCGGACATCTGTGACCTTGTCGGTGACATTGCCCGGTATTCCGGCGGAGAAGCCGCCATCGATACCCGATGCCCGCTTCTTTCCGTCAGGGCCTTCTTCAACGGTATTGCGCCAGTCCGGCTGCTTTTCGTCCGCCTCGAAGGACGAGCTGAATGTCCGGTCGCCGGCGGCCTTCTGGCCCTTCGCGTTCGTACCGGCCGAGGTGGCGGCGGCGGCGGTGGGGGCGGTCACGAGCAGGACGAGTGAGGCCGCGATCAGCGCGGCCGTGCTGCTTTGTCTCTTACGAGAACCATGTCGGGGCTGCATGCCGAGCCATTCCTCCCGAGGAAGTGCGCTTGGACAACGTTGTCAGAGGGGGGCGCAGGAACCAGTAGGGAGTGAAGTGGCGGTTGGTGTCAAGGGTGTTGGAACAGACCCGGTGTTCGAATCGACCGGAATGCGGAAATCGTTACATCCGAAGGAGGCCGTGCGGTGCCGAGGTATCCGCGAGGTCTCAACTCGGGAAAGACTGCCGCCCAAACCTGCATTCGATCTTGCTCAGTTGGCGACAAGTGGACTATACCTGTCGGCGTCTGCACAGCTTCTTTCCAACTGTGCGGTCAGGGAGACACGGGGGCAGGGCAACGGGGGCGCCGCAGGTGCGTCCGCTGTTCGGTCTCCCCGCGCCCCCCACTGCATTGGCTAGCCTGAAAATCTGTACCACCCAAGCGCAACTGACCGCGGTGGCGGGGCCCTTCGCCTGAGGCGAATATCGACGGGCGACCGGTACACACCGCCTGAGTCCTGGAGAAGGCGAGGACTTGAGCATGGGATCCACCTCCGCCCAAAAGAATGAGGGCCTTGGCCGTCGCGATCTGATCAAGCGGTCTGCCGCACTCGGTCTGATCACCGTTCCGACGATGAGCTTCCTGTCGGCGTGTGCGAGCGGCGACAGCGGCAGCGACGACCAGGTCGAGAAGGGCAAGACCAGCGCGAAGAACCCGCTGGGCGTCAACGAGACGGCCGCTCTCGACGTGGTCATCTTCGACGGCGGCTTCGGCCAGCAGTACGCGATCGACGCCGAGAAGAAGTACACCGCGGCCTTCCCGAAGGCCAAGGTCAAGCACGCCGCGACCCAGAAGATCCAGTCGCAGCTGCAGCCGCGCTTCAACGGCGGCACCCCGCCGGACCTGATCGACAACTCCGGTGCCGAGCAGATGGACATGGGTGTCCTCGTCGGCAAGAAGCAGCTGCTCGACCTGACGCCGCTGATGGACGCCCCGTCCATCGACGACCCGAGCAAGAAGGTCCGCGACACCCTGCGCCCCGGTGTCCTGGAGATGGGCCAGTTCGACGGCGACCCGGTCTGGATCATGTACTACGCGTACACGGTCTACGGTGTCTGGTACTCGCAGACCGCGCTGGAGAACCTGGACGCTCAGTACCCCGAGGACTGGGACGCCATGCTCGCCCTGTGCGAGAAGGCGAAGAAGAAGGGCATCGCCGGCTGGACGTACGCGGGCAAGTACCCGTACTACCTGCCGTTCTCGCTCTACCCGTTCATCGGCAAGATCGGTGGCCGGGAGGTTCTCGACAAGATCGACAACCTGGAGCCGAACGCCTGGAAGGACCCCGCGGTCAAGGCGGCGTTCGAGGCGTACTACGAGCTGTACAAGAAGGGGTACATCCTCCAGGGCACCCCGGGCCTGACCCACATCCAGTCGCAGACCGAGTGGACCAAGGGCAAGGCGCTCTTCATCCCGAACGGTTCGTGGGTGGAGAACGAGGCGGCCAAGACCACGCCCAAGGACTTCAAGATGATGGTCTCGGCCCCCTCTGGCCTGGACTCGTCCGACAAGCTGCCCTTCGGCACCATCTGGGCGTCCGGCGGCGAGCCCTTCGTCGTCCCGGCCAAGGCGAAGAACCCCCAGGGCGGCATGGAGCAGCTGCGCATCATGCTCTCCGAGGAGTCCTCGAAGAACTTCACCAAGCAGGTCAAGTCCCTGAGCGCCTTCAACGGCGGCACCGACGGCCTGACCCTCTCCACGGCCATGCAGGCCGGTGTCGACGCGCTGAAGAAGGCCGGCGACAACGTGGTGAACCCGCGGATGCAGGACTGGTACGTGAAGCTCCAGAAGGAGCAGATCGGCACCGCCGGCATCGGCGAGATGATGGCCGGGCGTCTGACGCCCGCCGAGGCCATCAAGAAGATCCAGGCCTACGCGGACGCCGCGGCCAAGGACCAGTCCATCAAGCACTACAGGCACCAGTGAGCAACCGTCACCAGCGGCGGCACCCGCGGAAAGATCGGGGTCGGTAAACGATGCAGCACGGCAAGTACCGGTTCATTGTGGGGTTCCTGGTAGCCCCACTGGCGTTGTATGCGGTCTTCGTCATCTGGCCGTTCATCCAGTCCATCTACTACTCGTTCACGGACTGGACCGGCCTGAGCCCGGACTTCAAGATGGTCGGCCTCGACAACTACACGAGGATGCTCAAGGACGACATTTTCTGGAAGTCGCTGCAGCACAGCGTGCTGCTCGTGCTGCTGCTGCCGCTGGTGACGCTGGGCCTCGCGCTCTTCTTCGCCTTCATGCTCAATGTCGGAGGCCGACGGCGCAAGAACGCCGCGGTCTCCGGCGTGCGGGGCTCGGGGTTCTACAAGATCGCCTATTTCTTCCCGCAGGTGCTCTCGATCGTCATCGTCGCCCTGCTGTTCCAGTTCGCGTACAACCCGCGCAGTGGAATGCTGAATTCGGCGCTCAAGGGAATCGGACTCGACTCCGTCCAGCCTGACTGGCTGGGTGACCCGAACCTGGCGCTCATCTGCGTCATGGTGGTTCTGGTCTGGTCGACCGTCGGATTCTTCGTCGTCCTCTTCTCCGCCGGAATGGCCTCCATCCCGAAGGACTTCTACGAGGCGGCGCTCCTGGACGGGGCCAGCCGCGTCACGACGTTCTTCAAGATCACCCTGCCGCTTCTCTGGGACACGGTGCAGTCGGGGTGGGTCTACATGGGAATCCTGGCGCTCGGGGTCGAGGCGTTCACGGCCGTACAGGTCATGACCGTGGGCCCCGGCGGCCCCGACTACTCGACCTCGGTCCTGCCGCTGTACGTCTACCAGACGGCGTTCCGCGACGGTCAGGCCGGATACGCGACCACGATCGGTGTGGGGCTGCTCATCGTCACCATGGTGTTCGCCGCCATCGTGATGCGCCTGGGCCGGCGCGAGCGGCTGGAGTTCTGATGCTGTGCTTCCCGGGACGCGTTGCCCGGATCCCCAGCAGGCAAGACAGCCCGGCCTGGGCGGCCGGCTCGACAGTACGAGGTGAGCACACGTGAAGGCCACTGAAACCCCTCCCGTGGTCACGGTGACGGAACCGGCCCCCGTGTCCAAGGAGCCCGCGCAGGGCGGCAAGAAGAAGAGCGGCGAGGGCAAGGTCCTCAACGTCTTCTCGCACGGTGTGCTGATCATCTGGGCGATCCTGGTGGTCATGCCGCTGCTCTGGGCGGTCATGACCTCGTTCAAGACCGACGACTCGATCCTGTCGACGCCCTGGGCGCTGCCGGACAAGCTCCACTTCGAGAACTGGTCACGCGCCTGGGGTCAGGCGCACATGAGCGAATACTTCCTGAACACCATCGTGGTGGTCGGAGGTTCACTCATCGGCACCCTGCTGCTGGGCTCGATGGCGGCCTACGTGCTGGCCCGGTTCGACTTCCCGGGCAACCGCTTCGTGTACTACCTGTTCATCGGCGGGATGAGCTTCCCGATCATCCTGGCGCTGGTCCCGCTGTTCTTCGTGATGAACAACATGGGGCTGCTGAACACCACGCACGGACTGATCCTGGTCTACATCGCCTACTCGTTGCCGTTCACCGTCTTCTTCCTCACCGCCTTCTTCCGGACGCTGCCGGGCTCCGTGGCGGAGGCGGCGATGATCGACGGGGCCTCGCACACCCGGACGTTCTTCCAGGTGATGCTGCCCATGGCGAAGCCGGGCCTGATCAGCGTGGGCATCTTCAACTTCCTGGGGCAGTGGAACCAGTACATGCTGCCGACGGTGCTGAACAGCGACCCCAACCACCGGGTGCTCTCCCAGGGGCTCGTCGAACTGGCCAACAGCCAGGGCTACAAGGGCGACTGGTCCGGACTCTTCGCCGGTCTGGTGATGGCGATGCTTCCGGTCCTCGCGGCCTACATCGTCTTCCAGCGTCAGGTCGTGGCCGGTCTGACCGCGGGAGCGGTGAAGTAATAGCTCAAGCGCTTTCTCCACCGAACCACCGAACCGCCCGCCGGCAGTCCTGCCGACGGGCGGTTCGTCTGTGTAAGGGGGAGTTCGCGGAGCGTGCCATGCGGGGGCTCTGTGCTCATACGAGGCTTCGACTGCTCAAGGTCTTGACGGGGCGCACCCCAAAACGGTCAGCTTAGGGTTCACATGTTGGAGAATATGGCAGGAGTGAGAGAGTCGATGGAGACTCCGGGGTCGCAGACATCTCTGCATCGCGCCAACCTTGAGCGGGTCGTGCGCGCCGTACGTATGGCGGGCTCGCTCACCCAGGCGGAGATCGCCAGGAGCACGGGCCTCTCCGCGGCCACCGTCTCCAATATCGTTCGTGAACTGAAGGAGGGCGGCACCGTCGAGGTGACCCCCACCTCGGCCGGCGGCCGCCGGGCCCGCAGCGTCTCGCTCAGCGGGGACGCGGGCATCGTGATCGGCGTCGACTTCGGGCACACGCACCTGCGGGTGGCGGTCGGCAACCTGGCCCATCAGGTGCTCGCCGAGGAGTCCGAGCCGCTGGACGTGGACGCCTCGTCCGCCGAGGGCTTCGGACGGGCGGAACAGCTGGTCAACCGGCTGATCGAGACCACCGGGATCAGCCCGGGCAAGGTCATCGGGGTGGGCCTCGGTGTTCCCGGCCCGATCGACGTCGAGTCCGGCACGCTGGGCTCCACGTCGATCCTGCCGGGCTGGACGGGCATCAACCCCAGCGAGGAGCTCGCCGGACGCCTCGGCGTGCCGGTGTACGTCGACAACGACGCCAACCTCGGGGCGCTGGGCGAGTTGGTGTGGGGGAGCGGCCGCGGGGTCCGGGACCTCGCGTACATCAAGGTCGCGAGCGGTGTCGGCGCCGGTCTGGTGATCGACGGGCACATCTACCGGGGGCCGGGCGGCACGGCGGGCGAGATCGGCCACATCACCCTCGACGAATCGGGCCCCGTCTGCCGCTGCGGCAACCGCGGCTGCCTGGAGACCTTCGCGGCCGCCAGGTACGTCCTGCCCCTGCTCCAGCCCGGCCACGGGGCCGATCTCACCATGGAGCGGGTGGTCCAGCTGGCCCGCGAGGGCGACCCGGGCTGCCGCCGCGTGATCGCCGACGTCGGCCGGCACATCGGCAGCGGGGTGGCCAACCTCTGCAATCTGCTCAACCCGAGCCGCGTGGTGCTCGGCGGCTCGCTCGCGGAGGCGGGCGAACTGGTCCTCGGGCCCATCCGCGACTCCGTGTCGCGCTACGCCATCCCCAGCGCCGCACGACAGCTCTCGGTGCTCCCCGGCGCCCTCGGCGGACGGGCGGAGGTGCTGGGTGCGCTGGCCCTCGTCCTGAACGAGATGGGGGATTCAACCCTTTTGGAGAGCACGCTCCCCGCGGCGACTCCTGCCTTCACTTAGATAACGGATGGCACCGTTGTCATCTCGTTAAGGATTTACTCCTTGACGCCACGCCTGCGGCCGAGTTGACTCCAACCCACCTCGGCCGCAACGTTGCGGCCTCGTCAGGGAGGCACACCCGCAATGAACGCAATGACGCGACGCATCGTCATCGGCACGGCCGCAGTTTCGATGGCCGTCTCCCTCGCCGCTTGCGGCAAGGCGGGCGACGACAAGAAGGACTCCGCGGACTCGGGCAGCAAGACCAAGATCGGGCTGCTGCTCCCGGAGAACAAGACCGCTCGCTACGAGACGCTGGACAAGCCGCTGTTCATCGAAGCGGTCAAGAAGGACTGTGCGGACTGCGAGGTCGTCTACAACAACGCAGCCGGTGACGTCGGCCAGCAGAAGCAGCAGTTCGAGCAGCAGATAGCCGACGGTATCAAGGTCATCGCGATCTCCTCGGTCGACTCCGAGAAGTCCGCCGGGTGGATCGACGCCGCGCACAAGAAGGGCGTCAAGGTCGTCGCGTACGACCGCGCCATCGTCGGTGCCGACGCCTACGTCAGCCACGACAACGAGAAGATCGGCAAGCTCCAGGGCCAGGCGATCCTCGACGCCCTGGGCTCCAAGGCTGCCGGCTCCAACCTCGTCATGATCAACGGCGACGAGAAGGACCCGAACGCCGGCCTGTTCAAGAAGGGCGCCCACGCGTCCCTCGACGGCAAGATCAAGATTGCCTACGAGGCGTCCGGCGAGTGGGACCCGAAGATCGCCGGCGAGAAGATGACCGCCGCGATCTCCTCGGTCGGCAAGGGCAAGATCAACGCCGTCTACTCCGCCAACGACGGCATGGCGGGCGGCATCATCACGTCCCTGGACAACGCCGGCATCAAGGACATCCCGGTGGGTGGCCAGGACGCCGAGCTCCCCGGTATCCAGCGGCTCATCGCCGGTACGCAGACCTTCACGATCTACAAGTCGCCGAAGCAGCTCGCCCCGACGGCCGCCCAGTTCGCTGTCAACCTGCTCCAGGGCAAGGACATCGGCGCCGCGGGCAAGACGGACGGCGTTCCCTCCACGCTGCTCGAGCCGACCGTGGTGAACAAGGACAACATCCAGTCCACCGTGATCAAGGACGGCATCTACAAGGTCGCCGATGTCTGCGTCAAGGACATCGCCGCCAAGTGCACCGCGCTGGGCATCAAGTAGTCCCTCCTCGTGCCGGGGCCGACAGGCCCTGGCACGTACGGGTCTGATCCGCGCCGCACGGCGGGGTCCGCCCGCCCCATGACTGTCCGGCCCCGGCCGGCCCACACCCCGCTGCCGGCCGGGTGCCGGACATTCTTCTCCCAGTACTTCCCGTACGTCGACGCTGCCGCTCGTGGCGCGGCGTCTCCGCCGGTCAGGCGGCACATCCCCGCCGGTCAGGCGGCGAAGGAGATGGTTCACGTGTCACAGACGCCCGTGCTGGCGTTGCGTGGAGTCTTCAAGCGATTCGGAGCGGTCCAGGTCCTCTCCGGTGTCGATCTCGAAGTCCACGCCGGAGAAGTGGTCGCCCTGGTCGGCGACAACGGTGCAGGAAAGTCCACGCTGGTCAAGACGATCGCCGGCGTGCACCCCATCGATGAGGGCGTCATCGAGTGGGAGGGCGCGAAGGTGGACATCAACCGTCCGCACGACGCCCAGAACCTCGGCGTCGCCACCGTCTACCAGGACCTCGCGCTCTGCGACAACCTGGATGTCGTCGCCAACCTCTTCCTCGGTCGCGAGATCAAGAAGGGGGGCGTCCTCGACGAGGTCGCCATGGAGAAGCGGGCGCAGGACCTCCTGTCCACGCTCTCCATCCGTATCCCCAGCGTCCGTATCCCGGTTGCCGCGCTCTCCGGCGGCCAGCGCCAGGTCGTGGCCATCGCCCGTGCCCTGGTCGGCAACCCCAAGATCGTGATCCTGGACGAGCCCACCGCGGCCCTCGGCGTCGAGCAGACCGCACAGGTCCTCGACCTGGTGGAGCGGCTGCGCGAGCAGAACCTCGGCGTCATCCTCATCAGCCACAACATGGCCGATGTGAAGGCTGTCGCCGACAAGGTCGCCGTGCTGCGACTCGGCCACAACAACGGCATCTTCCCTGTGGCGACGACCAGCCACGAAGAAATCATCGCCGCGATCACGGGCGCCACGGACAACGCCGTGACCCGTCGCAAGTCCCGCAGCGCGGAGGCATCCAAGTGAGCAAGATCAGCAAGACCTCGGCCGAGATCCCGGCCCAGGCAGAGGCCACCGACGCTCCCGCAGCAGCGGCCGGCGCAGTCAAGGTCGTCGACCCCCGTCTGCTCATCCGTGAGCAGGGCTTCAAGGGCTACTGGACCGAGTTCAAGCGCAAGGTGCGCTCGGGCGAGATCGGCTCGCTGCCCGTCGTGGTGGGTCTGATCATCATCGGGGTCGTCTTCCAGCTCGAGACCGGAAACTTCCTCACCTCGTACAACCTCGACCAGATCACGCTGTACGCGGCGGGCCCCGGCATCATGGCCGTGGGCATCGTCTTCGTCCTGCTGCTCGGCGAGATCGACCTCGCGGTCGGTTCCGTCGCGGGTCTCGCGGGTGCGATGTGGGCCGTGCTCGGCACGGACATGCCCGACTCCCTCGCCATCGTGCTCGGCATCCTGTCCGGCACGGTCGTCGGCGCCTTCCACGGCATCGTCTTCGCCAAGATCGGCGTGCCCGCGTTCGTCGTGACGCTGGCAGGCTTCCTGGGCTGGGCCGGTCTGCAGACCTGGGTGATGGGCGACAAGTCCACCATCACCACCCCGCTCGGCAGCTTCGTCCGTGACCTGACCAGCTACTACTTCGCCGACGTCGCCGCCGCCTACGGTCTCGCCGTGGTCGTGATCGTCGCCTTCTACCTCGCGCAGCTGCGCGACTCGAGCCGCCGCAAGGCAGCGGAGCTGCCGCACCGCCCGCAGAGCGAGATCATCCTGCGCACCGTGCTGCTCGCCGTCCTGGCCCTCCTCGCCGCGTACGCGTTCAACCAGGAGCAGGGCCTCCCGCTCTCCCTGGTGATCTTCCTCGCGATCCTGGTCATCACCGACTTCGTTCTGCGCCGCACCACCTACGGCCGTCAGATCTTCGCGGTCGGCGGTGGCATCGAGGCAGCGCGTCGTGCCGGTATCAACGTGTCCTGGATCCGCATCTCGGTGTTCATGATCTCCGGCACACTCGGTGCGGTCGGCGGTCTCTTCCTGGCCTCCGCGACCGGCGGCGCCGACCGTTCGCTCGGTGGCGGCAACCAGCTGATGATGTGCATCGCCGCAGCCGTCATCGGCGGCACGTCCCTGTTCGGTGGACGCGGCAAGGTCTGGTCCGCGCTGCTGGGCATCCTGGTCATCCAGTCGATCGTCCAGGGCCTCAACCAGATGAACCTGTCGTCGAACGCGATCCAGTACATGATCACCGGTGGAGTACTCCTCATCGCCGTGATCATCGACTCGGTCTCGCGCAAGACCCAGAAGACCGCGGGCCGCGCCTGACCGCGGATCCGCAGGAGCGCCCGGCACCGCATCCCGGTGCCGGGCGCTCCTGCGTGCGCCGCCCCGAGTGACACACAACGCACCGCCCGACGCACCGCCCGATGAACACGTCCGCGGCCGGAACATTAGACTCGTCGAGATCCGGCAGAAGTCCGATCAGGCTAGAACGCAAGGAGGCACGGGTGGCGCTGCTGACCCGCATCACGGGACCGCGCGATCTGGACCGGCTCACCCCGGAGCAGCTGGACCAGCTCGCCGAAGAGATCCGGACCTTCCTCGTCGACGCCGTCTCCAAGACCGGCGGACACCTCGGACCCAACCTGGGCGTGGTCGAGCTGACCATCGCCCTGCACCGGGTCTTCGACTCGCCGAAGGACAGGGTCCTCTTCGACACCGGCCACCAGAGCTATGTGCACAAGCTCCTCACCGGCCGTCAGGACTTCTCGAAGCTCAAGAGCAAGGGCGGCCTCTCCGGCTACCCCTCGCGTGCCGAGTCCGAGCACGACGTCATCGAGAACTCGCACGCCTCCACCGTGCTCGGCTGGGCCGACGGCCTCGCCAAGGCCAACGAGGTGCTGGGCAAGGACGACCACGTCGTCGCGGTCATCGGTGACGGCGCTCTCACCGGCGGCATGGCCTGGGAGGCGCTGAACAACATCGCCGCCGCCAAGGACCGCCCCCTCGTCATCGTCGTCAACGACAACGAGCGCTCCTACGCCCCGACGATCGGCGGCCTCGCCAACCACCTGGCGACCCTGCGCACCACGGACGGCTACGAGCGCTTCCTGGCCCGCGGCAAGGACCTCCTGGAGCGCACCCCCGTCGTCGGGAAGCCGCTGTACGAGACGCTGCACGGCGCCAAGAAGGGCCTGAAGGACTTCATCGCCCCGCAGGGCATGTTCGAGGACCTCGGCCTGAAGTACGTCGGCCCGATCGACGGCCACGACCTGGAGGCGCTGGAGTCCGCGCTCCAGCGCGCCAAGCGCTTCGGCGGCCCCGTCATCGTGCACTGCCTCACGGAGAAGGGCCGCGGCTACACCCCGGCTCTGCTGGACGAGGCCGACCGCTTCCACGCCGTCGGCAAGATCCACCCCGACACCGGCCTGCCCGTCGCCACCTCCGGCCTCGACTGGACCTCCGTGTTCGGCGAGGAGATGGTCAAGCTCGGCAAGGAGCGCGAGGACATCGTCGCGATCACCGCGGCCATGCTCCAGCCGGTCGGCCTGACCAAGTTCGAGAAGGCCTTCCCGGACCGGATCTACGACGTCGGCATCGCCGAGCAGCACGGCGCGGTCTCCGCGGCGGGCCTCGCCACCGGCGGCCTGCACCCCGTCTTCGCGGTGTACGCCACCTTCCTCAACCGCGCCTTCGACCAGGTCCTGATGGATGTCGCCCTGCACAGGTGCGGTGTGACGTTCGTCCTCGACCGGGCCGGAGTCACCGGTACGGACGGCGCCTCGCACAACGGCATGTGGGACATGTCGATCCTGCAGTGCGTGCCGACCCTGCGCATCGCCGCCCCGCGCGACGCCGACCAGGTCCGCGCCCAGCTGCGCGAGGCCGTCGAGGTCGACGACGCCCCGACGGTCGTCCGCTTCTCCAAGGGCGCGGTCGGCCCGTCGGTCAAGGCCGTCGGCAGGGTCGGCGGCATGGACGTGCTCCGCGAGCCGGCCGCCGCCCGGCCCGACGTCCTGCTCGTCTCCATCGGGGCGCTCGCCCCGATGTGCCTGGAGATCGCGGACCTGCTCGACGCCCAGGGCATCTCGACCACCGTCGTCGACCCGCGCTGGGTCAAGCCCGTGGACGAGGCCATGGCACCGCTGGCCGCGAAGCACCGGGTCGTCGTCACCGTCGAGGACAACAGCAGGGCCGGCGGTGTCGGCTCCGCCGTCGCCCAGGCGCTGCGCGACGCCGACGTCGACGTACCGCTGCGCGACTTCGGCATCCCGCCGGTCTTCCTCGACCACGCCTCCCGCAAGGAGATCATGGCCGAGATCGGACTGACCGCGCCGGACATCGCCCGCCAGGTCACCGGTCTGGTCGCCAGGTTCGACGGCCGCTACGAGACGGACGCGGAGAGCACGGACGCGGAGAGCACGGACGCGGAGAGCCGTTCCGTAGCGGAGCCGGTCCGGGACTGACCCCCTCACCGCCGCACGCCGATTGGGCCGGTCGCCCACCCTGTACGGGTGGTCCGACCGGCCCAATCGTGTGAAATACCGCCGTGCGCGGCGTGCTGCGGGCAGCCGGGGGGCGGGCGGGTCCGAATCATGGCGTACACGACGAGTGCGTGGAGGTACGCCGGTGAGCACCCAGCAGGACCTGCCCCCCAGCGGAGACGGACTGTTCAGGACCAAGACGGTCGAACAGTCGATCCGCGACACCGAGGAGCCGGAGCACGCCCTCAAGAAGTCCCTTTCCGCCCTGGACCTCACGGTCTTCGGAGTGGGCGTCATCATCGGTACCGGCATCTTCGTGCTCACCGGCAAGGTGGCCAAGGAGACGGCGGGCCCGGCCACGGCCATCGCCTTCGTGGTCGCCGGCGTCGTCTGCGCCCTGGCCGCGCTCTGCTACGCGGAATTCGCCTCCACCGTCCCGGTGGCCGGCTCGGCGTACACCTTCTCCTACGCGTCGCTCGGCGAACTGGTCGCCTGGATCATCGGCTGGGACCTGGTCCTGGAGTTCGCGCTGGGCACGGCGGTGGTGGCGGTCGGCTGGTCCGGCTACGTCCGCTCGCTGCTGGACAACGCCGGCTGGCACCTGCCGGACGCGCTGTCCGGCCCGGACGTGGCGGACGGGTTCGGCTTCGACATCCTCGCCTTCGTCCTGGTGCTGGTGCTGACCGTCATCCTGGTGCTCGGCATGAAACTCTCCGCCCGGGTCACGACGGTGGTGGTGGCCATCAAGGTGGCGGTCGTGCTGATCGTGATCATCGCGGGCCTGTTCTTCATCGACACCGCGAACTACTCGCCCTTCGTCCCCGAGGCCCAGCCCCAGCCCTCCGGATCGGGCCTGAACGCCCCGCTGATCCAGCTGATCTTCGGATACGCCCCCACGAACTTCGGCGTCATGGGCATCTTCACCGCCGCATCGGTCGTCTTCTTCGCCTTCATCGGCTTCGACGTCGTGGCCACGGCCGCCGAGGAGACCAAGCTCCCGCAGCGCGACATGCCCCGCGGCATCATGGCCTCGCTCGTCATCTGCACAGCGCTCTACGTCGCCGTATCGATCGTCGTCACCGGAATGCAGCACTACACCGAGCTTTCCGTGAGCGCCCCGCTCGCCGACGCCTTCAAGGCCGTCGGGCACCCCTTCTACGCCGGCGTCATCAGCTTCGGCGCCGCAGTCGGCCTCACCACGGTCTGCATGATCCTGCTGCTCGGCCAGACCCGGGTGTTCTTCGCGATGAGCCGGGACGGCCTGCTCCCGCGCTTCTTCTCGAAGACGCACCCGCGGTTCCACACCCCGTACCGCCCGACCATCCTGCTCGGCGTACTCATCGCGATCATCGCCGGCTTCACCAGCATCAACGAACTGGCGACGCTGGTGAACATCGGCACGCTCTTCGCCTTCGTGGTCGTCGCCCTCGGCGTCATCGTCCTGCGCCGCACCCGCCCCGACCTGCACCGCGCTTTCCGCACACCGTGGGTCCCGCTGCTCCCGATCGTCTCGGTCGCCGCGTCGGTCTGGCTGATGCTCAACCTGCCGGCGGAGACGTGGCTGCGGTTCGGTATCTGGATGGTCATCGGCGTGGTCATCTACTTCGCGTACGGCCGCAGGCACAGCCGGGTGAACCGCACGCGGGTGTGACACACGCCAAAGGCCCCGCCGGCCCGTGCGGGCCGGCGGGGCCGGGCTGTCTGCCGTCGCGTCAGCCGCCGGTGGCGGGGGACTTCCTGGCGGACGCCGGGATGGCGGAGTCCGTGCGGATCGCCTTCCAGAGCGTGTCTGCCTGCGGCTGCGCGGAGATCACGCGGTTCGGGTCGATCTTGTCGTAGGCGACGGGGAGCATGATGGTCTCCATCGTGGCCGGGTCGACGCCGTTCATCGAACGGGCGAAGCTGGTCAGCGACGTGAGCGAGGCGAGACCCTCGTCCGTCGTCAGCGACTTGGTCGCGGAGTTGGCGATCTTGTAGGCGCTGGTCGGACTGCCCAGCAGATCCTGCTTCTTGACCTCGCTGAGAAGGGCGAACAGGAACTGCTGCTGGAGCCCGATGCGCCCGAGGTCGCTGCCGTCGCCGATGCCGTGCCGGGTGCGTACGTAGGCGAGGGACTGGGTGCCGTCGAGCTTGTGGGGCCCGGCGGTGAGGTCGAGGCCGGAGGACTTGTCGTGGATGTCCTGCGGGACGTCCACGGTGACGCCGCCGATGGCGTCGACGAGACCCTTGAACCCGGCGAAGTTGATCTCCAGGTAGTGGTCGATGCGGACGCCGGACATCTTCTCGACGGTCTTGACCACGCAGGCCGGACCGACCTGCGAATAGACGGAGTTGAACATCTTGCGCTCCGCCGAGGGCACCGTGGTGCCGTCGGCCTTGGTGCACTCGGGCCGGGTCACCAGGGTGTCGCGGGGGATGGAGACGGCGACGGCCTTGCTGCGGCCCTCGGGTATGTGCACGACCATCGCGGTGTCGGAGCGGGCTCCGCTGATGCTCCCGCCGCCGCCCAGCTCCTTGTTCTCGGCCCCGGCGCGCGAGTCCGAGCCGAGGACCAGGAGGTTCTGCCCGCTGGTCGGGAGCTTCTCGGGGCGGTCCTCACCCAGCGCCTTGTTGATGTCGACGCCCTTGATGTTGCCGTCGAGCCGGCTGTAGAGCCAGTAGGTCGTACCGCCCGCCGCGATGACGAGGACCAGAACGGACAGCAGTACGGCCCGGCGTATGCGCTGGCCCCGCGTCCGTACACGCTTGCGCCCGCGAGAAGGGGATTCCGGGGAACTCCGGTGCCCGGGCGTGGTGGAGTCTTGGCTCATCCTGAGTGAGTCCTCACAACTTATGGCCTGGTCAGGGCGCAGGTGATGGGGTGGGACTCGGGTGGGGGGGCATGCCGGTCCGCGATTTCCTGGTGAGTGAGCACTATAGACAGTCGATCTGGTGTACGTACGAAGTCTGTGGCGTGACTGTGACATAGCGGGCGGACGGCGGGGCCGGGAAGAGGGGGCGGATCGTACGCTGGTGAGGCCCGGGAAAGACTTCAGTGCCGGGGCTTTAGGATGTGACAGCTTCGAAACGTTGTGCGAGTTGTCGGAAGTCAGTTCTTGAAAAGGTGATCGCAGACCATGGGACAGGATGCCCGTGCGACCTCGAAGGTCGCGCCTGAAGCCAAGGCGCTCCGCGGCATCTGGCTCACCCGGGGGAGGGACGGCAGGCTCACCGCCTACGTTCCCGGCGACGGTGGTCTGCGGCGCTGGACCGAAAGGCGTCCGGGAGGCCCGGAATGGGATGCTCCGGACGTCATGCCGGCTCCAGACCTCACGCATCTGTCCGTGACGCAGAACGCCAACGCCTACGTCCACTTCGTAGGCCGTCGTGAACGAGCCGCGGCAGACGGCGCCGTCACGGTCGACATCGTGCACGCGATCCAGTACCAGACGGGCCGCCCGGCCTCGGCCTGGCAGTCGCTGGGTACGCCGCACAAGGAAGCCGTCGTGGGTCGCCGGCTCGGTGCACCCGTCGCCGTCGTCAGCGAGTCCGGTGAGATGCACGTCGCCGTGCGCAACGGCGGAGGCGGCATGATGATGCGTCGCGAGCGGCCCGACGGCAAATGGCGTGGCTGGGAAGATCTGCGCGGCAAGCACATCAAGGAAGAGCCCGCGGTGGTCGCGCTCAGCTCCGGATGCGTTGCTGTTCTCGCGGCGACGGACGAGGGTCCGCTGTACTGGCAGCAGGCCGAGCCCGGCGGCGGATGGGGCGCGTTCAAGCGCTTGGAGATCACCGTGAAGCCCGGCTCCCTGGGCGTACTGGAGACGGCCCCCGGCAGGGCCACGTACTACGGGACCGATCCGCAGGGCGAAGTGGTCGCCTACCGAGCTGATGAGGAGCCGATGCCGCTCGGCGGTGCCCCGGGAGACGGCGGGCACGCCGCGATCCGAACGATGCTGGACGGCTCCGACTGCACCGTGCTGGCGCACCGCGGAGCGGGCGGTACGGCGATCGTGGGCGTTGGGGTCACCGAGAGCGAGGCCAACGGCCTGTGGTGGTCGGACACCGGTGTGTCCTGTATGGGCGTACCGGCCCTGATGCACGACGCCCAGGGCCGAGTCGTCATGGCAGTGGTGGGAGAGGGCGGCGCCCCGCGGGTGGCGCGTCAGACCGACGGCCCGGGGCTGACCTTCGACCAGTGGCGCGGACTCTGAGGTTCGCGCGCGTCGTCGACTTTACGGGGCTGGTGCCGGGTCTGTGGTCTTCCCGGCGCGCTCACGTGACGGCTGTGCCTCGGCGGACAGCGTGACTCACCTTCGTCGGCCGCGTGCAGGGGCGATGGGCTGACCGGTGTGCTCTCGAGCACGGCAGCAGGTCTCGTGGTGCACGGTGACGACGAAGTGAAGCATGTGACAAAATCATGGTCGGAATACCATGGGATGCCCGTGGCGGAAGAAGGCGGGGCAGGGCGTGATCCGTGGCAGGAATGGTGGTCGCTCTGCGGGGCCCCGGCGTGTGAGCACATCCGGTGCCCCGGGCGGAGCTCCGCAGGTTTCCGCAGGACCGGGGCGCTGGCTCTTCACCGGCCGCGACGGACGGATGACGGCGTACGGAACGTCGGCCGACGGACTGGTCCGCTGGACCGAAATGGCGGGGGGAACCGGGGCTTGGTCCGGTCCTGATTCCTTCGAGGTGCCGCACTGGGCCGGCCGGGTAGTGATGGCGCAGAGCCGTGAAGGCTATGTGTGCTTCGCCGCTCTCCAGGACCAGGACGGCGCGCAGAGCATCGCGGTGGCCACCCAGTTTCAAACGGGGCGCGCGTTGGCCGGCTGGCACTCCCTCGGCCTGCCGAAGAGAGACGGCGCCGCATTCGACGACGTCCTGGTTCACAGCCCGTTGATCGCGGTCAATCCCGCCACGAGCTCGGTACACGTGCTGGTTTCGCTCAGCCGGAGTGGCGTGTTCCGGTGCAGCCGAAAGCCTGAAGGCGAGTGGGGAAGCTGGAAGCCCGTCACCGATCGGGCATACCCCTCGGAGCCTGGGGTGGTCATGACCGAGGGAGGGCCACTGGAAGTCCTGGCCATCGGTCCTGCCGGAGCCGATCACTGGGTCGGAACGTCCAAGGGCCGGTTCCAGCTCGTCGGCAGCGTGGGGACTCCAGTCGTCTCCGGGTCCGTCACTGCCCACGAGACAGGACCCAAACGGGCAACCTACTTCTGGAGATACCCCGGTGACGGCTCGCTGGTGGCGTGGCGACGTCCTGACAGGCAAGGGACCGACGGTGGTCTCATGACGCTCGGGGGCGCGGGGGGCATCGGCGCACCCAGCGTCACTCGGGCCTTCATCGGCGGATACGACTGCACCGTCCTTGCCCAGACAGGCGTCGACGGTGCAGTGGAGATCACCGCGTACGTCACTGAGAACGAGGGATACGGAATGTGGTGGGCGCAGGTCGAAGGCCGGGGTATGCAGTCGCCGCAGGTAGCTGTGGACGGCGCCGGCCGAGTCGTGGTGGCCGCCCTCGACAGCGAGGGGTCTCTGCTCGTCGCGCGGCAGAACCATGCCATTGAGGGCCTTGGCTTCGAACCGTGGGTCCGGGCAACTGGCTGACGGGTGCGGTGGCGGCCGCCAGGGGCTCAGGAACGACCTGAGGCCGCCGTGCGGTGGCCCCCACGGCAGCGATGTCGTCCCGCCGGCGGCACGCCACGTGGTGGGGCGCTTCTCGCCCTCGCGTCCCGTGCCGCTTCGAAGAGAGGAAGCCGAACCGCTGACGATGGTCAGGAGGTGGCGGTCCGACATGCTTCGGAGTTCACCAAGTGGGTTCCTCCGGAGACGAGTTGTTCCCCTTCGGGAGTGGGCGGCGCTCCGCAACCTCGACGCCGAGGTGACCGGTCTCCGAGCAGAAGAGCGTGGCGACCAACTCGTGCTGTGCGGACGTGGGCGAGGGAGCAATGCGAACAGGCGCGCGGCTGGTGAGGTCGACGTTCTCGGAGCGCTCACGGCCCAGACGAACCTCCTTGGTGACCCCTTCGAAACTCACTGCGAGGTAGATGTCCCAGACGCCGGGTGCCACCGGCCACCCGCTCGTGGTCTGCCGAAGATTGACACGGGCGGAATACCGGCCCATCGCCCGGGGCTTCCCCTTCGTGTTCAGCAGCTTCTCGTCCCGGCGAGCCGTGACCGAGAAGCGGTGCTCATCACCACTGTCCGGCTCCCGCAGAACCACCTCGGTGGCTCTGTCCCGGGTGGACAGTTGCTCGAAGAAGGCGAACCCGTCAAGGCCGAGGATCGAGTCGGTCCACTGAACGCGGGTGAGCTGCTGACTCACGGTCATGCGATCCGTGATCTCGAAAAGTTCGTCGGGCAGCCCGACTTCGGCATCGCGGAAGAAGGGCAACGTGGTGAAGACCCTTCCGTTCTCCACAGTCTTGCGTGGAGGGGTGCGGTCCTTGTCGGTTTCGTAGGCGATCATGTGTGCCATCTCGGAGAACCGGCCCGCTGAAAGGAGGGCCAGCCGCACCGCGAGCGGCTTCGGAAGCAACGCGATTGAGCCGTGGGTGAGATGGGCGTTCAGCACGTCCCTGGCAGCCCAGCAGGTACGCTCCCGCTCGTCCCTGCTCCGGATCCCGATGAGTGAGGCGCCGGTGGCGGGACCCAGATCCAGTTCCAGATGCCTGGCGAGCAGGTAATCGCGTTGTGGACCTGCCGGCCGGAGCGAAGCGGCCCACCGCATCATGTAGTCCGCGAGACCGATCCGTTCGACGGGCGACAGCGCCGGTGTCCGGACCGGGTCCAAGATGAGGCAAGGGGCGTCGGCCACCACGGCGATGTTGTCGGCTGCCACATATGCCGCCGCGGTGAATGCCATCTCGTCTGCCCCGGCAGGGGCATCGAGCGGGAACTCCAGCGCGTTTCGGCGGAGCAGGTCGGTGCGGAAGAGCTTGTTCGCGGACAGCGACCAGTAGGCGCGAGAATCGTAGAGGCTCATGGACACGCGGCTGCGCCGGTACAGAGCGGCAGGTTCCGAGGTTCCCGCCAGGCTCTCAGGCTGTCCGGCGACGACGTCCGCCTCTTGTGCGTCAGCCATGTCCACCAGCCGTTCGAGGGCGTCCGCGTGCAGCCGGTCCGATCCCTCGAGGAAGATGACATACCGCCCGGAGACCTGGCTCAGAGCCATGTTGCGCGCTGCTGCGGGCCTCACGCCGATGGGCTGCCGGCCTGCCTTTATCAGATCCGGGTGAGCGCTCGCGATCTTCGCCAGCAACGCGGGACCGTGATCGGAGGATCCGTCGTCGATGGCCACCACTTCCAGGCGGTTCTTCCCGATCGACTGCGTCAGCAGCGAGTCGAGGCACGCCTCGACTGTGGTGGCGTGGTTGCTGACACGGACGGCAACGGTGACGTCGCGTATGTCGGCAGGGTGCATGGGCCGCGAGCGGAGCATGGGTTTACCGGTTCCTCGGAGATTCTTGGGGCCAGGGCATCTTCCCGGTCAGTTCGGGCCATTGCCAGGGAGAGAACGCGGTGACGGCAGGAGCCTGGGGGAAAACTCCCGGCGCCGCGGCGAGGTCACCGACGAACACATTGGCCGTCGCCGTCGCCTTCATCGAATCAGCGGTGCCGATCGTGTACTCGAACCGGTCGTAGCCGACGAATCCCGGAGCGGGTTCATAGGTCACCCATCCGTCGCGCGAGAGCTGAGCGTTGCCGTGCAGAGGCTGGGTGACCGAGATGGCGAAGCTGCCGTCCGGAGCTTCGTCGAGTACGTTCCCTTCACCCCGGACGCCCGGGCTCGTGAGAATCCGGAGCCCGGTCAGCCGATGCGGCATTATCGGCACCGAGTGCCCGGTCAGGCGCGCCGTACGGACCATCTTGCGCTGAGTCACGTCGGGAACGCCGACCATGATCTGGGGCCGCAGCCGGGGCGCGCACCCAGGGCGGCCGATCCGCACGGACAGCACTCCCGTGCGCGTCTCTTCGGGGTCGGCGCGCACTCTGAACCAGCGTTGCCGCGGAAAGTATTCGAGGGCTTCCAGGGACACGACTTCTCCGGCATCGAGCAGAGAGCTCTCCAGCAGATAGGCGCAGCCTCGCGGCGCCCCCTGCTCGGCGGCGACGCACAAGGCCAGCTCGATGATGTCGCCGGGCACGACGGAGCGGTCCGGTTCCGCTGAGCTGTAGAGGCCGGCGCGCACAATGCCCTGGGACGGGCCCGTGGCACGGCCGCTGCACAACAAGTGGTTCATACGGCGGGGTCCTCCGGGAGACGGATGGAGACCCGCTCCCTGGTCCGGCGGGCGAAAGTGTCGTCATCGAGCCAGCCCAGTTCGTCGTACGAGAAGCGGCGGCGATCCAGGTCTGTGGTCCAGTGCCCAGGGACGATCTGCTGACTGCGCAGGCTGCGGGCCACGTAGCGCGCGCACTCGATCGCACCCTCGGCACGCAGGTGCACGTTGTCCGCGTCCTGGACGATCTTCTGCAGCGGCTCACCGGGGCGCAGGTACGTGAACGCGTGCTTGGAATCCTCCGGCCCGAGCTCTTCCCACCAAGCGAGGCTCTGCCCGTACAGATCGACGACAGGGAGGTGTTCCTCCTGCGCGAGCCGGCGCATGGCGCTCGGATAATCCCCCAGGAAGCGGGACACGTTCCCGTGAAGGTCCACCCTGCGACGCTCAAAGGGGAGCAGCACCACCGGATGCCCCTGTGCTGCCCGGGTTCCGACGGCATAGGCGCGCATGTGCTCCAGGAACGATCCGAAGGGATCGGTGTGCAGACCGGCATCGGGCTTCCAGTCGATCTGGCCGAAGCCGAAGATCAGGTAGTCACCCGGTGCCATGTTCTCCAGGATCCACTGGAGACGGCCACGCTCATGGAAACTCTTCGAGCTGGCTCGGGCGCGTGCGCAATTGACCACCTCCACCGAGGGACTGAGGAACAACGGCAGTGCTTGTGCCCAGCCTGCCATCGGCAGGTGACTGACCGGCCTGGTGACGGCAGTGGAGTCACCGGCGATGAATATCTTCGGCTTCCGGCCGTCGGGCTGTGCAGAGTGGTCCATGAGTTTCTCTCACCGGTTGGACGCAGCGGGGTTATGCGGACGAGTCGGCCTGCTCGTGCAGGACCGATGCGAGTGCCTGCTCGAACTCCGAAGCGGCAGCCTGGCTCGTCGTGGGGTCCTGCTGGCGCACATCAATGACATGGCCCGTCATGGAGGACAGCAGGACGTCCAGCGAGCTGAGCGCCACCATCTCGGAGGAGAGCAGAGAACCACTGGGCTCGTCGCCGAAGGCCTTGGTCCGCATGGGAGTGGCCGTTCGCTCCGGGTTGACGCAGTTGACCCGGATGCGGTCCCCGGCCCATTCGTCCGAGAGGGCCTGCGTCAGATTCACCATGGCAGCCTTGGTCGACGAGTACAGGCTGTACTCGGCGCGCCCCCGTGTGTAGCTGCTCGAGGTGAAGAGCAACAGCTGACCTTGTGTCTCGGCGAGGTACTTGAACGCGGTCCGCGCGATGTTCACCGGGGCCAAGTAGTTGACCTCCAGCGCTTCGCGCAGGGTCGCGCTGTCCGTCGCGTCGAGTCTGCCGATCCGCAGGACCCCCGCCGTGTTGACGACGTAGTCGATTCTCCCGGTCTCCGCGTAGGCCCGGGAGAACGCCGCCTCGACATCGTCGGGGTTCTCCACGTGCGTGCCGGTGGTGGAGCGGCCCAGGGCGAAGACGCGAGCCCCGTATGCCTCGGCCATTCGGGCGATGTCGGAACCGATACCGTACGACCCGCCGAACACGATCAAGGTCCGCCCGGCCAGACCATTCCGGTAGAACTCCTCGCCGCCAGGGCTCGGTGCGGTGGTCGACGCCAACTGGAACAGCTTGTCGGCAATGAAGACGTCGACGGGCTGAGTCACCTTCATGTTGTACTCGTCGCCCATGACGACGTGGACAGGCACGTCCGGCAGGTACTTCACGACCACGGAACAGTCATCGGTGGCCTGGAAGTGAGGGTCGGAACTTGCGCGGGTGTAGGCGCTGTTGATGGTGGAGAGCCAGAAACCCTGGGGTGTCTGGCCGCGCCTGAGCCTGCCGCGGTCCGGGATCTCGGTGATGAACTCGCCGTCGCCCCCGTGCATCCGGGTGACAATCACGGTGTCGGCCGACGGGATGGCCACATCGACGGCCTGATACTTCTTCAGCGCCTGGACACATTCCTTGACCACGCGCTGTGAGACCAATGGTCGTACAGCATCGTGGAACAGGAGGTTGCAGTCCTCGCCGTCGTCGAGCCCGGCCTTCACCGCATCGATGGCCAGCATGGTGGTCTCACTGCGGGTGGAGCCTCCGGCGAGAACCTGGGAGACCTTGCCGAGCCCGGCACGAGCCACGATCTTTTCGGCCTCGGCCACATAGTCGGGCGTCATCAGAACGATCACGTCGTCGATGTCCGGCGAGCTTTCGAATATCTGCAGCGTGTGTTCCAGAATCGGCTTCCCAGCGATCTTCAGGAGCTGCTTGGGTATGGCGAGCCCGATGCGCTGCCCGGTGCCACCGGCGAGGACCACGGCGACGGTACGGCGATGGGTTGGGCGGGTGGTCAAGAGATCCTGCTTCCTCGAGAGATGTGGGTCGGCGGGCGGGAGGGTGAAGCCCTGCGCTGTCAGGCCGGCAGGCGGGGCTGCTGCCCCGGCTGGTCGGGGAACTCCTCAAAGGCTGGGTACTCGATGGGGAAGTCCTGGAGCCCACGGGAGTAGAGGTCGTTCGCGGCGTTGTTGAACCTGACCGTGGAAGGCGGGTGGTCCGTGCCGAGCAGATAGTCCTTCAGTTGCTCCCGATAGGAAGCCATCACGTCTTGCGTCGGATCGAGCGTGGCCGCCAGGGCTTGGTCGAGACCGTTGCAGTCGCCGTCGAGCAGGTACGACGCGTAGGCCGTGCGCTGTTCGTTCCGGAACTCCGCGTCGGGGAGCCCATCCAGGTTGAAGATCGCATACGGCTTCCGGGTCGCCACGAAGTCCGAGACGACACTCGACATGTCACCGATGAGCAGGTCGGAGTGGTTGAAGCAGTCGTACAGGGTGGGCACTCTGTCCGTCACGACGTGGTGGGCGTCCGGGGGCAGCGAGTCCCAGTAGAGGGTGCCGGCCTGATCACGCAGCTTTCGAATCCGGACGGTCCGAGCCTCTTCGGTCAGGTCCGGATGCTTGGACCGGACTCCCCGCTCCTGAAACGCGGCGAGACGTTTGTCGATGCGCGCCAGTTTGCGGGACGCGGTCTTCGAATCCAGTACGTTACGTCCGAATCGTCGCGCGTTGTCCTCCTGGAGAAGCGCGATGATACGCCGGTGTGCGGCCGCTGCGGCCGTTGACCGCGTGCCGGTCAGCGGGTGCGGCTTGTAGATGATCCGAAGGCGTCGCTCGTGCGACAGGAGGGCGCGTATGAGCTGCTCACCGGCCGGAATGACGGATGTGTAGCAAGCGTCGTCGGTCCAGCCCTCCCACGTGGGGGCATAGATGACGGTGGGTGTCTCGTTGTTGCTGAGCGAACCGGTCCAGTGTCGCAGCGGCGCCAGTTGGGGGCGCCCGACCTCGACGATCTGCTGGGCGGTCACTGCGTGCTTGATGCGCTCGTAGCGGTCTCGCCCGGCTCGGCCCGCCACCCAGATCTCGTCGAAGACCTTGCTGACCCGGTTACTGCTGGCCAGCTTGTCGCTGTCGCCGTGTCCGATGAAGACGTGCTTGACCTCGTGACGCTGAAGCATGTGCACGTTCTTGCCGGCGTTGCCCGGATAGAGGGTGACTCGGAGCTCGGGCATTTCGACGCGGGCCAGGTACTCGGCCTTCGGGACGCAGATGACCGGTACGGATGTGGCATCCAGGAAGCGCAGCGTGGCCCGCTCCCGGAGCACGATAATGGGCCGCAGGTCCATCGCCTCCAGGGACTCCAACCACATGTTCACCTGGTACATGAAGTCCCGCGAGACGGCGGCGAAGGTGAAGTAGAGCGCGATCTGAGGCCTGTACTCCGCGAGCTGTCGGTTCAGCTCATCGATGGCGTCGTCGGGAGACGGCAGTATGAGGGCATTCCTCGCGCCGGGCAGCAGGACCAGCACGGCCAGGCAGGCGAACCAGACCGAGGCGATCGCGCCGAAGGTCACGTACTCCCACCGGTCGGTGGCGATGGTTCCGATCGCACCGCCCATCAGAGGGACGTCGAGGTGCAGCGTCTTGCGGAGGTACTTGCTCATCAGGAAGGGGTGCGGCATGCGCCGTATTCCCAGCGCCTCCAGGTCGAGCCCACGGGTGGTGAACGGCAGGGCCGCGCGCTCGGTCTTGACCCGCTTCAACAGTGCTCCGTAGACGAGCTGGAGTACGAAGAGCAGCAGCAGACCCACGGATGTCATCTGGACGACGAACGAGTCGAGGTCGTTGATCGACCCGCAGAGAGCCAGTAGGAGGAACTGGCGGATCAGGAACCGGATGGTGAGGCCGAACCGTGAGTCCCGCAGCCGGTCCAGGGTCGAGGACTCGGAGGTGTGCAGGAGCAGGTCCGCCGCGTAGCTGGCTGCGGCCGCATATGTGAAGACGAGGAGTGACGGGATGACGACCGCTACCAGCATGCCCAGGAACCCGAGCACGAGGGCAGCGGTGATCAGAAACCCCAGTGCGGCCTGGCGGTGTGCTTTGCCCATCAGTGGCCGACTCCTCCTTCAGTGATGTGTGCGGCGCTTGGCTGTGTTGGCCAGCGCGAAGCAGGGAGTGCCGCACGTCACAGTGGGGGCCGAGCGCCGCAGTCGAATGGAGTGCGCGGGCAGGGTGTAAGGAACTTGTGAAGCCTCCGGCAGAACTCTAAACACTCATCGAGTGTTCAGTGAACTCCCATAGGGACAAAAGTTGAACATTCACTGCTTGGATGCCGAACAGTTATGAACAGAAAGGGGATTTTTGTGATCTCTCTAACTTTTCTGTGGCTCGTCTGACGATATGGCGGGTCTCGTGCTAGACCTCCTCCGCGTCAAGACCCGCACGAGTAGACGGTGAGTTTGCGCCGGTCACGCGTCTTGACCGACAAGGCGATGCAGAGCTCGGGCGTGCTGCCCGGCCTGACGGCGATCCCTTCAGGCTCCCGAAAGCGCAACCCCGGAGCGGCCGTCACTCGCCGGCGCGCAACCGTCCGCCCACTGCTCACGTCGATCGTCGAAACGAACGTGTTGCCGCCGGCGGACGGAGGATTCTCACCCGCTTCATCCGTATAGGGATTTCCGGTGAGCTGATAGATGTGCTCGTCGTGCAGGGCGCACCCCTGGAAGGTCTCGCCCTTCCTCAGCGCGGTGTCCGCGATGTTGTGCAGCGGCTCGTACCGCTGGGCGAGGAAGTCCTCTGTGCGATAGACCGCATAGGCGTGTCTCCTTCCGACCCAGTGACTCACCAGCACACGGCGGTTCGTCAGATCAAGTGTGGGGTGCATCCGTCGGGCGCCCGGTAGCGGACGGTGGTGGCGAAGGCCTGCCGACGCGCTGTCGAGCACGGTGCCGTCACGGAACGGGACACGGGCGATGGCGCGCCCGTACCCGGTCCGAGGGTCCGCATCGGACTCCACCCACAGCAGCACGCCCCCGTCCGACGGCTCCACCCCGAACGAGATCCCATGTCCGAATCCACGCAGGTACATGTGCCCGACGCTGTCTCCCGACGGGGAGAGGACGGTCAGGCACATGTCACCGGACAGCCGCCTGGCTCGACTTCCGAGGGCCCGGGCTTCGCCGGGAAGACGAACCGAGGACGGAATGAGCTGGAGAGCGTACGTAAAGCCCGGGCTCCGGCCGTAAGAGATCGACTGCGGCCCTGAGACATGGCGCAGAGGTACGGGCGCGATCAGTTCCGAAGCCGCGGAGACGTCGAACTCCCCGGCAGGCCCAGCGGATTCGCTGTCACCCTGCGCAACGGGGTCGGGCCGCGTACTCAGCAGGACACCCCCGCTGAGCGCGACGGCGGCACTGCTGCCGGCGAGGAGAAGTCCTCTGCGTGTGATGTGCCGTCCAGTGTCTGTCATGCCTGTGCGTACTCACCGTCTCCGCTCGTGGGCGGGTGCCGTCCACCCGTGGTGCAAGATCGACATTCTGTCACTGCCCGCGCGGGAGACGGACGGGACCGAACGCAGGAGGGTGCGGTTCGGAATCCGAACCGCACCCTCCTGCCCCTCGGTGAAGGACGTTACGCCGGAACGCTCGCCACGCCCCGCTCGAGGAACTTCTTCCCGTTCACCCGCTCGGACACGCCCTCGCGGTCCAGGTACGGCGTGATGCCGCCCAGGTGGAAGGGCCAGCCCGCGCCCGTGATCAGGCAGAGGTCGATGTCCTGGGCCTCGGCGACGACGCCCTCGTCCAGCATCAGGCCGATCTCCTGCGCCACCGCGTCCAGGACGCGGTCGCGGACCTGCTCCTCGGACAGGACGGTGTCGCCCTGCTTCAGGAGTGCGGCGACCTCCGGGTCCAGCTCCGGCTTGGCAGGATTCTCGGCGGAGTAGACGTAGAAGCCGCGCTTGCCGGCCTTGACGACCGCGGCCAGGTTCTCGGAGACGGTGAAGCGCTCCGGGAAGGCGCGGTTCAGGGTCTCGGAGACGTGCAGGCCGATGGCCGGGCCGACCAGCTCCAGGAGCACCAGCGGGGACATCGGCAGGCCGAGGGGCTCGATGGCCTTCTCCGCGACCTCGACCGGGGTGCCCTCGTCGATGACGTTCTGGATCTCGCCCATGAAGCGGGTGAGGATGCGGTTGACGACGAACGCCGGGGCGTCCTTCACCAGCACCGCGGTCTTCTTCAGCTTGCGGGCGACGCCGAAGGCCGTGGCCAGCGAGGCCTCGTCGGTCTGCTCGCCGCGGACGATCTCCAGGAGCGGGAGGATCGCGACCGGGTTGAAGAAGTGGAAGCCGACGACCCGCTCGGGGTTCTTCAGCTTCGACGCCATCTCGGTGACCGAGAGGGACGAGGTGTTCGTGGCGAGGATCGCGTGCGCCGGGGCGACCGCCTCGACCTCCGCGAACACCTGCTGCTTGACGCCGATCTCCTCGAAGACGGCCTCGATGATGAAGTCGGCGTCGGAGAAGCCCTCCGCCTTGTCCAGCACTCCGGAGACCAGGGCCTTCAGGCGGTTGGCCTTGTCCTGGTTGATGCGGCCCTTGCCGAGCAGCTTCTCGATCTCGGCGTGGACGTAGCCCACACCCTTGTCGACGCGTGCCTGGTCGATGTCGGTCAGCACGACCGGCACCTCGAGGCGGCGGAGGAAGAGCAGGGCGAGCTGGCTGGCCATCAGGCCCGCGCCCACCACGCCGACCTTGGTGACCGGACGGGCCAGGGCCTTGTCCGGGGCACCGGCCGGGCGCTTGGCGCGCTTCTGGACGAGGTTGAACGAGTAGATCCCGGAGCGCAGCTCGCCGCCCATGATCAGGTCCGCCAGGGCCTGGTCCTCGCGGTCGAAGCCGGCGCCCAGGTCGCCGTCCTTGGCCGCGGCGATGATGTCCAGCGCGCGGTACGCGGCCGGGGCGGCGCCGTGCACCTTGGAGTCGGCGATGGCCTTGCCGCGGGCGACGGCCTGGTCCCAGGCGTCACCGCGGTCGACCTCGGGGCGCTCCACCGTGACCGTGCCGTTCAGCACGTTCGCGGTCCAGATCAGCGACTGCTCCAGGAAGTCCGCACCCTCGAAGAGGGCGTCGGCGATCCCGAGCTCGAAGACCTGCTTGCCCTTGAGCTGACGGTTCTGGTTCAGCGAGTTCTCGATGATCACCGAGACGGCGCGGTCGGCGCCGATCAGGTTGGGAAGCAGCGCGCAGCCGCCCCAGCCGGGGACCAGACCGAGGAAGACCTCGGGCAGCGAGAACGCGGGCAGCGCCTTGGAGACGGTGCGGTACGAGCAGTGCAGACCGACCTCGACACCGCCGCCCATCGCCGCGCCGTTGTAGTACGCGAACGTCGGCACGGCGAGGCCGGACAGCCGGCGGAAGACGTCGTGGCCGCCCTTGCCGATGGCGAGCGCGTCCTTGTGCTCCTTCAGCAGTTCGACGCCCTTGAGGTCGGCGCCGACCGCGAAGATGAACGGCTTGCCGGTGATCCCGATACCGGTGATCGCACCCTCGGCGGCCTCCTTCTCGACCTGGTCGATCGCGGCGTTCAGGTTCGCCAGCGACTGCGGTCCGAAGGTGGTCGGCTTGGTGTGGTCCAGGCCGTTGTCCAGCGTGATGAGGGCGAAGTTGCCCGCACCGGCCGGAAGGTCCAGGTGGCGTACGTGCGCCTGGGTGACGACCTCGCCGGGGAACAGCTCGGCCGCACCCTTCAGAAGCTCAGTGGTGGTCGTGCTCACTTGTTGCCTCCGTCGAAGTGCGGGTTCTCCCAGACGACCGTCGCGCCCATGCCGAAGCCGACGCACATGGTCGTCAGGCCGTAGCGGACCTCGGGCTGCTCCTCGAACTGGCGGGCCAGCTGAGTCATCAGCCGGACACCGGAGGAGGCCAGCGGGTGGCCGTACGCGATCGCGCCGCCGTACTGGTTGACGCGGGCGTCGTCGTCGGCGATGCCGTAGTGCTCCAGGAAGGCGAGCACCTGCACGGCGAACGCCTCGTTGATCTCGAAGAGACCGATGTCCGAGATGGACAGGCCGGCCTTCGACAGGGCCTTCTCCGTGGCCGGGATCGGGCCGTAGCCCATGACCTCCGGCTCGACGCCCGCGAAGGCGTAGGAGACGAGGCGCATCCTGACCGGGAGGCCCAGCTCGCGGGCGACGTCCTCGGCGGCGAGCAGCGAGGCGGTGGCGCCGTCGTTGAGCCCGGCGGCGTTACCGGCCGTCACGCGGCCGTGGGCGCGGAACGGGGTCTTCAGACCGGCGAGGGACTCCATCGTGGTGCCCGGGCGCATCGGCTCGTCGGCGGTGACCAGGCCCCAGCCCGTCTCGCCGACGTCCGGGTTGGTGCGGCGCACGGAGACCGGCACCAGGTCCTGCTGGATCTTGCCGTTGGCGTACGCCTTGGCGGCCTTCTCCTGCGAACGCACCGCGTACTCGTCGGCGCGCTGCTTGGTGATCGTGGGGTACCGGTCGTGCAGGTTCTCCGCGGTCATGCCCATGAACAGGGCGGACTCGTCGACCAGCTTCTCCGACACGAAGCGCGGGTTCGGGTCCACTCCCTCGCCCATCGGGTGGCGGCCCATGTGCTCGACGCCACCGGCGACGACGACGTCGTACGCGCCGAAGGCGATGGAGCCGGCCGTCGAGGTGACGGCGGTCAGGGCGCCCGCACACATGCGGTCGATGGAGTAACCGGGAACCGACTGCGGCAGTCCGGCCAGGATTCCGGCGGTGCGGCCGAGCGTGAGGCCCTGGTCGCCGATCTGCGTGGTCGCGGCGATGGCGACCTCGTCGATCTTGGCGGGGTCCAGGTCCGGGTTGCGGCGCAGCAGCTCCCGGATGGCCTTCACGACGAGATCGTCGGCGCGGGTCTCGTGGTAGATGCCCTTCGGGCCCGCTTTGCCGAACGGGGTGCGGACGCCGTCGACGAAGACGACGTCCCGGATGGTACGAGGCACGGTGGCTCTCCTCCAGGGTGCGGGATGGCACTGCTGCGGGGCACGCCCGGGAGCGTGCCGCCACCCTCATGCTACTTGCGGGTAACCAGACTGCCCAGTCCTTGCGGCGGGAGCGGCGAAGGTCACATGCGCGAAATGGCCCGGACGGCCCCGAAAGGGGGCCGTCCGGGCCATGAAGAGAACGAGGCGAGTGGCCGCGGGCCGCGCCAACCTGGCGTGAATACGCCCCTGTCCGATGCCGTCCGAAGCGGTCCGAAGCCGTCCGAATGCCGTCCGAAGCCTTCTCAGGCCTCCGAAGCGAGTGCGCGCAGCAGGATCGGGGACACCTGTTCGATCTGCCAGTGTCGCGCCCCGTATCCGGAGAGCGCGCTCTCGACCGCTTCCGGGGTGAGCTTCTTCGGCGGTTCCCAGCAGACCCGGCGCACGGTGTCGGGGGTGATGAGGTTCTCCTGCGGCATGTTCAGCCGCTCCGCGAGCTCGGACACGGCCGTACGGGCGGCCGACAGCCGGGCCGCGGCGGCCGGGTCCTTGTCTGCCCAGGCGCGTGGCGGCGGCGGACCGGTCAGGGGCTGGCCGGGCTGCGGGAGCTCCGAGTCGGGCAGCTCCTTCGCCCGGTCCACCGCTGCCTGCCACTGTTCCAGCTGGCGCCGGCCCATGCGGTGGCCGAAGCCGGGCAGGGCGGTCAGGGCGTGGGTGTTGGGCGGGAGGGCGAGGGCGGCCTCCACGATCGCCGCGTCGCCGAGCACCTTGCCGGGGGAGATGTCGCGGCGCTGGGCGACCTCGTCGCGCATGGTCCACAGCTCGCGGACCACGGCCATCTGCCGGCGGCGGCGGACCTTGTGCATGCCGGACGTGCGACGCCACGGGTCCTGGCGCGGGGGAGCGGGCGGCGCCGAGGCGATGGCCGAGAACTCCTCCTGCGCCCACTCCAGCTTGCCCTGCCGGTCGAGCTCCTCCTCCAGGGCGTTGCGCAGGTCGATCAGCAGCTCGACGTCGAGCGCCGCGTAGCGCAGCCAGGGGTCGGGCAGGGGGCGGGTCGACCAGTCGACGGCCGAGTGCCCCTTCTCCAGCGAGTAGCCGAGCACGCTCTCGACCATCGCGCCGAGGCCGACCCGCGGGAACCCGGCCAGCCGCCCGGCCAGCTCGGTGTCGAAGAGCCCGGTCGGCGTCATCCCTATTTCGCGCAGGCAGGGCAGGTCCTGGGTCGCCGCGTGCAGGATCCACTCGGTGCCGCGCAGCGCCTCGCCGAGCCCGGACAGGTCGGGGCAGCCCACCGGGTCGACGAGCGCGCTGCCCGCGCCCTCACGGCGGAGCTGTACGAGGTAGGCGCGCTGCCCGTACCGGTAGCCGGAGGCGCGCTCGGCGTCCACGGCCACCGGGCCGGAGCCCGCGGCGAAGGCCGCGATCACCCCGGCCAGGGCATCGTCGGAGGCCACCACCGGCGGAATGCCCTCGCGAGGTTCGAGCAAGGGGATCGGCGCCGGGGCGACGTCGTCCGGGGGGGCGCCCCCGGTGGTTCGCAGTGAGGTGTCTGCTGCGGTCTCTTGGGCGTCGGTCACGTATCAAGGGTATCTGTGTATGCGCGGCGCCCGTCGACGGATGATCCGTTGACGGGCGCCGATGCATGTAATCCAGCCGGTTCCGCATTTCTGCACACCGGCGGGGGTGCGGATTCGGAGGGATTCAGTGGATGATGCCCGTCCGCAGGGCGACGGCGACCATGCCTGCACGGTCTCCGGTGCCGAGCTTGCGGGCGATTCGGGCGAGGTGGCTTTTGACGGTGAGGGCGGACAGTCCCATGGAGACGCCGATGGCCTTGTTGGACTGCCCTTCGGCGACGAGCCGCAGGACCTCCACCTCGCGGCCGGACAGTTCGCGGTAGCCGCCCGGGTGGCTCGGGGTGCCGGGGGGCCGGCGGTGCATACGGGCGGCGTTGGCGCCGATGGGGGCGACGCCGGGACGGGTGGGGTGGCCGATGTTGGTACGGGTGCCGGTGACGACGTAGCCCTTGACGCCGCCCGCGAGGGCGTTGCGCACGGCGCCGATGTCATCGGCGGCCGAGAGGGCTAGGCCGTTGGGCCAGCCGGCGGCTCGGGTTTCGGACAGCAGGGTCAGCCCGGAACCGTCGGGCAGGTGGACGTCGGCTACGCAGATGTCGCGCGGGTTGCCGACGCGGGGGCGGGCCTCCGCGATGGACGACGCCTCGATGACGTCACGTACTCCGAGTGCCCACAGGTGGCGGGTGACGGTGGAACGGACGCGCGGGTCGGCCACGACGACCATGGCCGTCGGCTTGTTCGGGCGGTAGGCGACCAGGCTTGCGGGCTGCTCGAGGAGAACGGACACCAGGCCTCCTGGGGAGTGGCGGGACGGGCCGGCTCGGGGATGAAGCCGGGGCGAACCGTGCTTGAAGGGTCATTGACTCCTTCGGCAGCAGACCCCTGCTCCTTTAGAGGAAGATCACTATTTGGTGAGTAACAATTCGGGCAAATAGGACGCGCGATCGATTGTACGAAAAGAGAGCCGGTGACTGTGCGACGTTTCGTGACACAGCGTCACGAAACGTGAATACGGCGGAACGCTGCGGGAAACGCGGCGAGCAGCGCCCTACGAAACCTGCGGCCCGCGCCGCTGCGGCAGCGTCACCACCGCCGCGTCCACCGGCTCCGAGGGCGGCAGGCCGGCGATCTGGCACAGCAGGTCGCCCCACGCCATCAGATGCGCCGCCGTGTCCGGCACGCCACCGCGGCCCTCGCGCGGCGTCCACGACGCCCGGATCTCGATCTGGGTCGCCGGACGCCGTGTCGCCAGCGCGCCGAAGTAGTGCGAACCGGCCCGGGTGACCGTGCCGCCCGCTTCCCCGTACGACAGACCGCGCGCCTCCAGCGCACCGGTCAGCCAGGACCAGCACACCTCCGGCAGCAGCGGATCGGAGGCCATTTCAGGTTCCAGCTCGGCGCGCACCAGCGTCACCAGCCGGAAATTTCCCTGCCAGGCCTCGTGCCCGGCCGGGTCGTGGAGCAGGACGAGCCGCCCGTCGGCAAGATCGTCCTCGCCGTCGACGACCGCCGCCTCCAGCGCGTGCGCGTAAGGAGCCAGGCGCTTCGGTGGCCTCGTCGGCTCCACCTCCAGCTCGGGCCGCAGGCGCGCCGAACGCAGCGCGTCCACCGCCGAACGGAACGCGGGAGGGACGGCATCACCCTCCGCGCTGTCCGTGCCGTCAGCACCATTGGATTGATCGGAGAAGTGTCCCTGCGCCGGAGCCATGCGGGGAAGAGTAGGCGGAACCGGAGCCTCGCGCGCGGAAGGACACCCGTGCGGGGCAGGGCTCATTCCGCGCGCATGCGAAGATTCTGTGCGTGAGCGCCATTGACCGCCCCTCGGGCCACCAGACGAAGACCTCCGCCACCCACGACTCGGCGTTCCTGAAGGCGTGCCGGCGTGAGCCCGTGCCGCACACGCCGGTCTGGTTCATGCGCCAGGCGGGGCGCTCGCTGCCCGAGTACCTGAAGGTGCGCGAGGGCATCCCGATGCTCGACTCCTGCACGATGCCGGAGCTCGTCGCCGAGATCACGATGCAGCCCGTCCGCCGCCACAAGGTCGACGCCGCGGTCTACTTCAGCGACATCGTCGTCCCCCTCAAGGCGATCGGCATCGACCTCGACATCAAGCCCGGCGTCGGGCCGGTGATCGCGGAGCCGATCCGCACCCGCGCCGACCTGGCCCGGCTGCGCGATCTCACCCCCGAGGACGTCTGGTACGTCACGGAGGCCATCGGCCTGCTGACCGCCGAGCTGGGGTCCACCCCGCTGATCGGTTTCGCGGGCGCACCGTTCACCCTCGCGAGCTACCTCGTGGAGGGCGGCCCGTCCCGCAACCACGAGCACACCAAGGCGCTGATGTACGGCGACCCGGAGCTCTGGGCTGATCTGCTCGACCGCCTCGCCGAGATCACCGGCGCGTTCCTCAAGGTCCAGATCGAGGCCGGTGCCTCCGCCGTGCAGCTCTTCGACTCCTGGGTGGGCGCGCTGGCCCCCGCCGACTACCGCCGCTCGGTGCTGCCCGCCTCCGCGAAGGTCCTCGACGCCGTCGCGTCGTACGACGTCCCGCGCATCCACTTCGGCGTCGGCACCGGTGAGCTGCTCGGCCTCATGGGCGAGGCCGGCGCGGACGTCGTCGGTGTCGACTGGCGGGTCCCGCTGGACGAGGCCGCGCGCCGCGTCGGCCCCGGCAAGGCGCTCCAGGGCAACCTCGACCCCGCCGTGCTGTTCGCCCCGACCGCCGCGGTGGAGGCCAAGACCCAGGAGGTGCTGGACGCCGCCGCGGGCCTGGAGGGTCACATCTTCAACCTGGGCCACGGCGTGATGCCGAACATGGACCCGGACGCGCTGTCGCGGCTCGTCGAGTACGTCCACACCAGCACCGCACGCTGAGCCCGCGGGGGCGGGCACAGCCTCTCAGGCGGTGCCCGCCTTCCGCAGTGCCGTGACGGTCTTGCGGGCCGCCACCAGGACCGGGTCCCACACCGGTGAGAACGGCGGCGCGTAGCCGAGGTCCAGGGACGTCATCTGCTCCACCGTCATCCCGGCGGTGAGCGCCACCGCCGCCACGTCCACCCGCTTCGCCGCCCCCTCGCGGCCCACGATCTGCACGCCCAGCAGCCGCCCCGTGCGGTACTCCGCGAGCATCTTCACCGTCATGGGCCGCGCCCCCGGGTAGTAGCCCGCCCGGCCCGTCGACTCGATCGTCGCCGTGACGAAGCGCAGCCCCACCGCGCGGGCGTCCTTCTCGCGCAGACCGGTACGGGCGATCTCCAGGTCGCAGACCTTGCTCACCGCCGTACCCACCACGCCCGGGAACGTCCCGTAGCCGCCGCCGACGTTGGCCCCGATGATCTGGCCGTGCTTGTTGGCGTGCGTGCCCAGTGCGATGTGGCGGGTGCGGCCCGCCACCAGGTCGAGGACCTCGACGCAGTCGCCGCCCGCCCAGATGTTGTCGTGGCCCACGACCCGCATCGACAGATCGGTGAGCAGCCCGCCGTGCGGGCCGACCGGCAGCCCGACGGCGCGGGCCAGCGTCGTCTCCGGCTCGACGCCGATGCCCAGCACCACCACGTCCGCCGGGTAGGTCGCGCCGGCCGTCTCCACGGCGCTCACCCGGCCGTCCGCACCGGTACGGATCGCGGTGACCCCGGCCCCGTTCACCGTCGTGATCCCCAACCCGTCCATCGCGTCGTGGACCAGGCGCCCCATGTCCGCGTCGAGCGTCGCCATCGGCTGCTCACCGCGGTTGAGTACGGTCACCTCGAAGCCGCGCTTGAGCATCGCCTCGGCCATCTCGACCCCGATGTAGCCCGCGCCGACGACGACCGCGTGCCGCCCCCTCGCCCGGTCCAGGGTGTCGAGCAGTGCCTGTCCGTCGTCCAGGGTCTGCACGCCGTGCACCCCGGCCGCGTCCATGCCGGGCAGCGCGGGCCGCACCGGACGCGCTCCCGTCGCGATCACCAGTTTGTCGAAGCCGGTCCAGGAGGTCTCGCCCGAGTCCCGGTCCAGCGCGCGCACCCGCTGCCCCGCGACATCGATCTCCGTCACCTCGGTGCGCATCCGCAGGTCGATGGCGCGGGCCCGGTGCTCCTCGGGGGTGCGCGCAATCAGGTCGTCCCGCTGCTCGACGTCACCGCCGACCCAGTACGGGATGCCGCAGGCCGAGTACGAGGTGAAGTGGCCCCGCTCGAACGCGGTGATGCTCAGCTCGTCCGGGCCCTTGAGCCGGCGTGCCTGGGACGCGGCGGACATGCCCGCCGCGTCACCGCCGATGACCACCAGTCGTTCCGCCGCCATGCCAGGTCCCTTCGACGCACAGTCCGAGGGGCCCACGCTACGGCGCCGGGAACCCGGGGGCGCCGCGGCGCCCCCGGTCCCTCCTACTCGGCGGCCGGCGGCTGCCCCGCCCCCTTCCCGCCCCGGCGGCGCAGGACCCGCCACAGGACCAGCAGGACGGCAGCTGCGGCCAGGAACGGCGCCGTGGCGCCCACGGCCATGGCGAGCCACCGCAGCATCGTCAGGAAGGCGTGCCAGCCGCCGCTCAGCGCGTCCAGGAACCCCGGATCCTCGTCCTTCTCGGGAGCCGCCTCCGGCTCCGTCAGATCGAGTGTGATCGTGGCCAGCGACGTACGGTCCTCGAGGGAGGCCTGCTGAGCCAGCAGGGACTCCAACGCGGCCTGGCGGCTGCTCAGTTCGCCCTCCAGCGATACGACATCGGCGAGCCTGTCGGCCCGGTCCATCAGCTTGCGCACCCGCGCGACACTCGAGCGCTGGGTGGCGATCCGGCTCTCCACGTCGACGACCTGATCGGTGACGTCCTTGGCGGTAGACGTGCGGGACAGCAGCTTCCCCGCGCCCGAGAGCTCCCGCAGCACACTGTCGTACTCGCCCTGCGGCACCCGCAGCACGAGATGCGAGGAGTCGTGCGTGTCGTCCACCTGCTCGGTCGACTCGTTGGCGACCAGTCCGCCCGCGTTCTGCGCGACGGTACGGGCGGCTGCCGCCGCCCTGGACGCGCTCTTCACCTCCACGGACAGGGCCGCGGTACGGATGACGTGCGTGGCGGTCGCCGCGTCCGGCTTCTTGGGCGTACCCGACCCCGCCGCCCCCTCCTTGGCGTCCGCGGCTGCCTCTCCGGCGCCCGTGGCCGCCTTGTTCTGTCCCTCGGCGGAAAGGGCGTGCTGATCGGAGGCCGAGCCGGAGTCGTCGCTGCCGGCGCCGCAGCCGCTCAGCGCGAGGACGGCGGTGAGCAGCCCGGCCGCGAGCGCGGTGCGGGTACGTCGGTCCGAGCGTCTGCCGGTACGGGTGATGGGTGCTGTCTGCATAACTGTCCCCCCAGGACGGGTGATTGATGGCTCCGGTTCGACGTACGCGATGGCGGTCCGGGTTGCGGAATGCCGATTTCGAAGCGGTCACGTTCAGGACTCGGAAGTGATTTGAGAGAGTGGGGGCATGCAGCGTTCAACACACCGCGCGGACAGGGCCCCCGGCCACGTCGTCGTCATCGGCGGCGGCATCGCCGGACTCGCGGCCGCACACCGGCTCCTCGGCACCGGTCTGAGGGTCACCCTCCTGGAGGCTACCGACCGGCTCGGCGGCAAGCTCATGACCGGTGAGGTCGCGGGCGTGCAGGTCGACCTCGGCGCCGAGTCGATGCTCGCCCGCCGGCCGGAAGCGGTCGGGCTGGCCCGTGCCGTCGGCCTCGGCGGCCGGCTCCAGCCGCCCGCCACCGCCGCCGCCGCGCTGTGGACGCGCGACGCGCTGCGCCCCATGCCCAAGGGCCATGTGATGGGCGTCCCCGGCGACCCGTCGGTCCTCGGTGAGGTGCTCTCGCCCGAGGGCCTCGCCCGCATCGCCCAGGAACGTGATCTCACCCCGACCGCCGTCGGCGACGACGTGGCCGTCGGCGCGTACGTGGCCGACCGGCTCGGCCGCGAGGTCGTCGACCGGCTGGTCGAGCCGCTCCTGGGCGGGGTGTACGCGGGCGACGCCTACCGGATCTCGATGCGCGCCGCCGTACCGCAGCTCTTCGAGGTCGCCCGGCAGGCGGGCTCCCTGCTCGACGGGGTCACCCGGATCCAGGAGCAGGCCGCCGCCCGGCAGCAGACCGGGCCGGTCTTCCAGGGGATCGACGGGGGCCTCGGCACGCTGCCCGGCGCCGTGGCCGACGCCGTACGCGCAGGAGGCGGCGAGATCCTCACCGAGACCCCGGTGCTGGGCCTGACCCGTAGCGCCGACGGCTGGGACGTCCGCACCGATACCCGGGTGATCGCCGCCGACGGCATCGTCCTCGCCGCCCCCGCCTGGTCCGCCTCCACCCTGCTGGCCGCCGAGTCCCCGGCCGCCTCCGCGGAGCTCGCGGGCGTCGAGTACGCGTCGATGGCCCTGGTCACCATGGCGTTCCGGCGCTCCGACGTGACGGGCTCCACGGCCTTCGACGGCCGCTCCGGCTTCCTGGTGCCCCCGGTCGACGGTCACACCATCAAGGCCGCCACCTTCTCGACCCACAAGTGGCAGTGGGTCTCCGACGCGGCACCGGACCTGTTCGTCCTGCGGACCTCGGTCGGCCGCTACGGCGAGGAGGACCATCTGCACCGCGAGGACGGCGAACTCGTCGACGTGTCCCTGAGCGACCTCGCCGCGGCCACCGGACTGGCCGCGAAGCCCGTCGCCACCGAGGTCACCCGGTGGATCGGCGGACTGCCCCAGTACCCCGTGGGCCATCTCGGCCGCGTCGCCCGGATCCGCGACGAGGTCGCCAAACTGCCCGCGCTGCGCGTGTGCGGCGCGGTCTACGACGGGGTTGGCATCCCCGCCTGTATCGCGAGCGCCCAGCGCGCCGCGGACGAGATCGTCCGGGACGTGTCGGGCGAGGGCCGCGCGGACGCGGGAGAGAGCATCGCCACTGGGACCCTGGTTCAGGGCACACGGAGCGAGGCGGGACAATAGCCGTATGAGTGCTCCTGAGACTGTGACATCAAGCAAGGCCTCCAACGCCGGCAAGAAGGCGAAGGACCTCAACGACGTCGTCCGCTACACACTGTGGTCCGTCTTCAAGCTTCGCGACGTGCTGCCCGCCGACACGGACCGCGCGGCGTACTCCGGTGAGGTCCAGGAACTGTTCGACCAGCTCGCGGCCAAGGACATCACCGTGCGCGGCACCTATGACGTCTCGGGCCTGCGCGCCGACGCCGACGTCATGATCTGGTGGCACGCGGAGACCTCGGACGCGCTGCAGGAGGCGTACAACCTCTTCCGGCGTACCCGGCTGGGCAAGAGCCTCGACCCGGTCTGGTCGAACATGGCGCTGCACCGCCCCGCCGAGTTCAACAAGTCGCACGTCCCGGCGTTCCTCGCCGACGAGACGCCGCGCGACTACATCAGCGTGTACCCCTTCGTGCGCTCCTACGACTGGTACCTGCTGCCGGACGAGGACCGTCGCCGCATGCTCGCCGACCACGGCAAGATGGCCCGCGGTTTCCCCGACGTGCGCGCCAACACCGTCGCCTCCTTCTCCCTCGGCGACTACGAGTGGGTGCTGGCCTTCGAGGCCGACGAGCTGCACCGCATCGTCGACCTCATGCGTCACCTGCGGGCTTCCGAGGCGCGGATGCACGTCCGCGAAGAGGTCCCCTTCTACACCGGCCGGCGCAAGTCGGTCGCAGACCTGGTGGCCGGGCTCGCGTAGCGAGCGGGTTCCGATCACCCCAACCCGGAAGATCAGACGGTGGAATCACCGGCACCATGTGCCGGCCGCCGTTCCAGCGACACCGGGTTCGGCTCCTGGTGCGGCGCGCTTCCGGCGCGCCGCACCGGTGTCATTTACGGGGCGTTCCGCGCGGCGCGGCCGAGCGCGGCCCGCAGCGCCGGGTCGGCCACCGCGCGCACGCCCCGCACGGCGACCGCCACCAGCACATCGCCCTCCGGGCCGTCCGAGGACGCCGTGCGCGCGTCCAGGAGCCGCTGCCCGGCGGGGGAGGCCCAGGATCCGTACGGGTGCACTTCCATCCGGGCGATGGCCAGACACCCCAGAGTCAGTACGAGCGGCAGCCCGAACCAGACGAGTACCGGCACTCCCGAGCCGCCCGGTCCCTGCCCCCTGCCGGGTGTGAGCAGCGCGGCGGCGCCCATCGCGGCCACCAGCAACGCCGCCCCGCGTACCGCCCGCACCGCCGACACGATGTCCCGCCCCGTCCCGCCCGGGAGCGCCAGGCCCGCGGCGACGAGCCGGTCGGCGAGGGCGCGTACGGCATCGGCGGCGGCCGCCGCCGCGCGGACCGGTGGGAGGGGCGACTGGCCCTGCGGTCCGATGGCCCGGATCACCGTGCGCTCCACCTCGTCGTGGCCGTCCGGGTCGACCACCGTCGCCCAGCCGGTGTGCGCCAGCAGCAGCCGGCGGCGCAGATGCATGGTGACCAGCACCAGATCGGCCACCCGGTGCGGGCCGCCGGCGAGGAACGCGGTCTCGTACAGCGTGAGTTCAGGCCCGTCCGCCGCGATCCGGGCCTCCCGAGCGTCTCGGGACGTGCCGTGCGGCGGGGCCAGGCGGGCGGCCGCGAGGCAGAGCCGGACACAGGAGACGGCCGCCGCACCCCATGCGACCAGCAAAAACAGAACCCAGAGCATGCCGGATTTCTATGCGAGACCGGCCCGGAGCGCCAGGGGATTTCATGATGCGGACGGCTGCCGGTCAGGAACTGCTGCCGCAACTGGAACCCGAGCTGCTGCTGCAACTGGAACCGGAGCTGCTGCTGCAACTGGAACCGGAACTGCAGCTGGACCCCGATCCGGAACTGCAACTCGATCCCGAACTGCAACTGGACCCGGACCCTGAGCCGCACCCGCTGCCGCCGCTGCTCCCGCCGCTGCTTCCGGCAGAGCCGCCGCAGCCGCCGTCGCCGGGGCTCGACCCGGCGCACCACACCGTCGGCACCAGCAGCATCCCCGAGGAGTCCGAGGAGTGGTGCGAGGGCGAGAACGAGGGCATGGGCGCTCCCGCGGGCCGCATCCGGGCCGCCGTGATGAGGTGCGCCCGCAGCACCGGGTCGGTGAGCGCCCGCGGCCCGGCCGTCGCCACGACGTGGGCCGCGCCCGCCCCGTACGCGTGGGCGGCACAGAACTCCACCGCGGCCCTGCCGCCCGCCTTCGTGATCCGGGCGCGGGCGTTGCCCGCGACGACCAGCCCGATGACGGCGCCGACGAGCAGCGCCGGGAGCACTTTGATGATGAACGGAGCCGGCGTCTGGCCGAGGCTGTCGGCCGAGTCGAACTCGACGATCGTGAGGACGACGGAGACGGGCAGGCCGGCTAGGCAGACCAGCCCCTGCGTCAGCCCCCAGCGGCGCCACTTCCGGTTCGCCCCGGGGACGTTGAGCAGGCCCCGCTCGGCCAGGCCGTCACCGAGCTCCTGCACGGCAGGGTGGCGCATCACCGCGTTCCGCAGCGTGTGCAGGGCACCGCTCGGAGCCGCGGCCTGCTCCTGGAGCACGGCCCGCTCCACCGGGTCGTGGGCGACCGGCCGTTGGACCCCGATGATCCCGGGCCCGCCGAGGACCAGCCGGCCGTCCTCCAGCATCGCGGCGAGCGCGGTGTCCACCACGCGGCCGGGCCCGCCGTTCAGGAACGCCACCTCGGAAAGGTCGTGGACCACGCCGTGGACCCCGCGGCGGGCGCGGCCCGACCCCGCCTTCAGCAGCATCGAGGAGACCGCCACGGCGAGTGTCAGGACCAGGGCGAAGAGGGTCATCCCCGTCACCTTCCTACGAGTACGGAACGGGCCGCACGGGCCAGCCGGGCGGTGCGGCGGGGAGGCCGGGGAGCCGCCCGGTCCTGCCACCAGTGGGTCAGCCGGCGGCGGGCCGCGTCGCCCTCGGGGAGGTCGGCGATGAGCAGTTGCTCGGCGAAGTCCAGGGCGTCACGCCGGTATCCGGCGGACATCGGACGGCTTCTGGCGTACGCGAGGAACGCGTCCCGGTAGCCGTCGCCCAGGATCTCCGGGAGTTCGGGGGCCACCTTGGCGACGACGTCGGCGCGCTTGGCGGCCAGGGCCCGGCTCTGGATGCCGAGCCGGCGGTGGTCGAAGCCTTCGGGGGCGGGGGTGCCGGCGACGAGGGCGGAGAGCAGCGAGGCCTGCGCGACCGCCACCCGGTCACGCCGCGCCTCCGGCTCCCCAGCCTCCCGCTCCGCGGGCTCGGCCCTCGGGGCACGGGGGGCGGGCCGCCGTACGCCGCTCCGGTCCGCGTCGAGCGTGGCGCGGATCGCGTCCAGTTCACCCGCCAGCTCGGAGGCGGGCGGGAAGTCGTCGTCGCGCTCCAGCAGGACGCCGGGCGGGGCGACGCGGGAGCGGAGTTCGGCGAGGATGTCGAGCACCGGAGCGGTGACCGGGTGGGCGTGTGTGTCGTGCCAGACGCCGTCCTTCTCCACGCCGCCCGCGACGTGGACGTACGCGATGGCCTCCACGGGCAGTTCGTCGAGGGCCGTGGCCGGGTCCTCGCCCCGGTTGACGTGGTTCGTATGCAGATTGGCGACGTCGATCAGCAGCCGCACCCCCGTGCGGTCGACCAGCTCCGCGAGGAACTGCCCCTCGGTCAGCTCCTCGTCCGGCCAGGAGATCAACGCCGCGATGTTCTCCAGCGCCAGCGGCACCGGCAGCGAGTCCTGCGCCACGCGCACGTTCTCGCACAGCACGTCCAGCGCCGCCCACGTACGCGGCACGGGCAGCAGGTGTCCGGCCTCCAGCACCGGTGACCCGGTGCGCGCGCCGCCCGCCCGGACGAACGCGATGTGCTCGGTCACCAGGGGCGTGCCCAGCAGCGTGGCCCGGGCCGCCAGGCCGGAGAGCCGGCCGGGATCGGGGCGGTCGGCCCCGCCGAGGCCGAGCGAGACGCCGTGCGGCACCACGGTGACGCCGCGCTCCCTCAGCCGTACCAGGGAGGCGGGCAGATGGTCGGCGCAGAGGTTCTCCGCGACCGCCTCCACCCAGTCGATCCCTGGCAGTGCCTCCACCGCGTCGGCGATCTCCGGCCGCCAGCCGATTCCGATTCCCAGCTCCATGGTGTCCCCCTCAGCCGCTCTGTGCAGGGGTCATGACCCCGCCGCCCAGCGGTGAACCCGAAGAGGGGGACGTTCAGAGCTTGATTTGAGGTTCCCTGGCGCCCGGCCTGCCCGGCGCCGTTCCCGAGGGGATCGCCGCCGTTCGTCAGGACATCGGCGCCGTGGAGGGCCGCGAGGTGAACGACTGGTCCCCGGTCGGGGCCGCCGGAACCGGCTGCGGCAGGACCGAGCCCCTCGGCGCCACCGGCGGCCCGGTGGGGCTGGCCGTCGCCGCCCCGGCCGCCTCACGGGCCAGGGCGTCGAAGTCGACGAAGCCCGTCCCCTCCAGCATGGTGATGTGGTCGAGCACGGTCACGTTGGCGTCGGTGGCCAGCTGCCGGATCAGCGAGTTGCGGGTGGTGTGCCGGACCTGGGCGATCAGCGCGAAGACCTTGCCGTGCGAGTCCCGCAGCAGATTGGCGAACTTCCGCTCGTACTCCTGGCCGCTCGCCGCGGTCATCTCCCGCAGCCAGCCCTGCTGCTGCTCGGTCGGCTGGTTCGGCAGCTCCACACCCAGCTTGGCGGCCACGTCCCGCGACCTGCGGTCCAGATCCGTGTGCCCGACGACCAGATGGTCCCCGGCCGCCTTGATCGCCTCGGTCGGCGCCCGCTCGATCGCCTGCTGCCCGGCGGGCAGTTCCCAGAGCCCGGCCAGGCGCACCTTCACCAGGAAGTCCCGGTCGGTCGCGGAGAGAGGGCCCCACTGGGTCGCGGTGGTCGACGCGTCGAGGTTGGCCTGGCCGGTGCCGGAGCGATCGGCGTACGACCAGACCGGGTAGGCGAGGGCGCCGAGCGTGGCGACGAGCGCCGCGATGATGAGGGCCGTTCCGTTTATGCGTCGCACAGAGGAGTCTCCCGGGCCGAGGCGTGACGGCGTCCAACCACCGCCGGTCGCAGCGGCCGGGCAATGACCGGCCGTTCGACGTCCTGGGCGGTATTGCCAGTGCGGCGGTGTCAGGAGGTACGTATCGGCGGACCGGATTGTTCAAGGGGCCGGGAAGAATCCGCGGACTCACGAGGGAGCCCGTGCAACCCGTCGGTCAGCGGCGCAGCGCCGGATGGTCGGCGACCACCGTGCACGAACCCGGGGCGATCTCGGTGAACCCCGCGTCCTGTACCACCGGCAGCCCACTCACCGTGAGTTCCCGCCAGCGTTCCGCGTCCGGGGTGGCGACCGAGAGCGGGAAGCCCGCCTCACGCCATGCCTTGCGCTCCGTCTCCGACAGCTCCCACCAGGCGAGCTGGGCCCCGTGCCCGGCCTGTGCCATCTCCTTGCCCGCCGACATGCCGAGCTCCGGGTTCAGCCAGAGGACCGGGCCGGAGAGGTCGGGTGCGGCCGGGGGTTCCGGGTCGTCCAGATCCGTCCCCGAGACCTGGAGCTTGGCGAGCTCCTTCGGCCAGCCGTCGAGCGGCACCGGCGGGTAGACCCGCACCTCGGCCGTCTCGCCGGTGACCGTGATCCCGGGCAGTGCGCAGGCCTTCCGCCACTCCGCGCCGCGCGCCCGCCGCACGACCTTCCGAATCCGGGCGTCCTGCCAGTCGCGCATCACCTGCGCCCACTCGCCCTCGCCGGTCGACCGCTCGTCGGAGAGCATCACCAGCACCGCCCGGGCGGCCGTGCGCAGGGCGTCGGTACGGGCCGGGGGCGCCGCCTTCTCGATGTGCACCACCAACGGGAGTACGTACTGAGGTGCTTCGTCCCGGTTCGTCCGCTCGGAACGGAAGGGGCTGTCGGCCGGCAGGCCGGTGGGAACGGACGGGGACTCGGGAGTGTCGTTGCTGCTCACTCGTCCAGTCTGCCAGTCGCCCGGAATCCCCTTCTTGGCGGAATGAAGCCCTCCGGGTGAGGATGCACCGCATGAAGAGCGATCTCTTTTCCAGCGAGCACATGGCACAGCAGGCCACCGCCCCCGGAATGACCCTGCAGAACGCCAAATCCATCAAGTACGCGGTCAACGGCGAGATGCACGCCCGCCAGGGATCGATGATCGCCTTCCGTGGCGATCTCCAGTTCGAGCGCAAGGGCCAGGGCCTCGGCGGCATGCTCAAGCGCGCCGTCACCGGCGAGGGCCTGCCGCTGATGGCGGTACGCGGCCAGGGCGAGGCGTGGTTCGCGCACGAGGCGGCCAACTGCTTCATCGTGGAGATGGAGCAGGGTGACGTCCTCACCATCAACGGCCGCAACGTCCTGTGCTTCGACGCCACGCTCGCGTACGAGATCAAGACCGTGAAGGGCGCCGGGATGACCGGCGGCGGACTCTTCAACAGCGTCTTCAGCGGCTACGGGAAGCTGGGCCTGATGTGCGAGGGGAACCCCATAGTGATCCCCGTCACGCCCCAGCAGCCGGTCTGTGTCGACACGGACGCGGTCGTCGGCTGGAGCGCCCACCTGAACACGTCACTGCACCGTTCGCAGAGCGTCGGCTCGATGCTGCGCGGAGGTTCCGGGGAGGCCGTGCAGCTGCGCCTGGACGGCGAAGGGTTCGTGATCGTACGTCCCAGCGAGCTCAAGACCGAGAAGGCGTCAGCCAACTGAGCACCGAAGTCCTGCGGTTGCGGGGAGTGGGCCGACGGTACGGCCTCACCGGGCCCTGGGTGCTGCGCGGGGTCGACCTCGGGCTGCCCGCGCGCTCCCTCGTCCGCGTCGAGGGGGCCAACGGCACCGGCAAGTCCACCCTGCTGCGCCTCCTCGCCGGGATCGACACCCCCACCGAGGGCCGGATCACCGGCGGCCGGCCGCGCACGGCGTACGTCCCCGAGCGGTTCCCGGCGGCGCTGCCCTTCACCGCCGCCGGCTACCTCGTCCACCTCGGCCGGATCCACGGACTGCGCCGGACCGAGGCGGCCGCCCGGGCGGAGGAGTGGATGACCCGCTTCGGGGCCGCGGAACACGCCGGTACCCCGCTCGCGGAGCTCTCCAAGGGCACCAGCCAGAAGGTCGCCGTCGCCCAGGCGCTGCTGGCCGAGCCGGAGTTGCTCGTACTGGACGAGGCCTGGACCGGCCTGGACGCCGCGGCCCGGGACGAACTGGACCGCGCCGTCGCCGCCCGCGTCGCCGCCGGATCCACCGTCGTCTTCGTCGACCACGACGCCCGCCGCCTGGCCGGTGCGATCGACACGGCCCTGCGCGTCGAGGGGACCGGACTGGCCGGGGTGCTCCCCGCCCCGCCGCCCGGGCCGAGGCCCGGCCCCCGGGTCCGGATCGAGGTCACGGGCCCGCCCGGCACCCCGCTCCCGGCCGGACTGCCCGGCGCGCCCGAGCGGACCTCCTCCGGCGACGGAGGCGTGCGCCTCACCGTGGACGCCGCGCACTCGGACACCCTGCTGAACGCCCTGCTCACGGCCCGCCCGCCCTGGCACATCAGCCACCTCTCGACCGCACCCGACAAACCCGACGAGGCGGCATGACCGCACTGATCCGCTACCAGGCCGCCCTCCTGCTGCGCTCCCAGCGCTGGCTCGCCCCCGTCCTGCTGTACGTGGCCTTCCTCGGCGTCGGCGTCCGATCGGGACAACCCGTGCTGGACTCGCTCGGCTACACCGCGGCCGGGCTGCTCCCCATCACCGCGTGGCTCGTGCAGATCTGCGCCACCCAGGAACCGCCCGCCGCCCGGACGGTCGTCGCCGCGGCCGTGGGCGGGCAGCCGCGCGCCCATCTGGCGGCCCTGCTCACCGCGCTGGGGTGCGCCGGCCTCCTGGGCACGGCCACCACCGCGGTCGTGCTGCTGATCAGCGAGCCGGCCGGCACGGACCACACGGTCGCGGTCCCGCTGCCGTCCGCCGGGCTCGCCGGGCTGCTCGCCACCGCCTGCTGCGCCCTGCTGGGGGCGGCGGTCGGCGCGCTGTGCACCAGGCCGCTGCTGCACCGGCGCGGCTGGTCCATCGCCGCGACGGTGATCGCGGCGCTGCTGGCTCTGGTGACCAGCGGATCACCCGCGAAGTACGCGGTGACGGGCCTGGTCACCGGCTCGCACACCGGGGCCGTCCACGTGCCCGTCCTCCCGCTCCTCGGGGCGGCGGCCGTGGCAACCGCGGTCGCCGCGCTCGCCTGCAGGCTCACTTCGGTACGCGGCTGAGTAGGCTCGTACGCATGAACGAACCCGCGCACGAGCCGTACTGCGAGACGCCGGCCGTTCCGACGCCTGATACGGCCGCAGGTCCCCCATTCGCCGAGTGCGTGCTGTGCCGGAAGCCGACCGAGTACGCCGAGTCGGTCAAGGGCATCACGCTCTGTCCGGTCTGCGAATGGCAGGAGGCCCAGCGCACCGCCTGCTCGGGCTGACGCCTGCTGCTCGGAGTCAGCCGGCCATCAGCTCCGACACCTTCACGAAGCGGTACCCACGCTTCCGCAGTTCCGGAACCACCTGGTCCACCGCCTCGTCCGTGACCGGTGCCGCGCTGCGGGTGCAGTGCATGACGACCAGCGAACCGGGCTTCACCCCGTCCAGTACCTGCTGCGCCACCGCGTCCGCGTCCGTCGCGAAGGCGTCACCGCTGACGACGTCCCACTGCACCGCGGTCACCTTCTCCGGCGCGAGCGCGCGCAGGGTGGCCTCGTCGTAGCAGCCGCCGGGGAAGCGGAAGTAAGGCACCACATTGCGGGCGCCGGCCTTGCGGATCGCGCCGAAGGTCCGCTGTACCTCGTCGTGCATCGCGTCCTTCTCCACGGTCGGCAGCCCGTAGCAGGGCGAGGTGAAGGCGTAGTGGCTGTACGAGTGGTTGGCGATCTCGAAGAGCGGGTCCGTGCCGATGGAGCGGGCCTGGGCGGGGTACTCCTCGGCCCACCGGCCGGTCATGAAGACGGTCGCGGGCACCTTCAGCCGGCGCAGCAGCGCGATCAGTTCCGGATTGTCGAAGTGCTCACCGGCGGCGGCGCGCGGCCCCTCGTCGGCGGTCATGTCGGCGTCGAAGGTGAGCGCCACGACCTTGTCCGTACGGTTCGGCCCGCGCTTGAGGACGGGGGTGAGGCCGGCGAGGCCGGGCGCCAGGGTGGGCGGGCTCTTCTTCGGGGACGGGGAGGGGGACGCGCCCGGGGGAGCGGCGGGGGACGGGGTATGGGCGGCGGCCGCTGTACGGGCCGCGGCCGCGGGCCGGTCGCCATGCGGGTCACCCGAGGCCCCGCAGGCGACGAGCCCGCCTCCGAGCACCGCTCCCAGAACGGTCATAGTCGTCATTTTCCGTACAAGATTGGTCACTCACGGAAAATAGCTGATGAACTGACAGGTGCTGGTGTGCGCCGTGAAGCGTTCGGCTAGGCGGGTGGCGCTCCGCGCAGATGCCGCATGAGCCGTTCGAGGGCGGCCCAGCTCTCGGCGGTCCTGCCGTCGCCGAGCGGGTAGTAGTAGCCCGGCCGGGCGTGCGAGCCCAGCCGCACGGGGGCTGCGTCGAGCGGCGTCCTGCTCGCGGTGTCGCGCCCGGCCTCCCGGACCTCCGAGGGGCCGAGCGCGAACGCGTACGGCAGTGGCGGGCGTTCGAAGCGGGGCGGGGCGCTCAGGTCCCGGCGTGCCTCGCGCAGTTGGCACAGCATGGTCTGGAGGCCGTGCCCGGTGACCAGCTCGTCGGCCAGCTTCGGCAGCACTTCCAGAGCCGGCTCCTCGTCGGGCCCGTAGCCGAGGGTGAGGGTGATGTCCTCCTCGACACCATCCGGCGTACGTATGACGCGCAGGGTGGCGACGGCGGGCCGGGCCGGGGTGCCGACCACCACGGTCCAGGTGGGGCGGGGAGCGCGGTCGTACGCCAGCTCGGTCAGCTGCCGCCGCGACCAGGGCAGACCGGCCGGTTCCGACGTCCCCCAGCCGGCGGGCGGGCCACCGGTCAGCGCCTGCCAGGCGGCCTCCAGGGCGCCGCCGAGGACGAGGTCCGCGGTGGGGCGGTGCTGGGTGCGGAAGGAGACGATGAGCTGCCGTTCACCGGTGGGCCGGATCTCTGTGAACGCGTCCGCCACCGGCGCCTCACCGTTCTCGCCCCGGTCGGGGGAGAAGGCGTCGTCCTGCCAGCGCAGCACCGCGCCGGTCAGCCCGTCGTAGTAGCCGCACCGTTCGTCCTGCACGACCCAGCGGGAGTTGGTGGACTCCAGGAGCGCGCGGGTGGGCAGGGAGAGGCGGCAGTGCGGCGGGGTGCGATCTGGAGAGACCGGTCGCTCTCCAGGGTGGCCCGCAGCGCCTCGGAGAGCCAGCTCGTCATGGGGACGACCGGGCGGTCCTGGAGGACGACGGCGGCCTTGTCGGTGAGCATGTCGACGGCGGGCTGGGCGGCGGCGGGGGCCGGTACGGCGGTGATGCCCGAGACGTCGACCGGGCGGGCCGCCCCGACGGTGCCGGGGGCGTCCGGCGGCCATACCCGGCCGCCCAGCAGCATGGTCAGCCGGGCCGCGAAGGCACCCGCGAGCTCCTCGGCCCGGGGGACACCCGCCGCGGCCCGGGCCTCGACCCACCACGCGGGGCCGTCGCCGGACGGCTCGGCGCCGGGCCCCAGCAGCCGGGCCGCCTCGCCGGGCACCTGGATCATCAACGGCACCTCGACGGAGACAAGCGGCCGGCCCCCGTCGTCGCACAGCTGCACCACGGCACCCTCGCCGGTGGTGTCGACCAGCAGGTCCGGGCCGCCCGCGAGCAGGCCCGCCAGGACGCTGAGCGCGTCCGGCATGCGCTCGGTGAGCGCGATCACGTCCTTGGTCATGCGGTGTTCCTCTGGGTGGTGTGTGGGCGGCTGTTGGCTGCTGTGCGGGTGACGTACCCGGGTACCTGCCGCGGTGTCCGGTACGGAGGGATCACCCGAACGCTGCGTCGGTGAGGTCCGGTCCCCGCCCGTCGATGACGTCTGGAGGCCCCAGTCCGTAGCCCTCTGCTCGCCCGTAGTACGTCGGCTCGCCGGGCTCCGGTTCGGCTCCGAGCACCTGAACGAGCTCCTGCAGGGCCGAGGCGAGCCGCGGCGCGTTGTTGGCGTGGATGGCCGGGTGCGGCGCGCCCCGGAAATCGCACTGCCCCCAGACATCGTGATGCACGGACAGCTCGACCCACAGGTCCGTCTCGTCCGGTGCCACCATGAGTTCCACCATGCGGTACTCGCTGTGCCGCCTTCCGTCCGCGTCGAACCAGGCGCCTGAGCCCAGCACGAGAATTCCGCCGACCTCTGCCTGCGGATAACCGGTCGGCCGACAGGCGAGGAGCGCATCGGGCAGCACCGGATCGTCGAGCGAATGCGGGGCGAGGTCCAGGCGGCTGTGGGCACCGAGGCCGCCCCTGCCGGTCTGGAACCACGACCACTCAAGTGAGGACGGCGCCAGCAGGTCGTACTTCTCCAGCACCGCACCCATACGCGCCGCGGTCATGAGCGCGTACTCCAGACCGGTCTCCTCGATGTTCTCCACATTCCAGCACCACGAGCCGCTCTCTTTGGGTGCGCGCATCAGCATGGCCGTCGACCCCCCTTCCGTCTGATCAGCTCAATCCGTGAGCAGGACCTTGGCGCGGACGAAGATGTCGTCGTCTTCCAACTCCACGGGCCCTGCCTCGATATCGGTCACCATTCGCCGTAGAACCTTCGCCCACTCGCTGACGAATGCGGGCGTACGGACCACCGAATCGCCCCGCTCGGTCAGCAGCGACTCGTAGTTACCGAGCGTGCTGTGCCAACGCGCCCGAAGCCTCAGCCAGTCGCCTTCGCGGCTGATTACCCATTCGGCCGAGAACGTATCGGAACCCCAGAAGACATCGGTCCCGGAGAAATCTTCCCGTTGCACGTTCTCCAGGAGGGGAACCAGGTCGTCGAGAAGGGTGGCGAGGTCGTCACCGAACGACAGCCGGACCGGCACCAGGTTCCAGATGAGGACGGCGTCCTCGGCCGCCGAAGAGTACAACTCGCCGACCGCGTCAGCCATATCGGCGGCGGATTCACACGCCCGAACGGCCGGGCGGCCTGCCTGGATCGAGAAACTCATGGCTCCACAGCGGTGTTGAAGGAATGACGGATGCGTGCCCACCCGTGATCGGACTGGAAGCGGTGCCGTCGTCAACCCGGCGGCATCGGCTGATCCGGCGCATCGCTGAACAGATAGTCGTACATGGCTCCGAGGTAGGTGTGCAGGGTTTCCCTGTCGGGGAATTCGATGTCGGTCAGCCGCTCGTACTCGGCCGGACCGAAGGATTCGTCCGACATGATCTGCTCGAATCCTGTGCGAATCAACTCCACGTAGGAATCGCTGAAGCTCAACAGTGTGGGCCTCAGCTCACCAGTGTTTTCGTATCCACGCTCAAGATCCAAATATACTGTGAGGAAGTTTTTGAAATGGGCGTCCAATTGAATCTTCTTTGAAGGGTGGGGTGTACTGGATTGGTAAACATGTCCGCAGGTGTAATATTCGGTTGGGGTATCTGCCTCGACCGTGAATCCCTTGGTCCTACAGTGGCGTCGTTGGAACGACCGTGACCTGTCCACCTCGCTCGCTGACGCATGCCTCGATTTCTGTACCGGCCAGTTCTCGGGAGGATTCTCCGCTGACGACGGTGATCGGCCCGAAAACCGTGCCGGTCAGGCCGCGCACCACCGTGGTGTCGTCGACCGTGACCTTGAACGTGTTCTGGAACAGAACCGCGTCGGTCAGGTCCGCACCCCTCAGATCGACGCCGTGGAGCGAGGCCCCCATGATTCGTGTCCCTCTGAGGCCGGCTCCCGACGCGTCGACTCCGTGCAGAGAGGCGTTGACCATGTCGGCGCCGTGGAGCCGCGCCAAGCGGAGCGCAGCCCCGTTGAGATTGGCCCTGACGAGGTCGGCTCCGGTGAGATCTGCGCCTGTGAGATCCGCTGACTGAAGGTCGGCGCGGTAGAAAACTGCTTCCTTGAACACGACGCCCGCCAGGATCGCCTGGGTGAACCACGCTCCTGTGAAGTCGCCGCCCGAGAGATCGGCGCCCCGGAAGTCGTGCTCGATACCGAAGAGGCTGTGGTCCTCCTCGGTGAGCCATTCCTGCAACTGACGTGCTGCTTCAGGATCGGTAGGGGAGGCGGTCGCCTGCCAGCTTCCACGGGTACTGGATGGCATGGCTATTTTCTCCCTCTTCGTGTGATCGTGACATCCGGCCACAACCTTTGGTGCTGTCGGTCGCCGCTTGATCCTCCTGCCGACCGTTCCGTTTCCCCGGCCGAGAAGGCTTGCCGTTGCTTTGGGTATCAGTAGATCTCAGCAATTCCGGCGTTTCTGCCGGAATGGTCCGTGACGGTGTCACCAGAGCGCGAGTTGCGTTCTGGTGTCCTGTTGACGGTCTCCCGTTTCTGTCCCGGCTCTGGGGCTGGGGATTGTGCCACCTGCCCGCCCCGCACACGCCGTGGGGCGTGGGCGGGTGGTGCGGGTCTTGCGGTCGGCTCCACGGGGCTTCGACCCCACCGCGGTGGGGTCCAGGTCTCCGGCCACTCCGGTACCTGTACTGCGGATCGTGCTGCTATTGCGGGTAGTTGCGAGAGCGAGCAGGTTGTGTCCCGCGTTCTCGTCCCGGTCCAGGACGAGCCCGCAAGTATCACAGTCGAAGACGCGCACGCTCAGGGGCAGCTTGGCTTTCACCGCACCACAGCGTGAGCACGTCTTCGACGAGGGAAACCACCGGTCGGCCACGACAAGGCGTGTCCCATGCCGACGGGTCTTGTAGGTGACCTGGCGGCGGATCTCGCCGAACGACGCATCCGCGACCCGGCGCGACAGACGCCGGTTGCGGCCCATCCCGGCCACGTTGAGATCCTCGACCACGATCGTTCCGTACTCGGCGGTGAGGCGGGTGGTCAGCTTGTGGAGGGTGTCCTCGCGCAGGTTCGCGACCCGGTGATGCACCTTGTTCCGGACCCGGTTCGCCTTCTCCCAGCGCTTCGACGGCTTCCGCCCGGTGCGCCGGTCGGGGCCCCGGCGGCGTGAGACGGCGCAGTTGCTTCTGCGCGTGGTCGAGGTGGCGGGGGTTGGGTTCCTCGGTCACCTTCCCGTCGCTGTCGGCGAGGACCGCGAGGGTTTTGATGCCCAGGTCGATTCCGACAGCAGCATCGGGGCGGGTGACCTTCACCAGAGGTTGTTGTTCCTCGACCTGGAAGGCGACGAACCAGCGTCCTCGGTCCAGACGTACCGTCGCGGACAGGATCCGCAGGGTGCCCGCGTCGGTACGTGCGCGCAGGGCGGAGACGTCCTCGTGGAGGCGGACCGTGCCGATCCTGGGCAGGGTCACATGCCTGCCGCCCGCCTCAATACGCATCGTGCCGGTCGTGAACCGGCACGCCGGACGTGCCTTCCGCTTCGACTTGAAGCGCGGGATGCCCACCTTCGCGCCCTTGCGTTTCCCGTTCTTGGATTTTGCGTAGTTGTCGAAGGCTGCGGACGCGTTCGCGAGGCCGGTGTTGTAGGCCTCCTTGGAGTTCTCCTCCCACCACCCCGCGAACCGCGGGTCGGCCCGCTTGGCCTCGTTGAACGCCTTCCGCAACGACGGCAGCGACCACGACCGCCACGCAGTCAGCTCATCCTCGGGAATGCCGTACGAGGCTTCGGCTTTGCGCTGCCCCCACACAGCCGTGACATACCCGACCGCCCAGTTGTACGCAGCCCGCGCCGCACCCGCATGCGAATGCAGACGACCCACGACCGTGGCATTCGGATCCAGGGCCAGCCTGTGCGCGGACACGGTGAAGCCCGGTCGCGGCGTGAACTTCTTCTTCACGCAGTCACCCCGTCGGGGCAGCGGCAACAGCTCCATAGCTTCATCACATCAGCATATTCACAGACAACACCGCACAACTACTGAAAGAAATGGGAACAGTTGTTTACCCTATTGGCTGCGGCCCAGCGCCTCGCGGACCTCCGCGCGCACTCCCTCGTCGCCGACCGTCAGCAGATATTCTCCGAACTGCTGGACCTCCGGTCCTTCGGCGCGGAAGACAAGGGTGACGGCGTGGTCCACCGTGCGCGGTGAGGCACTGACGCGCAGCACGCTCATACCCAGTTCCACCGACAGGGCTGCGTCGACAGGTGCGACGGCGCATGCCAGGTCCACCAACTGCGTGGCCAGGTCGAATCGTTGCTTCTCTCCGGCCGCCAGAGAACGCGCACCACGGCGAACGACATCTTTGATGTCGTCCAGCGCGGCCCGGACCGTGGCGCTGTCGATCAGTTCGCCGAGCCGGTCCTCGAAGTACTGGCTGTCGGCGAGCTGAACGAGAGCGCGGAAGGCCTGCTCGCGCAGCCCCGCCGTCCCCTTCTCCTCAACGAGGTAGCGGCTGCCGTCCACGGCCACCGCCAGCTGCGAGAAGGTGCTGTCCACCGAGAATTTCCGGTCGATCGAGAAGTCGTACCAGGGCGTTCCCTCGGGGTCCGAAGCTGCACGGATCACCGCCTCGAAGTCGGCCGGCTCGGCCCATGTCGTGAGTGCCAGGCAGGCCAGGAAGCGCTCCTTCGCGGATCCGGCCGGATCATTCATCAGCTCGATGAGCCCGGGGACACGCTCCCGGTGCCTGGGATCTTCGGACGCGCTGTCAATCACGTCGTCGATGTCCGTCGTCGGCCCGCCATCGAAATCCGTGCCGAGCAATTCTTCGAACTGTGTCATGGCGGCCGTCTTTCAGAGTCCGGTCCCGGTTCTGGCCCGTCGGTGAGGCCGGGATCCTTGAGCGCAAGGCCGCTTGGGACGGATTGCGCCAGCTCGCCTGGTTCTGCCAAGACTCTGGATATGTCGACGCGGTCTTGGAGGACTGTACAAGCCGCGGCGCCTTGGTGACCCGGCAGGGACCCCGAGACCTAGCAGAGTCAACCAGGCGGCATTGGCTGCTCCGGCGCGCCATTGAATAGATAGTCGTACATATCTCTGAGGTAGGTTTGCAGAGTTTCCCTGTCGGGGAATTCGATATCGGTTAGCCGCTCATATTCGGCCGGTCCGAAGGATTCGTCCGACATGATCTGCTCGAAACCTGAGCGGATCAAGTTCACGTAGGAATCACTGAAGCTCATCAATGTGGGCCTCAAGTCGCCTATGATCTCGTATCCGCGCTCAAGGTCGAGTTGTGCTCTGAAGAAATTTCTGAAGTCTGGGTCAGTTGTAATGTCCACTGAAACCTCCTCTTTACGGATGGCGTCCGTGCGCCGGGTTGGCGAACATGGTGTGCAGGCGGAACTGCCCGTCGGGTAGTTGTCGATACACGGGCTGTATTGTGCCGCCTTGCGTCTCCAGCGTCTCCAGATCGCCCGTGAAGGTCGGTATCTTCCCCGGATCGATCACTTCTTGGGGCCCTTCATCTCCTCCGGAGTCGGAGCCTTCGCGTACTGCTCCTGCTTGTTCTTCGCCATCTCCAGGTCGCCCTTGAGGTACTCCTCAGTGGCCAGACGTGCCCCGGTCATGGACTTGCCCGTCCGGACCGGGAGGAACTTCACGTCGTTGTTCGTGTGCTGCTGGAACTCCTGCAGCGCCTGCGCCACCGGCCCGAACGCGCCCCCCTTGGGGATCTCCGTCCCGCCCAGCACCATCGTGCCCGCACACGTCGCGGAGCCCACGAGACCGTCCCCGTACGCGGTGAACTCCTCCTCGAACTTCCCCGCGGCCTCAGCCGTCTTGCTCAGGACCCCACGAACACCGTCCGGCTTGATGTCCCACTTGGACGCGACGCCCCCCGTTCTGCCGTTCCACCGTTCTGCAAAAACGTTTCTTGTACGCCGCGGCGCGCCCTCGCCATCCTGCACCGGCAAGCCGGGTTGATCAAACCCGTAGTTGCCGTTCGCAAAGGGAGAACGGGGTGCGCCGCCGCCGTACTCAGCCGGTCAGCGCCACGGACCCGTCACCGCGAACGTCGTCCCCGGCGTGTAGCAGTTGACGAACATCGTCTCCTGGTCCGGGGCGAACGTGACCCCGGCGAACTCGCCCCACTCCGGCTCCTCGGCCGTGCCGATGTTCTGCCGGCCCCGTGCCATCGCGTACACCTCGCCGCGCCGCGTCAGGCCGAACACATGCTGCACCCCGCCGCCGTCCTCGCACACCATCAGTCCGCCGTCGGAGGCGAGACAGATGTTGTCCGGGGACTCGCCCGGCAACTGGATGTCCGTGTCCGGGCCGAACGCGATGACCAGCGTCAGCCGGCGCCGCTGCGGCTCGTACCGCCAGACCTGCCCGAAGTGGTCGGCGGCCGACCCCTCCGCGCTGTGCGCGAAGCTGGAGACGAAGTAGACCGACGAGCCGCCCCAGTAACAGCCCTCCAGCTTCTGGCCGTGGGTGATGCCCTTCGGCCCGAAGTCCTGGAAGCGGATGGCTGTTTCGGCGGCCAGCGGATCCGGTACGGGGACCCACTCGATCCCCTCGAAACTCGTACCGGTCTCCTGGACCGCGGAGAGGTCGGGAACCCCCGGCACCCGCATGGCCTCCAGTCGGCCGCCGGCCCGCAGCGAGCCCGTGCCGCCGAGCGGCTTCTCCGGCAGGAAGCGGTAGAAGAGCCCGAACGGCTTCTCGAACGCGTCCTCGGTCTCGTACACGACCCCGTTCCGCGGATCGATCGCGATCGCCTCGTGCTGGAAGCGGCCCATCGCGGTCAGCGGCACGGCGCCGGTGCGGTGCGGATTCGCGCCGTCGACCTCGAAGATGAAGCCGTGGTCCTTGGTGTAGCCGTTGGTGCCGGCCTTGTCCTCGGTCTCCTCGCAGGTGAGCCAGGTGTCCCAAGGAGTGCGGCCACCGGCGCAGTTCACCGCCGTGCCGGCGATGGCGACGCGTTCGCCGAGGACGTTGTTACGCCCGTCGAGCTCCAGGGCCGTGCAGCCGCCCTTGCCCATCGGGTCGTACGTGAGCCCCTCGACGGTCGGCACGGCGATCTTCGCGGTGACCCGGTTCTCGTGATTGCGCACCAGCCGCACGTGCCCGCGGCGGCCGGCGAACGCCGCCATGCCGTCGCAGTTGCTGGGGACCGGGCCCTCGCCGGAGCGGAGCGGGTCGCCCTCCCGGGACAGCACCCGGTAGCGGAAGCCCTTCGGGAGGTCGAGCAGTCCGTCGGGGTCGGGTACCAGCGGGCCGTAGCCCGCGTGGCCCCGGGCGGCGGCCGTCCCCGCGAAGAGTTCGGTGAAGGCCCCGGTGAAGGCGATCGCGGCGGCGGCGCCGCTCGTGGCCAGAACCTGACGGCGTGTCGCGGAAGATCGAGGTGCGGTTGACATGTGGCAACTCCCTGTTGGCGGACAGGTGACATGGCATTGTCAAAGGCAGGCCTGCCCGTTCGAGGCCCTCGGTGAACGTTGTCACGGCCGACTGGCCGGTCCTGCCCCGACGCTCCGGGGCAGAAGCAGACGGAACGTCGATCCGCCGCCCGGACGGGTGTCGAGTTCGAGCCGGCCCTCATGGGCCTCGGCGATGGTGGAGGCGATGGACAGACCGAGACCCGAACCGGGCTCCGGTCCGCCCGCACCCTTCGCGGGCCCGCGGTAGAAGCGTTCGAAGACCTGCCGGGCGGCGTCGGGTGCCAGCCCCGGTCCGTCGTCGGCGATCTCGACCACGCACGCCGGTGTGCCCGGGGGCAGCGGCCCGGTGGCGCTGCTGCGGCCCGGCCGGTCGGTCCCCCCGGCCTCCGGGCCGGTGCGCACCGTGCCCACCCGCACCTCGACGCGTGCGTCGGGCGGAGTGTGGACACACGCGTTGGCCAGCAGGTTGACGATCACCTGCGCGAGCTGATGGGGGTCACCGAGCGTCTCGACCACGTCGAGTGCGTCCCGGGAACCGTTCGGGCCCCCGCCGCTCAGCGGTGCCAGCCGCACGTCCCGCCCCGGATGCGCGACGACAACCGCGCCGACCCCGTCGGCGGCCAGGGAGAGCAGGTCCACGGTCTCCCGGTGCGCCACGGGGGCGTAACCCAGCTTGGCCAGCAGGAAGAGGTCGTCGACGAGACGGCTCATCCGCTCCGCGTTCCGGGCGATCAGCTCATGCGCCTCGCGCCGGCGCGCCGCCGGGAGGCGCGGATGCTCGACGAGCAGTTCCGCGAACCCCTGGATGGAGGTGAGCGGTGTGCGCAGTTCATGGCCCGCGTCCGCCATGAACCGGCGCAGCCGCTGCTCCGAGGCGTCCTTGCGGTGCAGCGCCGCCCGTACCTGGTCGAGCATCGTGTTGAAGGCGATGCCGAGCCTCCCGGTCTCCGTACGCGGATCCGTGTCGGTGACGGTCAGGTCCGGCTCGCCTCCGGTGATGCGCCGCGCTGTGCGCTCCATCCGGTCCAGGGGCCGTAGCCCCAGGCGTACGGCCGCGCTCCCCAGCAGTCCGACGCCGACGGCGGCCACGGCACCGATGGCGATGCTGAACCAGAGCAGTTTGGACGTGGCGCCTTCGACGGTGTCCAGGGGGAGTGCGACGACGACGCGCAGCCCGTCGGGGCCTGTTCGGGCGATCACCCGCCAGTCCGACGTGCCGCGGCCGGCGGGGACGGTGGTGGGCCGCCCGTCCTTGAGGATGAGGGAGGACACGGCCGCGGGAAGTCGGGGGCGGCCGTCTCCGTCGCCCAGTGAATCCGGGCGGAGCCGTCCGTCGGCCCCGTAGAAGTAGACCCGGTAGTCGGAGGGCAGGACTTCCTCGCGCGGAAACGGCGCGGGTCCTTCCGACGCCCTGCCGCGGGCCGGGTCGGAGAGCGAACGAGGAGGCGGGCCGAAGTGCGTGAGGCGGCGGTCGATCTGGCCGGTGAGCCAGGTGCGCATGACCGTCAGCCCGGCGGCCTGGGAGGCCAGCACGGCGACCGTGGCCAGCACGGTGGAGATCAGCACCAGGCGGGTGCGCGTCGAGCGGGGCCGCAGCCGGAGTCTCACGGCGCGTCCGCGCGGGGCAGCCGCAGACAGTAGCCCACACCGCGCACGGTGTGGATCAGTGGAGGGCCGGTGTGGTCGGTCTTGCGGCGCAGGTTCTTGATGTACGTGTCGACGATGCGGGTGTCCCCGGCGAAGCCGTACTGCCACACCTCCTGGAGGATCTCCTGCTTCTCCAGCACCTTCTCCGGATGGGAGACCAGGCACACCAGGAGCCGGAACTCGGTCGGGGACAGCTGCACGGGCTGCCCGGCGCGGTGCACGGTGTGCCGGTCGCGGTCGACCCGCAGGTCCGCGTACCGCAACGGCGGCCGTTCGGCCGGTGGCCGGGGCGATCCGGCGGTGCGGCGCAGGATGGCGCGGATGCGCAGCAGGATCTCCTGGATGTGGAAGGGCTTGGTGACGTAGTCGTCACCGCCGGAACTGAGCCCGATGATGCGGTCCTCGATGTCGGTGCGGGCGGTGAGGAACAGGACCGGGGTGTAGTCGCCCCGGGAGCGGAGTCCGCGTGTCACGGCGAACCCGTCGGTGTCGGGAAGCGTCACGTCCAGCACGATCAGGTCCGGCCGGCAGCGGCCCGTCTCGCCGACGGCCTCCCGCCCGTCCACCGCCGAGGCGACGCTGTACCCGGCCGCGTTCAGGGCCGAGGTGAGCAGGGTGCGGATGCTCGGATCGTCCTCGACGACCAGGACGGTGTGCCGGGCTGACTGCGCGCCCATGGAACGGATCACCTCGCGCGGTACGGACGGAACGCACGCCGGGCGAGGCGGCGCTGTGCGGTGCGCGAGATGGTAGTGGGCGAACTTGTGCGGACTCACAGGAACGGGGTCCGCGTGTACGACGATGGCGCGCCCGGGGACGGAAGGGGTGGCCTTCCTGCCCGGGGCGCGCCGACCGCTCAGCCGGTGACCTCCTTGTTCTTCGCCAGGGCCGTGGTCCGCGAGGTGACGGTGGTGTTCAACGTGCCCACCACGGTGTCGACGTCCTTGGCGGGGACGCCGGCCAGTTCGGCCTGGGCCGAGAGGTCCTTCAACGTCTTCGTGGCCTTGCCGGAGGCGAAGAACTTCTCGTACAGGTCCTGGTACGCCTTCTTGTAGACCGCGTCGAAGGCGTCGAGCCCGAGGAAGCGTTCCTTGAGCGCGTGCCCGGACATCCCGCCGCCGCGTCCCGCGGTGGGGGCATCGTCGCCGTCGGCTGCTGTTCCGGGGCCGCCCGCCACGTCAGGCATGTCTGCCATGTCGGGCATCTCGGGCATCCCCTGAGGAGGTTCCCCGTCCTGCTGGCCGGCCGGGCGGCCGCCGCCCATGCTCATCTCGTCGTCCGGCCCGGCGGTCGCGTCCCCGCTGAAGGTGAGGTTGTAGTCCCATCCCAGCACCGAGAACTTCTTGGTGTTCAGGTCGTACCCGAGCAGGTAGTTCTTCCCCGGGCCCGCCATGTCGTCGAAGTTCATCAGCAGGTTCTGCGTCGCGACGTAATGGGCGAACGAGTCGACGTCGACGTACTTGTCGAGGTTCGCGGCGAACTCCTTGTCCGAGGAGTTCTCCACCCACTTGGTCAGCTTCATCAAGGGTTCGAGGTCCTGGCTGCCGACCTTGTTCAGCTGGCGGAACGACGTCTCGTACTTCGAGGGGTCGTCCCCCTGGTAGGCGAAGCTGCCACCCGCCCGGGCCTTGTACACCACCGATTCGCCCTCGACGGCTTCGGCGTACTCCGTGTCGGGGTTCTCGACCATCAGGCGCACAGCCGTCGGCCGGTTGTTGACCTTGAGGGTCGAGAAGCTGTACCGCTCGGCCGGCTCCCCGGTCCCGTCGATCAGCGAGAGCGCCAGTGCCTCGTTGACCGGCACCTGGGCGTTGGCCCCCGGACGGAGCGAGATCTCCCGCTCACCCTGGTAGGCGCGCCCCTCCACGTACTCGTCGATCTTGATGAGCCAGGGGAGCTCCTCCGGCTTGTCCGCGGAGAGGTTGTACTGCGTCATCCCGCCGCCTCCAGCCCGCCCGCCACCGCCGGCCGCCTGGCCACCATCAGCCGCCTGACCACCGCCGCCACCGGCCGCCTGGTCGCCGGGCGCTTGCGCATCCTGGTTCCCTCCGCCGCCCTGCGGCCCGCGCTGCCCGCCGCCGCCACCGGCGGCCTGGCCGCCTCCGGGCATTCCGCCGCCGTTGCCGCCCTGCAGGGACTTCAGGGTGGAGTTCCCCTTGAGCCGGATGCCGACGTCCTGCAGGTAGACCCCGTCGACGGTGAGGTCGGCCGGGATCGAGTCCTTGGTCCCGTCGTCCTTGAACTCCTTCATCATCTTGTCGAAGTCCGTCTGGTTGTACTCCAGTTGGACGGAGTGCCGCACGGACGTGTCGTACAGCCCGACCGTGCCCCTGACGTCGTCGGTGATCGTGTCCGCCTCGACCCGCGAGGCGGAGGTCACGTACGGGGAGATACGCGCGTCGCCGAACGCGTACAGCATCACCGCGAGCCCGGCGCACAGCGCCCCGGCCGGCTTCCAGTGGTGCCGCAGCCGTACGGGCACGCGGTCGCGCAGCCGTCGCCTCCGGGCCGTACCGTCGCCGGGGCTCACAGGTCGGTCGTGTCGTAACCGGTCAGCACCGTCACCCGCTGGCCGGACGTGCGCTCCTGCAACGCCGCGACCAGGTCACCGGGCTCCGTGCCCTTCTTCATGCGGACCGTGTAGAACACCTCGTTCAACGCCCCGCCGCGGATCGTCTCGGTGCTCACCAGTTCGAACTCGGTCGTGTACTTGATCAGGACGTCACGTATGCCGGGGGTGTAGTCCTCGCCCGCCGGGACCTGGACCTTGACGACCTGCCGCTGGACGTTCAGGGCGAACCAGTCGAACTTGTGCATGACCACGACCACGACACAGATCACGACCGCGCCGACCGCGGCCAGTGTGTAGAAGCGGGCGCCGCAGGCCATGCCGATGGCCATGGCGAGGAAGATGAAGCCGACGTCCCGGGTCTCCTTGACCGCGTTACGGAACCGGACCACGGACAACGCGCCGACCAGCGAGAACGCCCGCGCGAGGTTGGAGCCGACGACGAGCATGATCAGGGCGACGATCATGCCGACGATGACGAGGGTCTGGACGTAGGACTGGCTGTAGGACACGTTCCGGTGGGTGTACCGGTAGACGTATCCGATCACCGTGCTCAGGACGAAGGACAGCACCATCGCCGCGATGACGTCGGTGACGCTGAACGTCCCGCTGAGTTCCTGCAGATCGAAATTCACTGTGCTCCTGCTTTCACCGGCGGCTCGTGCGCCGGCAGCTGCGTGTCGAGGGGAGTGGCGGGCGGCGGGAAGTCCGCCTCGTCGAGGTGGAAGACGGACCGGGGTGCCAGCCCGAACGCCTCGATCGACTGGACGTACTTGGAGACCCGCACGAGGCTGAGATTGCGGCGGGCGGCCAGGTCGGTGATCCAGTGGGGGGTGCGTTCGTTGACCTTGATCTCCATCACCGACATGTGTGGCGGGATGGTGAAGCGGTTCTCCGGATCCGCCTGCCCGAGGTGGAAGTCCCGGTCACGGCCCCGGATGCGCCGGTCGAAGGTCACACGCAGACCGGTGTCCGAGCCGCGTCCGACCAGCGCCTCGCGCTGGTAGCCGGTGATCGCGGTCGGCCGGAGGTTCAGCCGTACCACCAGGTCGAGCACCTCGTGGATGAAGGCGCGCTCCTTCGGCGTGTGCTCCACCATCTCCCGCCCGTCGCAGAGTTGACGGGCCGTGCCGTACGGGAGGGTGATGCGGCGCTTCTGCGTCACCCGGTTGACGCGCTGCTTGATCTCGACGCACACGGGCGACGCGTCCGTGACGCCGTCCGGTTCGCCGTAGTGCCGGATGCGCAGCTTGCGGCGGAACTTGAGCCCTTCGATCTTCTCCCAGTAGAACCGCAGCTGCGGTGAGTCGTAGTACAGGCTCCACACGCCGTAGCCGCCGACCGGACTGTTCAGGTCACGGTCCATCCGCTCCGCGAGCTCGTCGCGGAGTTCCGCGGCCAGGTCCACGGGGACCAGGTACTTGAGCTCGTATCTGTTGAACGCGTGCAGTCTGCTCGCGACATGCAGCGGTGGGGGGTCCTCGTCGTCCTCGGGACGCCCCTGGGCGGGCTCCCGGAACGGAGCCATGTCGGGTTGCGACACCGCGCGCCTCCTTCGTCGTCCGTGCCGGACCGGCCGGCGCGGATCACGCAACCAACGACGGATGAGGAAGCGATGAGATTCCCGGGTGTATTGCCGGAGTATTCAAGATGGCCGAGAGGTGAACTCGGTGATGTGCGGGAACAGCGATGCCCCCGGGACCGGCCGTGGCCGTCTCCCGGGGGCATCGAGGAACTGCTCAGGCGAGCGAGGCGCTCAGGGTGATCGTCGTGCCCGTCAGCGCCTGGCTGACCGGGCAGTTCGCCTTCGCGTCCTCGGCCGCCTTGACGAAGCCCGCCTCGTCGAGACCGGGCACCTCGCCCTCGACGGTGAGGTGGATCCCGGTGATCCCGGTGCCGGGCTGGAAGGTGACCTCGGCCTGGGTGTTCAGCCGGGTCGGCGGGTTGCCGGCCGTGGCGAGACCGTTGGAGAGCGCCATCGAGAAGCAGCTGGAGTGGGCCGCGGCGATCAGCTCCTCCGGGCTGGTCTTGCCGTTCGCCTTCTCCGCGCGGGACGGCCAGGAGACCGGGTACTCCCCGATTCCGGAGGAGTCGAGGGTGACGACACCCTTGCCCTCGATCAGGTTGCCTTCCCAGACCGTGTGCGCCTGACGCGTGGTAGCCATGCTGGTTCCCTTCAAACGGAATGCGCGGTTGTACGGGGGTGGTGAGGCACTCCTTCGTGCCTCACCGTTGTCACGTCCCCGAACCTACTGCGCCACCAGCCCCTTTGCGTCGCGCGCCAGCGCCGTCAGCCGGGAGATTGCCCGGAAGTACTTCTTCCGGTACCCGCCGTTCAGCATCTCCTCGCTGAACAGCCGGTCGAACGGCATCCCGGACGCGAGTACCGGAACCTCCCGGTCGTACAGCCGGTCCGCGAGCACCACGAGCCGCAGCGCGGTCGACTGGTCGGGCACCGGCTGCACCTCGGTGAGGCACACCGCCCGGACGCCGTCCGTCAGCGCGCCGTACCGGCTCGGATGGACGCGGGCCAGATGGTCGAGCAGCGCGGGGAAGTCGTCCAGGCTGGCGCCCTCGGTCGCGTACGCCGCCTTGGTGACCTGCTCCTCGGAGTACGGGGGAGGGGCGTCGGGCAGTCCGCGGTGGCGGTAGTCCTCGCCGTCGATGCGCAGCGGGCGGAAGTGCGAGGACAGCCCCTGGATCTCCCGCAGGAAGTCGGCCGAGGCGAACCGGCCCTCGCCGAGCTTGCCGGGCAGCGTGTTGGAGGTCGCGGCGAGCGCCACCCCGGCCTCGACCAGCCGGCTCAGCAACGAGGAGACCAGCACGGTGTCGCCCGGGTCGTCGAGCTCGAACTCGTCGATGCACAGCAGCCGGTGCCCGCTCAGCGTCTGCACGGTCTGCTGGAAGCCGAGCGCGCCCACGAGGTTTGTCAGCTCCACGAAGGTGCCGAACGCCTTCAGGGGCGGCGCGGCGGGCGTGGCGTGCCAGAGGGAGGCGAGCAGGTGGGTCTTGCCGACGCCGTAGCCGCCGTCCAGATAGACCCCGCGCGGGCCGCTCGGCGCCGCCGCCTTCTTGCCGCCGAACCACTTGCGCTTGCCCGCGCCCGTCGCGTGCGCCCCGCCAAGACCGGCCGCGAAGTCCGAGAGGACCTTGACGGCCTCGATCTGACTCGGCTGGTCGGGGTCGGGGACGTACGTATCGAAACGCACCGAGTCGAAGCGCGGCGGCGGCACCATCTCGGCGACCAGACGGTCGGCGGGGACGTGCGGCTCGAGGGCGCACAGGGACAGCGGGGCCGTTTCGGCTATGGGGCTGGACCCCGGCACGGCAGTGGAGGAGGACACAACGACCCAGCCTACGGCCTCCCCCGCGGCAGGGAGCGGGCGAGGGACGTCCTGCGACTCCGCTTGCGGCGTTGTCGTCGGTCTACGACTCCCCCATAGCCCTAAGGGGCCCTAAGGGCATGGGGGGGACCCCCTTCGCGTCGCCTTCCTCCTCCGCCTTGCAATCGAAGCCACAGGACGTCCCTCGCTGATCCGCTCCCTGCCGCGGGGGAGGCCGCGGGCCGTGCCAGACTGCCGAACATGCGACGCCTGTTCCCTGTGACCGACCAGACAGCTGCCGACGACCTGGGCGAGTGGGGTCTGGGCGCCCTCGCCGACGCCTACGCCTACCCCGAGACGAACGGCCCCTGGCTGCGCGCCAACATGGTGTCGACGCTCGACGGCGCCGCCCAGCACGACGGCCGCTCGCAGCCGATCTCCTGCGAGAGCGACATGCGGATCTTCGGCACCCTGCGGGGTCTGGCCGACGTGGTGATCGCGGGCGCGGAGACGGTACGGCTGGAGGGCTACCGGCCCGCCCGTGCCCGGGAGGCCTTCGCCGAGCGGCGGGCGGCGGCCGGGCAGGGGCCCGCGCCGGCGATCGCCGTGGTGAGCGGCAGCCTGGACCTGGACTTCTCGCTGCCGCTCTTCGTCTCCCCGCTGGTCCCCACCCTCGTGCTCACCGGTGCGGGCGCGCCGCCCGACCGGATCGAGACGGCCCGGAAGGCGGGTGCCGAGGTGGTGATCGCGGGGGAGGGCTCCCGGGTGGATCCCGCCCGCGCCGTGCGGGAACTGGCCGGTCGCGGGCACCGGCGGCTGCTGACCGAGGGCGGCCCCCGGCTGCTCGGTCAGTTCGTGGCGGCGGGGGTGCTGGACGAGATCTGCCTGACCCTGGCGCCCATGCTCACGGCCGGTGACGCGCAGCGGATCGCGGGCGGTCCGTCGGTGGCCGTGCCGGAACGATTCGCCCTGGCATCGCTGCTGGAAGAGGCCGGGTTCCTCTTCTCTCGGTACCGTCGGATCTGACAATCAGCGGAATATCCCGTTCCGGTTAGCGTTCGGTGGGCAGAATGGATCTCGCAGACCCCGTGCGAGCACGGGGAAGGATGGTTTCCGCAGTGACCGGCGACGGGCACTGAAGCAGAAGGGCCCCTGTGGTGTTCACCAGCGTTTTGATGATCGAGAAGCCCCTCACTTCCGAGGACGTCGAGTTCGTCACCACCCTGCACGGGGAGGAGCAGATCTCCTTCGTCGTGCTCATGCAGCCACGTGGTGACCAGGCGGATGTGCTGTTGCGGGCCATCGACGACCTGGCGATGGGCGAACTGAAGGAAGCGGCCCGGGAAAGCGAGGAACCGGAGGGGAAGAACGCCAGACGGTCCGCCGAACTCGCGCTGGAGGTGTCCCTGGAGGCACTGCGCCAGGCGGGCTCCGAAGCCGTCGGACAGGTGATCGAGGACCACCCCCTGGACAAGCTCACGTCCGTCGTCAACGAGGCGGAGGCCGACGAGGTCATCGTCCTGACCGCGCCGCACTACGTCGAGGAGTTCTTCCACCGCGACTGGGCCTCCCGGGCCCGGCACAAGGTCGGCGTCCCGGTGCTCAAGCTCTTCGCGCACAGCGAATAGGCTGGGAGCCCCTACCCGCACCACCCTGGGAGACACACGCATGGCACCCGGTATTCCTGCCGCCATGGAACGGCCGCACTTCATCGGCATCGGCGGCGCCGGAATGTCGGGCATCGCGAAGATCCTCACCCAGCGGGGTGCGAAGGTCGCGGGCAGCGACTCCAAGGAGTCCGCCACGGCCGAGGCACTGCGCGCGCTGGGGGCGACCGTCCACATCGGGCACGCCGCCGGTCACCTGGCCGACGACGCCACGTGCGTGGTCGTCTCCAGCGCCATCCGTGACGACAACCCGGAGCTGGTGCGCGCCGGGGAGCTCTCGATCCCCGTCGTGCACCGCTCCGACGCCCTCGCGTCCCTCATGCAGGGGCTGCGGTCCATCGCCGTCGCGGGCACCCACGGCAAGACGACCACCACGTCGATGCTGGCCGTCGCCCTCACCGAGCTGGTCCTCGACCCCTCGTACGCCATCGGCGGCGACCTCGCCGGGCCCGGCACCAACGCCACGCACGGCGAGGGCGCGATCTTCGTCGCCGAGGCCGACGAGAGCGACCGGAGCTTCCAGAAGTACGACCCCGAGGTCGCGATCGTCCTCAACGTCGAGCTGGACCACCACGCGAACTACGCCTCGATGGACGAGATCTACGACTCCTTCGAGACCTTCGCCGGCAAGATCGTCCCCGACGGCACCCTGGTGATCTCCGCCGACCAGTCCGGCGCCGTCGAGCTGACCCGCCGGGTGCGCGACCTGTCCTCGCTCAAGGTCGTCACCTACGGCGAGTCCCAGACCGCGGACGTACGCGTCCACAAGATCACCCCGCGCGGTCTGACCAGCGAGGTCACGGTCGTCCTGAACGGGAAGTACCTCACCTTCACCGTCTCCGTCCCCGGCCGCCACTACGCGCTGAACGCGGTGGCCGCCCTCGCCGCGGGCGTCGCCCTCGGCATCCCCGCCCACAACCTGGCCTCGGCCCTCGGCAAGTACACGGGGGTCAAGCGCCGCCTCCAGCTCAAGGGCGAGGCGGCCGGCGTTCAGGTCATCGACAGCTACGCCCACCACCCGACCGAGATGACGGCCGACCTCGAAGCGATGCGCGGAGCCGCCACCGACGCCCGCATCCTGGTCGTCTTCCAGCCCCACCTCTTCTCCCGCACCCAGGAGCTCGGCACCGAGATGGGACAGGCCCTCGCGCTGGCCGACGCCTCGGTGGTACTCGACATCTACCCGGCCCGCGAGGACCCGATCCCCGGCATCACCAGCACGCTGATCATCGACGCCGCGCAGGCGGCCGGCGCCGACGTCACCGCCGTGCACGACAAGGCGACGGTCCCCGAGGTCATCGCGGGAATGGCGAAGCCCGGCGACCTCGTTCTCACCATGGGGGCGGGCGACGTCACGGACCTCGGCCCGCAGATCCTGGACCACCTGTCGAGCTGAGGGAGCCACCGTGCCGTACGACATCGAGAAGCCGGACGAGGAGTGGCGGGAGGAACTCTCCCCCGCCGAGTACGCCGTCCTGCGCAAGGCCGGTACCGAGCCGGCCTTCGTCGGCGAGTACACCGACACCAAGACCACGGGCGTCTACTCCTGCCGCGCCTGTGACGCGGAGCTGTTCCGCTCCGACACCAAGTTCGAGTCGCACTGCGGCTGGCCGTCCTTTTACGACCCGAAGGACACGGACGCGGTCGAACTGATCCAGGACCGTAGCCACGGCATGGTCCGCACCGAGGTCCGCTGCGCCCGCTGCGGCTCGCACCTGGGCCACGTCTTCGAGGGCGAGGGCTACCCGACCCCGACGGACCAGCGGTACTGCATCAACTCGATCTCACTGCGGCTGACGCCGGACGCCTGAGAACCGGCCCGAGGAGGACTGACGCGACGCGTCAGTCCTCCTCCGGCGTCTCGGGCTTCAGCAGCGGGTGCACCACACCGGGGAAGACCCGGGCCCGCACGACCTCCTCGGCCGAACCGCCCTGGATCACCGTCTCCGCGACACCCCAGGGCCGGTCGGGCAGTTGGACGATCAGCGTGTACGAGGCGGAGCAGCCGGTGCACTCGTACCGGTCCACCCAGGTCTCCACGTCGGTGGCACTTCCCGGGTAGCGGGCCACGTGCCGGTGCCGGGCGTGGCACCGCTCACACGTCTCGCCGGGCTCGCACATGCCGCCGCACGGGCAGGGCACGTCGAGCGACTCGGCCGGGCGCCAACGCTGCGTGAGGACGGCGTCACGCGTGGCGCCCATGTCCTTCATCGCCTTGAGGTTGCGGGCGGCCACATTGTACGACTCACCGGTCGCCGCCATCCGGTCGCGGATCACGTCCTTGCGCCCACGGTTCGTCGTCATCTGTTCCTCCTGGGGTTCACGCAGCCCGCCAGGAGCCCACGAGATCGTTGTGCCCCAAAGGTACCCGGCGGACGGCGCCCCCGACGACTCGCGCCGTCACCCCCGCCGCACCCGCCCCGCGATCCGCCGCCCGATCCGCCCCAGGGTGCCCTGGCCCCGACGGTTCCAGTCGTGGAAGGCCTCCGCCCGGCCGCTGCTCCCCGAGCGCCCCACGGCCTCCTCCACCTCCGCGACCCCGTCCGCCGAGAGCTTGCGCACGGCGGGCCGCAGCACCTCCTCCAGCAGGACGGCGGCGGTCCGGCTCCACTCCGCTCCCGCGTGCGGATGAGCGGTCCAGACGGCGAAGCAGTCCGCGGCGTAGGCCGGCTCGGCCTTCAGACGGGCGCGGACATCGGCCCCGCGCGCGGCCCGGTCGTACGCGGCGACGAGATCGGCGTCGCCGCTGTGCACGAGGGCGTACAGCTCGGCCTCCGGCCGCTCCGGTGCGAGCAGCCGTGCGGCGAGTGCCCCGAACGCATGGCCGAGCACCTCCGGTTCCACCGGCTCGGCGTCCCTGCGCAGCGCGCGGGCCCGCTCCGCCCATTCCGGCGCCGGCCCGTCCGACCGGATCTCGCGGGCGAACTCCAGGAGCAGCAGCGCACCGCGTTCCCGGCCCGCGATCTCCTGCGGGAAGCCGCGCAGCAGGTCGTGGGCGAGTTCGGGCGCCTCCTCGTCGGTGGCGCCGGCCCCGAGTGCCGCTACGACCAGGTGCGACCAGGTGCCGGCCGCCCGGTGGGCGTCCGACGTGGCGGCCTCCAGCAGCAGCCGGCCCTCGCCCGCCGTCATCGCGCCCCTCTCCGCACCCTCCTCCCACACCAGCCCCACGGCCGTCCGCAGCACCAGCGGCTCCGCGAACGGCGACATCCCGGCAGCCCGCAGCACCCGGTGCACCGCGCCCACCCGGTCCGCTCCGCACCCGGCCTTGGCCGCCGGCGCCTCGGCGCACATCCGTAGATGCGGCAGCAACTGCGTGCCGGTGAACGGCAGCGGCACCCGCCCCAGCAGCCGCTCGACATCCGACGGGTCCTGCGGCGCTATCCGGTCCAGCGCACCGAGCAGGGCCGTACGGACGTCGAACTGCTCGTCCATCAGCTCCAGCAGTGCCGGCGCCCAGCCCGGCTCGCCCTCACCGGGCTCCAGCAGGGCGGGCGCGAGCCGGCGGACGACCGAGGGCAGCAGGTCCGCGCAGTCCACGCCGAGCAGCCGGGCCACCCGCAGCAACTGCACCGTCCTGGCCACGTCGAGACCGACGCCCGCGCCACTCAGCTCGGTCAGGATCTCCGGGCCCAGCACCGAGGCGACGGCCGCGCCCTCGGGACCGCTGAAGGCGGTACGGCCAGGCAGCTCCACCGAGCCGTTGCCGCCGCGGACCGCCTCCGTGACCAGCATCGCGGCCAGCGGGGTGGTGGTCGTCGCGGGGGAGCGGCCGTCGAGCGCGGCGAACAGCCGCCCCGCGGCGTCGAATTCGGGACCGGTGCGGTCGTCGACCCCCGGAGCGGTCAACGCGTCGACGAGCTGCCGGGTCCGCTTCGCGTCCAGCGCGTACGGGCGCTCGGCGGCCCACCCGGCGGCGGCGGCGCGCCCGCCCGTGCCCAGCGCGATGCCCGCGCAGAGGGCCGTCACGGCCACCGGGCCTGCGGCGAACGGCTCCCCGGGCAGCTCGGCGGCCTCCCGGAACAGCTCCGGCGCACGGTTGCGCCAGATTCGGGCGGCCGTCTCGGCCCAGGCGTCGGCCACGGGCCCCGCCGGGCGCGGGCCGGTGCAGGTGTGCACGTGGAAGCCGGGGCCGGTCAGGTCGTGCGCGTCCTGCGGCAGTGTTCCGACGATCTGCTGCGGGGCGCTCCGCGGGTGGCGGGTGTACGTGGTGAAGGTCAGCCGCTCGGCCGCCCCGTCGGGCAGTGCGACGCAGGCCAGGGCGATCCACCGGGCCACGTCCGCGCTCCGCCGCTCGACGAGTACGACCGGGCCGGAGGCGTCCTGCGCGCACAGCCGGCGCAGATCGGCCAGCACACCGGCGAGCCAGGGCCCCCGGGACACGGCGAAGTCGTTGAGCCCCTCGCGGTCCCGGGCATGGCCGGTGGCGGGCAGGGCGGCGAGCGGGCCGGGCAGCGTACGGTCCGGTGTCGTGGCGGCCCAGCGGGCGGAACGGCAGGCGGTGACGGGGAGCACACCGCCCGGCAGCCGGGTGCCGGCCGGGAGATGGACCGCGTGCGCGTGGAATCCCACGGCGGAGCCGGGCGCGGGACGAACCGCCACGGTCCGGGCCAGCAGATGGCTGCCGTCGGAGAGCACACTGAAACTGAACGCCTCGGGCAGCGCGCGCAGCGCGGCGTCCGCGAGCCGGGGCTCGGTACCGGTGGGTGTCTCGTACGCCAGGAGCGGCCCCGCCTCGGTGAGCACGGACGCGGGTATCGCGGCGTCAACTGCGCTGAAGCGGGCCCGTATCGGTTCGGCCTCGCCGGTGCCGGGAGCGTCCCCGTCGGTTGCGGAGGTGTAGTGCAACTGCGCGAGGCTCATGCTTCGGCTCTCTTCGTCCCTGCCGTGAAGGTCCCCCTGCCACCCGCACCCGCCGTCCCGTGGTGGCAGCGCCGTCCCGGCAGAGCGACGACCCCGGCGGGGAGTGTTCCGCAGTCGCTGGGGCGACGCTATCAAGGACCCGCGTGCCCTTGCGGCGAGAAGGCCGGGCGAGGGCGGCGGGGGGCCGGGAGCACGAGATCACCGAGCCGGGAGGAGGTGGTCACAGCCGATGTCAAGGCTCGCGTGGCGGGCCGACGGTACATCTAATGTTGCTCACCACATCGACGTACACAGGGGGCCGGATGCACAGCGACGGAACGAACGGAAACGGCGCGGGTATGGTCATCGCAGGCCGCTACCACCTGCAACGCCAGCTCGGGCGGGGCGGGATGGGGGTGGTCTGGGAAGCGTTCGACGCGAGCCTGGACCGGAAGGTCGCCGTGAAGGGGCTGCTCCACCCCGGAGCGGTCTCCGCCGGGGCCCAGGCGGAATGGGTGAGCCGGGCACGCCGTGAGGCGCGGGCCATCGCCCGGATCGGCCACCAGAACGTGGTCGCGGTGCACGATGTGATCGAGGACGGCAACCAGGTCTGGATCGTCATGGAGCTGCTCAACCCGCGCTCCCTGGCGGACCTGTTGAGCGAGCAGCGACAGCTCTCCGTGCCGCACGCGGCACGCATCGGCCTCCAGGTGCTGCGCGGACTGACCGCCGCGCACGAGGCCGGGGTGCTGCACCGCGACATGAAGCCCCACAACATCCTGTTCCGTTCCGACGGGCGCGCCCTGCTCATGGACTTCGGGATCGCCACCTTCGAGGGCGCCGTGCAGGTGACCCGGACGCACGAGGTCATCGGCACGGCCCAGTACCTCGCACCGGAACTGCTGACCCGCACCGCCGACCAGCCCCACCCCGCCTCAGCGGCGTCCGACCTGTGGGCACTCGGCATCACGCTGTACGAGATGGTGGAAGGCCGACGCCCCTTCAACGGGGAGAACAGCTACGAGATCTGGATCGCCGTACGCGATTCCCCGGTGCCGCCCATGCGGTACGCCGGACCGCTCAGCGCCCTGATCGAGGCCCTGCTGCAGAAGGACCCCGGGCAGCGCCCGGTCGCCGCCGAGGCCGAGCGGATGCTTCAGGACGTCACCCGGGACTTCGACACGCTCGACACCCCGGCAGCAGGCCGCCCGCCCACGGGACCGCCCCGGCAGGAACCGGCCTCCGGCCCGGCGGTGTCCGCCCCCGCGCAGCCGGTGGCCCGCCCCGAACCGCCCGTCCGGCCGCCCACTCCGTCGCCCGGGCGGGGCGGGCAGGGCCGGTGGAAGGTTCCGGTCGCTGTTCTCTGCACGGCATTGCTCGCCGGTACCGGATGGTTCGTCTGGGGCCGGCCCGACGACACCGCAGCGAAGAAGAGTGTGGCGGCGGACAAGAACACGACCGAGGAGAGGTTCCAGGACGGGCACGATGAACTGTGGTTCGGCGTCAAGGCCGATCAGCCCGGACTGAGCGAGAAGACCGGGAATTCGTACGCGGGTTTCGAGGTCGATATGGCCAGGGAAGTCGGCAGGGAGCTGGGGTTCGACACGGATCCGCAAGCGGAGAAGAGGATCCGCTTCTACCCCGTGACGTCCAGCACGCGGGCGCCCTTGGTGACGACCAAGAACCGAGTGGACCTCGTGATGGCGACGTACAGCGTCGGCGAGGAGCGGGAGAAGAGGGACGGGGTGGATTTCGCCGGCACGTACTTCGATCCTCTCGGTGCGCTTCTGGTCAAGAAGGACAACTTCAAGAACATCGACAGCCGGCATGACCTGGAGAACGACAAGAGCGCCGAGGTCTGCACGGCGGCCGGGTCGACGTACGAACAGTGGATCAAGGACGAGGGGGTGACTCCCGAGAAGAACTTCCCGTCCGGCTACGAGGAATGCGCCAAAGAGGTCACCACCAAGGGCAACAACGTGTACGCGATGGCTACGGATGACGTCATCGTCGCCGGTTACGCCAGCAAGTTCGGCAACACGAAGATGGTCGACACGTTCGACGGCGGGGCCAAGGGGTACGGCGTAGCGATGGACCCCAGCGAGAAGGGCCTCAAGAGGGAGGTGTGCCGAGCCCTTTCGGAGATCATGAAGAAGCGCAACGGCGGGCCTTCGAAGTGGATGGAGCTGTACAACAAGCACCTGAAGCCCCTCATGCCTGACGAGTACAAGGTGGAGGAGCCGAAACTGACGGAGTGCGAAGGCTCGCTGTAACGGCATTCGGCGCGGTTGTACGATGCTCCGACGAGTGACGTTGTCGGCCGGCTGCCGAGTTCCAGGCGCAAGGTGCGTAGCCCGTGAGAGGACCCGATGTACGCCAACGACCAGGCCCAGGACTCCCAGAGCAGGAGGCGCACCCGCTCCGCCGCCAGGGCCTCCGCCCAAGGTGCCGGTACCCCCGCCGAGTTCCTCGCCCTGCAGCGCAGTGTGGGCAACGCCGCCGTTGTCCGGATGCTCCGGGAAGCCGACCGCTCCTGGGCCCGTCAGCGACAGCAGGCCGGAGCCGCCAGTGGCCACCGGCAGGACGCCGGGCAGCCGGCGCCCGCGGTGCAGCGCTCCACCGTCCGTGACGTTCTGCGTACCAGTGGCCGTCCCCTGGACGACGCGACCCGGACCGACATGGAAGCCCGCCTCGGTGCGGACTTCTCCGACGTCCGCATCCACAACGAAGCTGCGGCGAAGGCCTCCGCGGCCGAGGTCGGCGCCCGCGCCTACACCAGCGGGAACCACATCGTCATCGGCCGGGGCGGCAGCGACAGACACACCCTCGCCCACGAACTCACCCACGTCGTCCAACAGCGCCGAGGTCCCGTCAGCGGAACCGACAACGGCGCGGGGCTTCACGTCTCCGACCCCTCAGACCGGTACGAACGCGAAGCGGAAGCCAACGCGACGCGGGTCATGGCACGTACACCCGAGCCGCGGACAACAGAGGGCGTACGCTCCGCAGACCCTGCGACGCAGCGCACGACCGGAGCGCATGCGGGCGAGCCCTCAGTGCAGCGGGTGCTGGATCCCTCCATGCAGCCGGGGATCGGTTTCAACTACCAGTCCGAGTCCGCCGGCGGCGCCGCCAGGGTGAAGGCGGCCTGGATGCGGACCGACGGCAGCCTGGTGGGCGCCCCACCCTTCCAGGACGCGCAGGGGTACGACTACATCAGGCAGTTGAAGCAGACCAACTTCTGGATCAACTTCCACCTGGTGAACGAGAAGGCGGGTGGCCCCGGTGACGCGAGGAACCTGGTGCCCGCCTCGAAGAAGGACAACTCGAACTATCACTCCCAGTTCGAGGACTACCTCAAGAAGGACGTCGACGACGCCTCCTCCCAGGGCGAGCAGGTCTTCTACGGCGTGGAATTGGAGTACAACACGCCCTCGGCGGGGACCGCGCGGCAGATGAACTTCGCGCCGTTCTTCCCGACCGGTCTCCACGTCTACCATCAGCGGCTCAGCGGCGGCGTCTGGAAGTCCGTGCACCACGGGTCCTCCTTCCGGTTCCAGGTGCCGCAGGTCGCGGACCCCGGGCAGACCGTGGCGGTGACGGCGCTGACCCCCGCCACACTGGCCGCCGTGGCGCCGACCTGCGAAAACTTCAACGCGGACGAACTCGCCTTCCTGCAATCGCTCGGCGGCGTCCGTAAGACGGAGTTCGAGGGTCACATCGACGACGCCTCCGGACTCGGAGCGGCCGCGTCGGTCGGGTGGGCGCTGGACAAGGTCAAGTTCGTCGGGAGTCACACGAGCGGGCGACCGTCGCGCGCCGGGGCCACCCAGTCGACCATCTCGTTCGCCGAACGGATCGGTGACAAGGCGGCCCAACAACTGAGTTCGCTCATCGCCACCGGCGTCGTCACGTTGTAGGAAGCGCGACCAACAGCTGAGGAGCTGAGGAAATGTCGGCACTGTGGCGCGCACGCGTGCTTGCTGTCTCGTCGGGAACGGTCGAGTTGAGCGTGCACGCGGTTCACCCGGACGCCGGGGCCTTCTCCTCGTCGAAGGTGTTCGCTCACCGACTGCTCGCAGACGCTCCCGGGCTGGACGGCCGGCTGCCGCAGGAGGGCGCCGCCGAAGACGCGGTGGCGGCTGTGGAGCTCTCGCAGGTGCGGAACTACCCGTTCGACACCGAAGGAGCCAAGCTCAGGGTGGCTGCCGACGTCCGTTCCTCCGGAATCACCCCGGAGGACCAGGACGCCTGGCTCACGGCGTTCGGGCGGGCCTGGCACGACCTGTGGGACGACGTCGAACAGGTCCCGACGGCGCGACTGGCCGTTCGGCTGTCCGACCCCTCCTTGCTGACCGGGCTCAGGCCCGGAACGGAGTGGGAGTCAGCGGCGTACGGCTGAGAGGTTGCCGGGGAAGAGGGGGAGACGGGTCCCTTCTCCGCCGTGGTGTCGAGGAGCGGAATATACGAGGCACCTCCTGCGATGTACCGGCAGTCAGTGCATTTCGCTCACCGCAGGAAGGGGACGGGAGCCGATGAGCCTCCGCCAGTTCGAGTACGCCCTGGCCGTAGCGGAGGAGGGCTCGGTGACGGCCGCGGCGGAGCGGCTGCGTGTTGCCCAGCCGTCGGTGTCCCAGCAGATCCGCGGCCTGGAACGGGACCTCGGCGTGGAGCTGTTCGCCCGCACGCCGACCGGGCTCGTGGCCACCGTGGTCGGCCGCGCGTTCCTGCGGGAGGCGGAGGTCGCGGTGAGCGCGGCGCGGAAGGCGAGGGCGACGGCGCGGGCCGGTGCCGATGAGCTGGTGGGTGAGCTGGTGGTCGCGGCGCAGATGGGCTTCGGTACGCGGCAGCTGCCCGGCGCGATGGACGCGCTGCGGCGCCGCTTCCCGCGGCTGGAGGTGACCGTCTTCGAGGAGCCGAGCTCCGCGGAACTGGAGCGGCTGTGCCGGCGGGGCGTGCTGGACCTCGCCCTGATGGCGGCGTGCGAGCGGACCCCCGCCGACGCCCACCACCTCGGCGACGAGGAGTTCGTCGTGGTGCTCGGCCCCGGCCACCGGCAGCTCGCGGCGGACCGGGTCGACCTGTGCGAGCTGGACGGGGAGGCGTGGGTGAGGTTCGACCGGGACAGTGCGCTCGACGGCGTCCTGTTGGGCGCGCTGCGGGACAACGGCCTGACCCCGGCCACGGCCGCCCGCGTGTCCCAGACCGCGACAGCCGTGCGCTGGGCCGCCCACGGGCTGGGCGGGACGCTCGTCCCGGCCTCCGCGGTGCCCCAGGGTTACGAACACCTCGTCCGCCCCGTGACCCCGACCGTGTCCCAGCCTGTCATCGCCGTGCTCCGACAGGGCTCGGGCCCAGGAGGCGCGGCCCTGCTCGACCTCCTGCGCAGGGAGACCTGGACCGAGTCCGCTTCCTTCGCGCCGGTGTCCTGACGGGCGAGGAGGGGCCAGCCCTCGCTGAGCTCGAATCCCACCCATCAGCACGCGCATTCCGCGAGCGACGGCTGGCGTGCGGCCACATAGTTTTCCACCGACAGGTGAGAGGACACGTCGGTCAGTTGAAGGGCGCGAGCCCCGCCTCCACCCCCGCAGTCTGCCTAAACGTGCAATCGATCACGTCCGTACCAGTCGGTGCCCCATTGCCAGAAGTCGGATAAGTTCCCAGGATTCGGAATAGTCTCCGGCAAGGCACCGGGGTCGGGCCGCGCGCGGCCCCATGCGGAAGAGGGTGCGAGCGTGGAGGCGATGAGGCCGTCGGAAGAGGAAGCACGCCTCCACAGCGAACCGGTGCGCGAGGGGCAGCCCAGCGGGTTACCGCGGCTCGCGGCCCGGCTGGGGCCGGCACTCGAGAGCGTTGACCGGGCACTGGAGGGACTCGTCCGGCAGGGGCGGGCGATGAGGCAGGACGGCACCCGCCCGCCGGTGACCGCGGTGCCCCCCGCCCCGGCCCCGCAGCAGCCCGGGCGCGTCATGTCACCGCGCGACAGCCTGCTGCTCCGGGCACGGCACGAGGTGCTCCACTTCGATGTGCCGCCGTACCTGTCCACGGACAACGGGACTGAACTGGACCAACTCGCCCAGGGGGTGGTCTACCGGACGGTGTACGGACAGCGGGCTATCGAGTACCCGGGGGCGATGGTCCTCATCGATCAGTGTCTGGAAGCCGGAGAGAAGGCGCGGGTCACTGCCCGGCTTCCGATGAAGATGATGATCGTCGACCGTGAGCGGGCCGTCCTCTCCGCTCCCGCCGACGTGGCACTGCGTCCCGGTGCCTCCGTCGTCATCACCCGCGGCCCCCTGCTGGACGGGCTGATCGAGCTGTTCGAACGAGTCTGGGCCGAGAGCGTGCCCCTGGACCCCGCCGGTGCGGCCCTAGGGGCCCACGAGGGCGAACTGAACCCCGAAGAGGCGCGTCTGCTGACCCTTCTCCTCAGCGGACTCACCGACGACGCGGTCGCCCGCCACCTGGGGATCGCCCGGCGCACGGTCGTGCGCCGGGCCCGCAGCCTCATGGACCGGGCCGGGGTGGCGACCCGCATGCAACTGGGCTGGCACGCGGCACGCCGCGGGTGGATCGGGGTACCGGGCCGAGGGGGCGGCGACGGAGCCCCGCCCCCGGCAGCAGCGTCGTTCACAGGTGGCGCATATGCGACACCGAAGGAACCTCAACAGTGGACCTGACGGGCTATAACCTCCGAATGCGCTGATCATCCGGCCGGATCTCCTTGCTTCCAGGGCTGTCGTGCCCGGAGTTCGGCGTGCGCTGATTCTCTGCTCCCCACCCAAGGAGACGTACGTGCACAGTCCCTCTCGCGGCAGACGTGGCAGACGGCTGATCGCCGTTGCCACGGTGATCGCCACCGGAGCCCTCATACCCGTGGTCGGCTCCGGTACCGCCGCCGTCGCCCAGCCCGTCGCTCCGCAGGGCGGCTCTCAGCCCGCGGCGGCGAAGCCCGTCCAGGTCACCCTGGTCACCGGTGACCGGGTCTCGGTCAGCACGGCGACCGACGGCCGGCAGTCCGCCACCATCACCGCCGCGCCCGGCAACCCGAAGACCTTCCAGACGGTCACCGACCCCGACGGAGACCTCCACGTCTATCCCGCGTCGGCCTTCTCCGGCCTCGGCGCCAAGACCCTGGACCGGCGGCTCTTCAACGTCTCCCAGCTCATCAGGGACGGCCAGGCGGACAGCAAGCACGACTCCCTGCCCGTCATCGTCTCCTACGACGACAAACCGTCCCGGTCCACACTTGGCAAGCGCGCCGACCGGCTTCCGGGGAGCGAACGCGGCCTCGTCCTGGACCGGGTGGACATGGCGGCGCTGCATGTCGACAAGAGTGATGCGGCCTCGTTCTGGAAGGCGGCCGAGCCACGTACGGCCGCGAACGGCCGGTCCGCGGCCGCCGGTTCCGGGATCGCCAGGATCTGGTACGACGCTCCGGCGAAGGTCTCCCTCGACAAGAGCGTCCCGCAGATCCACGCCCCCGAGGCCTGGGCCGCCGGCTTCGACGGCACGGGCACCAAGGTCGCCGTGCTCGACACCGGCATCGACCTGAACCACGCCGACGTCAAGGACCGCGTCGTAGCCTCCAAGAGCTTCGTGGGCACCGCCACCGTCCAGGACGGACACGGCCACGGGACACATGTCGCCTCGACCATCGCCGGCAGCGGCGCCGAGTCCGCGGGCCGCCTCAAGGGCGTCGCCCCCGGGGCGGAGCTCCTCATCGGCAAGGTGCTGAGCGACAGCGGCTCCGGCCCCAACTCCGCTTCCATCGCCGGAATGGAGTGGGCGGTCGACCAGGGCGCCGACATCGTCAGCATGAGCCTGGGCGACGACGAGGGCACGGCCGACGACCCCATGTCCCAGGCCGTCGAGCGGCTGAGCGCCACCAGCGACTCGCTGTTCGTCATCGCGGCGGGCAACGCCGGGCCCGGTGCCTCCACCGTGGGCAGCCCCGGAGCGGCTCCCTCCGCGCTGACCGTCGGTGCGGTCGACCATGCCGACGCGCTCGCCGACTTCTCCAGCCGGGGCCCGGTCGGTGAGGACCAGGCCATCAAGCCCGACATCACCGCCCCCGGGGTCGACATCGTCGCGGCCAGGGCGGCCGGCACCGCCATGGGTACCGTCGTCGACACCCACTACACCTCGGCGAGCGGCACGTCGATGGCGACGCCGCACGTCGCCGGTGCCGCCGCCATTCTCGCCCAGCGTCACCCCGACTGGCCGGGCGCGCGGATCAAGGCCGAACTCACCTCCCACACCGTCCCGTCGGCGAAGCACACGGTCCAGGAGCAGGGCAACGGCCGGGTGGACGTGGCGGCTTCCCTCGACGCCAAGGTGGACCTGTCGAGCCCGGCCGACTTCGGCATGATCTGGTTCCAGAAGGACCGGCCGTACGAGAAGCTCACCCGCACTCTCACCGTGAGCAACCCGACCGACACCGCCACCACGGTGAAGCTGTCCGCGCACACCGCGACCGGAACCCTGACCGAGGGTGCGCTGACCTTCGACAAGGACGCGGTCACGCTGGCCGCGGGCGACAGCACGGAGCTCACGGTCACGCTCGATCCGAATCTGCTCGGACCCGCGACGTACTCGGGGCAGATCACGGCGACGACGGACGGCGGAGCCACCGCCACCTCGGCGCTCGGCTTCACCAAGGAGACCGAGAGCTACGGACTGACCGTGGATCTCCAGGGCCGTGACGGTGCAGCCCCGGACAGTGGTCTGGTCGTCGCCATGGGCCTCGACAACGACTACTACGAGTCCTTCCCGGTCGCCCGCCAGGGCGACCTGAAACTGCGGGTGCCTCAGGGCTCCTACGCTCTCTTCGGTGCGATCGGCACGGGCGACATGGGGTTCCGCGGAGGCTTCTCCGACGCGTACGACCTCTTCAGCCTCCCCGATGTGAAGGTTGCCGATGAGCCCGTCGAGGTCGGTGTCGACGCGACCGAGGCAACGGACTTCCGGCTCGACGTACCCGGTGACAAGCGCCCACGGGTGAATTCCGGGTACGCGCACACGCTCCGGCGGACCACCGCCGACGGCCGCGGCGTGGCGGTCTCCCTCGAGGGCGACGCGTTCATGACCTCCGGTCACCTCGGGGCGATCCCGGCCGCCAAGCCCTCGTCCGGCAAGCTGGTGACCTCCTTCTACCACCGGGAGCGGGCTCCGCTGATGACGGCGGAGGTCACCGGACGCGGAGGCTTCACGCTCACGCCACGCACCTACGAACAGTTCGTGCGCTTCGAGGGCGACAGGAAGCTGACCCTCGTCGACGTGGGCAGCGGCAGTCCGGAGGAAATCGCCCGCGCGGACGTCAAGGGCAAGGTCGCGCTCGTCCACGACGACGCCCACTACATCATCGAGGCCGCGGAACTCCTGGAGGCGGCGGGCGCCGCGGCGATCCTCAGGGCGCCTGTCACCGACCGTCCGGTGTACGCCGTGCTCGGCGCGGGCCTGACCATTCCCCTCGCGGTGCTCGACTACAAGGACGGCAGCAAGCTGTCCGCCCGGCTCGCCGCTGCGGGCAAGTCCCCGGTCCGGGTGACGCTTCACGGTGACAAGGAGTCCGCGTTCGCCTATGGCGGGCAGTGGGACTTCGAGGACACCATCCCCGCCGACCTGACGGTCAGGGCGCGGCGCGGTGACTTCGCCAAGGTCACGAACGTCTTCCACGGCTACGGCACGGAGCAGGTCAGCTCCTACCAGCAGCAGGTGTGGAGCGGTGCGACCTCCCGGCTCGTCGTGCGGGTACCGGAGGCCCTTCTGCGGGGCCACCAGCGGGACGACTACACCTATGCGAAGGCCGGTCAGGCGTACCGCCAGGGGGTGGGATCCTCCCAGTACGGTGCCCAGATGTTCGGCCGGACCGAGACCTACCGCCCCGGCCGGCCGGTGACCGAGGAGTGGTTCGCTCCCGCACTCCACCCCGCGCCCGTGGGGAGCATGTTCTCCTGCAACTTCTGCAGCAGTGATGTCGGCATCGCGCCGTACCCCGGGCCGGCGGGTGACTCCGACCCGGCGCACTACACCGAATACGGGGCGGCATCCCAGGGATTTGCCTTCTACCGCGACGGGGTCGAGGTGCCTGCCAGCACCCCCTGGATCATCAAGGACAAGGCCGCCTACCGGCTGGACCTCGACATGAAGTACGAGGCGGCCGACGGCTTCGCCGACTCGACGAGCCGCACCGAGTACTCCTTCACCGCGGACGCGCCTCAGGGCATGAACGAGGTGGCCTGCAAGGACTTCGTCGGCATGGCCGCTGCCTGCCAGCCCATGGCGGCCATCCTCACGCACTACGACATGAAGACCGACCTGCTGAACCGGGTGCAGGCGGCCAAGAAGTACACGTTCACCCTCGACGGCTACCGCGCCACCGGCTGGACCGGATCGAAGAAGCTGGCCGGCGCGAAGGTGTCGCTCAGCTACGACGGCGGAAAGACCTGGAAGGCAGCCGACGTACGGCGGCTGGACAGTGACTCCTTCCGGGTCTCGGCCCAGCAGCCGAAGCTCGCGAAGACGAACGGTCACGCGTCCATCAGGACCGAGCTGTGGGACACGGCGGGCAGCCGCACGGTCGAGACCATCGACTGGGCCTACGGCCTGAAGTAGGGATCGATCGGCGTCACATTCCCGGCCCCGGACGCCTTGTGTCCGGGGCCGGTTCCCTTGCGGGTCAGTGAGCTCGCATTCTTCCCGGGGCCTCGATGGTTGCCATTCCTTCCCGCGTCCCGGAATTCCGTCCGCGTCAACTCCTGGGAAATTCACCGCCGTCCACCGTGAGAATGTTCCCGGTCACCCAGCTCGCCCGGTCGGAAACCAGGAACAGCACCGCGTCGGCGATGTCATCGGGCCGGCCCACACGCCCCAACGGCACGCCGGTGTTGTCCGCGCCCGACCCCGGGACCATGCGCGCCCACTCCTCCCGCGTCGCTTCGCCGCCGGGAGTCTCGGTCCTTCCGGGGCTGACGATGTTGACCCGGATGCCGGACGGCGCCAGCTCCAGGGCCAGCCCCCGGCTGTAGTTCTCCAATGCGGCCTTCGCCGCCGTGTAGTGGAGGAACGGCGGGGGCGTGAACGGGGTCGCGGCCGACGACACGTGCACGATCGCCCCCGAACCCCGCTCCCGCATCCCCGGCGCCAGCAGCGCGTCCAGCCGTACGGAGGCCAGGTAGTTCAGGTCCAGCTGGTTCTGCCACTCCTCGTCAGGGATGTCCGCGGTCTGCCGGAATGGCCCCGCCCCGCCCGCGTTGTTGACCAGGATGTCCACCCCGCCGAGCGTCTTCTGTGCGGCTGCGGCGATGGCCTCCGCCCCGGCGCGTGTCCGCACGTCTGCCTCGACGAAGGAGACCCCGTCCGCTACCGCGTCCGGCGCCGACCGGGCGGTGGTGAGCACCTCGGCTCCCGCGTCTCGGAGTTGGCGCACGATGGCCGCCCCGATTCCGCGGGAACCACCTGTGACCAGGGCCCGCTTTCCGGCCAGTTCCCGCGTTCCAGACCCGTTTTCCGTCGTGCTCATTGCCGCTGTTCCTCTCGGTGAAGTCGTACGCTTCCGCGTTGTTTTTGAAGGTACGACCGGGAGAGAACGAGAGGCAAAGACCAAATGTCAGCAGGCGCTATAGGGGATTCCTATAGCGCCTGGGATCATGTGCTCAGCCCTGGACCGCGTACGCGACGAACTGGGTCCAGGTGGTGGGGGAGAGGGCGAGTTGAGGGCCTCCTCGACCTTGGAGTCGCGGATGTGGACCGTGGTGGGCAGGTGGCGACCTCTACGCAGGAGTCGCCGTCGCCGCTGTACGTGGACTTGTGCCAGGACAGGGCGACTTCGAGGCAGGCGTCTCCGTCCGAGCCGCTGTAACTGCTCGTGAACCAGGCTCGACCGGTAGTACTCATAGCGCTCCTCGGGTTCGCCTCAGCAGGCTCCTGGAGTCCTCGGGCGTGAGGGCCTGCGAACGCAGTGCTGCCGGCCCTGGCCTCCGGCGGCCCGGAGACGATCGGCACGCTGCGTATCGAGGTCACCGACACCCGGGGCGAGTGCCGGCCGCCTGGCCCCGGTGAGGTCGTGACACCGGCGCCTGGGTCGGACGGCGGTCACGGGCTGGTGCTGGTCGAGGCGTTGGCGGACCGGTGGGCGGTGCTGGAGCGCGTACCGCCGGGGCAGCCGGGCAAGACGGTCCGCGCGGAGCTGGGCCCGCTGTACTGAGCCGGCCGGCTCAGGCGTCGATGACCGCGGCCACGGATTCGATCTCGACGAGCTGGTCGTGGTAGCCGAGCACGGTGACGCCCATCAACGTGCTGGGCACGTCATGGTCACCGAACGCGTCCCGGACCACCTTCCAGGCGGTCCCCAAGTCCTCCTGCCGGGTGGAGGCGACGAGCACGCGGGTGCTGATGACGTCCTCCAGGGACGCGCCGGCGTCCTTCAGCGCGGTCTGCATGTTCTCCACGGCCTTCGCGGCCTGGCCCGCGTAGTTCCCGATGGCCGCCGTCGAACCGTCCTCGTTCAGCGGGCAGGCGCCCGCGAGGAAGATCAGCCGCGCCTCGGCGGGGGCCGTGGCGGCGTAGGCGTACTCGGCGACGTCGGACAGGGCGGCGGAGCGTATGAGAGTGACGGCACGGGGCATGGTCGGTCAGGTCCTCCGGTGTCGGGGGGCAGGGAATCGGGACCGGCGGGCCGGGGTGGTCCCGGCCCGCGCGCCCGGCTACTCGAAGCGGGAGGGGTCGCCGGCTCCGCGTCGTACGATCTCCGCCTCGCCGCTGGAGAAGTCGATGACGGTGGTGAGCTCCGTACCGCAGTCGCCGGAGTCGAGGACGGCGTCCACCTCGTGGTCGAGGCGTTCCTTGATCTCCCAGCCCTGGGTCATCGGCTCCTCCTCGTCGGGCAGGAGCAGGGTGCTGGAGAGCAGCGGCTCGCCGAGTTCGGCCAGCAGGGCCTGGGTGACGACGTGGTCGGGGATGCGGACGCCGACGGTCTTCTTCTTCGGGTGCAGCAGCTGACGCGGCACCTCCTTCGTCGCGGGGAGGATGAAGGTGTACTGACCGGGGGTCGCGGCCTTGATGGCGCGGAACACGTCGTTGTCGATCTGCGCGAACTGCCCGAGCTGGGCGAAGTTCTGGCACATGAGTGTGAAGTGGTGACGGTCGTCGAGGTTGCGGATCGAGCGGATGCGGGAGATGCCGTCGCGGCTGCCGAGCTGACACCCGAGGGCGTAGCAGGAGTCGGTCGGATACGCGATGAGTGACCCGGAGCGGATGCTTTCGGCCACGGTGGTGATGGTGCGCCGCTGGGGATTCTCGGGATGTACGTCGAAATACTTCGCCATCCGGCGAGTCTACGGCCGGGGCGGTGAGCGGTTCGAGGCAAAAGCAGGTTGTCCTGCCCCTGGAAGGGACAGGACAACCTTTTCGGGTGGTGAGGCGCTGCTCAAACCTTTTCGGCCACTCAGACCTTGGCCGTGGTGACCTCGGGCGTCGAGGGAGCCGTTTCGAGGGGGTCCTTCTTCGCCGGTGCCCGTACGGGGATGAGGACGGCGAGGACCGCCGCGGCGAGGGCGACGCCACAGCCGATCATCATGGCGGCGCGGAAGCCGCCTGCCGTCGTCAGGGCGTGGCCGCCGAAGTCGGTGGTCATCTGGGCCATCACGACGCCGATGACGGCGGCGGCGAGGGAGCTGCCGATCGAGCGCATCAGGGTGTTGAAGCTGTTGGCGGAGGCGGTCTCGGACTGCGGCACGGCGCCCATGATGAGTGCGGGCATGGCTCCGTAGGCGAAGCCGACACCGGTGTTGCAGACGAGGGTCACCGCGAGCAGGCTCCAGGTGGAGCCGCCGTCGATCATCGGTACGGCGAGGCCGTAGCCGAGGGAGATGATCAGCGCGCCGATGGCGAGGGTGACCTTGGGGCCCTTGGCCGCGGAGACCTTGGCGCCGACCGGCGACATGATCATCATCATCAGGCCGGACGGGGCCATCCACAGGCCCATGGCGAGCATCGACTGGCCCAGGCCATAGCCCGTCGCCTCGGGCAGCTGGAACAACTGGGGTACGACCAGGGACTGGGCGTACATGGAGAAGCCGATGAGGACCGAGGCCGCGTTCGTCAGGAGGACCTGGGGGCGGGCGGTGACGCGCAGGTCGACCAGCGGGTCGGTGATGCGCAGTTCCCACCGGCCCCAGACGAGCAGGATGACGACCGACGCGGCGAGCAGGCCGATGGTGGTGCCGCTGTCCCAGCCCCAGTCGGCGCCCTTGGAGACGCCGAGGAGGAGGCAGACCAGCGCGATGCCCAGGCCGATGGCGCCGAGCACGTCGAAGCCCTGTGAGGTCCTGTTCTCCGCGTCGGCGGGGACGAGGAACCAGATCAGCGCACCGACGGCCAGGGCCAGCGCGGCGACGACCCAGAACAGGACGCGCCAGCTGGAGTTCTCGGCGATGGCGGCGGCGAACGGGAGGCCCAGCGCGCCGCCGACGCCCATGGAGGCGCTCATGATCGCGATGGACGAGCCGAGCTTCTCGGCCGGCACCACGTCACGCAGCAGGCTGATGCCCAGCGGCACCACGCCCATGCCGATGCCCTGGAGTCCGCGGCCGACGATCATCGGGACGACCGAGGAGGACAGGGCGCAGACCACCGAGCCGGCGACGAGCGGGAGCAGGGAGGCGAGCAGCATGCGCCGCTTGCCGAACATGTCGCCGAGGCGTCCGGCGACGGGCGTGGCCACGGCGGCGGCCAGCAGCGTCGCGGTGATGACCCAGGACGCGTTCGACGAGGAGGTGCCGAGCAGCTTCGGGAGTTCCGCGATCAGCGGCACCACCAGGGTCTGCGTGATCGCGGCGACGATGCCCGCGAAGGCGAGGATGCCGACGACGCCGCCGGAGCGGGCTGTGGGCCGGATTGTGTTCACGGGTACTCCTGTAGCTCTGCCGGGCCATGAAGAGGTGCATCATGCATTCGTTATGCACGATACACTAGAAGTGTATGATGCACATTTCATGCACCATGCATACTCGTGGTATATATGTACAAAAGAGCTCGCTCGCCCCGCGGGGAGGTGGGCCCGGCAGTCGAAGGAAGCCTTGCGTGGACATGCCTGTGGATCGGATCGAGTTCGAGACGATGCTGCTCGGTCGGCATATGAGTCTGCTGACCTCGCGAGGGGGCGGGCGGCTCGACCGGAGCGCCTACATCCTCCTCAGCCGCATCCGGGCCCAGGGCCCGATGTCCATCGGTCAGCTGCACGAGGCCTTCGGCCTCGACACCTCCACGCTGAACCGGCAGACCGCCGCGATGCTCCGTGTCGGCGTCGTCGAGCGCATCCCCGACCCGGACGGCGGGATCGCCCGTAAGTTCGCCATCACGGCCGAGGGCGAGCACCGGCTGGACAAGGACCGGGCGGAGAACCGGGACGGTCTCCAGCGCGTACTGGCCGAGTGGACCCCGGAGGAGGCGGCCCAGTTCGCGGACAGTCTCGCCCGCCTCAACCGCGACATCGAGCGCCTCGACGGACGGCCCTGGCCGCGCGACTGAGCAGGGTGACGGACGCGCGAACGGGGCCGGGTGCCTGCTTCGGCACCCGGCCCCGCTCGATCTGCCGCGGTCGGATCAGGACAGCTTGGTGAAGGCCCAGGTCTGGACCGCGGTGGTGGAGGGCGCCTGCTGAGTGAGTAGCGCCCCGTTCGTGGTGGAGGCCGCGGTGAGGAGCAGCCCGCTGGACTTGCTCGTCAGCTTGTAGCCCCCGGTCGTGGGAGTGGCGGTCCAGCGTTGGTTCGCGTCGCCGCTGCACGCCCACTGGTCGATGGCGGCCCCCGCCGCCTTGGAGTTCTTGTAGACCTCGGCACACAGGCCGCTCGTGACGTTCTTCAGGGTGTACGTGCCGTCGGTGTCGGCCGTGACGTTCCACTGCTGGTTGGTGCCGCCGTTCCAGAGCCAGCCGACCAGCTGGGTGCCCTGGGCGGTGGAGTGCGCCGGTACGTCGATCGCCTGGGTGCCGGCGGAGATCCGGTTGATCCCGGCCGTCGGTCCCGTCGGCTTGACGCAGGTCGTGGATGACTGGTGCGCGCCGCGGTCGGGCACGCAGCCGGCCGCGACCGGGCCGCCGAAGTAGTCACGTACGCCCGCGTTCGGTACGACCGCGCCGTTGGCGAGGGCGGAGGAGCCCGCCTGCAGCCGGTAGCCGTCGGCGTCCGTGCGTGAGGCGGCCGTGCCGGGGGCCGTCAGCTTCGGGTCCGTCGTCACCTTGTTGGCGTCGGCCGGCTCGCCGGCCGGGTGGGTGCCGTAGAAGACGTTCGCGTTGTACCCGAGGCCTGCGGCGTTGACGTAACTCGCCCCGTCCGTCGCCACGTGGAAGATGTTGTTGGTGAACGTGGCGTTCGCCGCCGTCGAACCGTTCGAGTTGCTGATGATCTCGACCGGCTTCGAGAGGTAGAAGGTGTTGTTGTAGATCTGGGTGTTCGTCGTCCTGTCGCAGACCATGTCGAAGAGCTGGCCGCCGTCGTTCTGGCTGATGTTGTACCGGACGATGTTGTCGGCGGTCGTCGACCCGCCACCGTTGCACAGGAGGATGAAGCCACCCTCGTTGTCGTGGCTGTAGTTGTACTGGTAGATGGTGTGGATATTGGCCTCGTCGAGGTCGAGTCCCTGCCCGTCGCAGGTGCTCTTGCCGCCGCTCACCTCGTTGAACTGGTACAGCGCGTCCTGGGTGTTCCACGCCCAGAGGCCGGCCGCGCAGTGCGCGGGCTCGCGCTCGCGGAAGCCGTCGACCTTGTTGTACTCGACGAGCGCGCCCTCGGTGTGATGCGGGACGATCGCGTCGCCGCCGATGTCGGTGACGGTGTTCCCGCGGATGACGACCCGCGTCTGCGGCGTCCACGCCCCGCAGGTCGTACCGCAGTTGGCGTTGTTGAGCTCGGGCCGTTGCATCCACCGGGTCCAGAAGTGGATCCCGTAACGGTCCACGGCCCGCACGGTGTTGCCGGTGAGGACGACGTCGTCGAACTTCGTGGGCGTCGTGTTGCCCAGGACCTCGAAGAAGATCCCGGCGCTGGCGTCGTCGTCCTTCTTGGTCTGGTTGCCGTTGACGTCATGGACGTCGAGACCGGTGAGCCGGTAGTAGGTGCCGGTGCCCGAGTCGGTCCGGGTGACGTGGACGCCGCGTCGCGTCGCCGCTGCCGCTCCCTTGTTGGAGATGTCCAGGTTGCGGATCTCCCAGTACTGCTGGTCCGCGAGCCGGACGACGTCCGTGACCTGTCCGGCACCTGCAAGCGCCGGCTTGGCACCCGTGCCGTAAGCGTCGACCACGATCGCCGCTCCGGCCGCCCCCGACCCTTTGGGGGAGAGCGTCTGACCGGTACAGGTCGAGCCGCGCTTGAGGAGGATCGAGTCACCCGGCTGGAACGTGTGGGCGTTCACCGGAGTCAGCGAGTTCCAGGGCGTGGCCTGGGTTCCGTTGCCCGCGGCGGCGGCTCCGCAGTCGACGTAGAACGACTGCGAGGCGGCCGGCGCGGCGGCCTGTGCTGCTGAGGTGGGGGCCGCGGTCAGAAGGGATGCCAGCGGTAGCGACAGGGCCGAGAGAAGCAGGGTTCGTCTTCCGGTCATGGAACAACTCCACTTTCTGAAAACGGACAACAGACGTCTGATGCCCGCTCACAGTAGGGAGCGGCGGCGTCAGTGGTCAAGACCTGTCCATGTCAATCGGTGCCGGCGGTGACCGGTCGGTGGCCGGTGGTGGCCGCGGCTCAACGTCCTGATGGCGCAACAGTTTTGGCGTCCTCCGCCCCCGGGCGGCCCGCGATCATAGGATCGGGGTGGTCTTCGGGGAGACGGGGTGGCCGATCGTGGCGTGCGCACGGGCGATACGCGGATACGGAATGCTGGTGCTGGCTCCACTGGTACTGGTGGCTTGTTCCGGCGGCGGTGGAAGTCCGGGCGGGGAGGGGAAGAGCGCCTCCGCGTCACCGAAAGCGAGCACCGCCCCCGCGTCCGGGCCCGAGGACACCGGCCTCATCGACGCGGACCCGGCCAGGCTGCCCACCTCGCGCGCCGACGCCCTCGCCTTCATCGGCAAGGTCATCGCGGACCCTGACAGCTTCGGTCCGGGTGTCGTCAGGCGCAGCCCGTACGAGAGCGATCCGGCCACCTGGCCCGTACTCGGGGCCGACTGCGTCTGGCAGCAGGAGAAGCTGGCGAGCAGCGTCCTCGCCACCCGCAGCCGCTCCTTCGAGGTGCCCGCAGCGGGCGGCAAGGGCCCACTGCGGCTCTCCGCCGTCGTCACCGTGCACAGCACCCCCGAGGACGCCCGCTGGGAGATGGCGGAGTCCGTGGAGGAGACGATGCGGTGCCCCACGCAGCAGTTGCGGAAGGGGGAGATGATCGGCTCGCTGCTCTCGGCAGCGCTGACCCAGGGCGAGAGTACGCAGGTCAACTCCGAGGACTCGCTGATCGAGTACGGGAAGTATCAGAACGCCGAACTCGGCGGTGACCCCTACCCCTACGCGTGGCTTCAGGACCAGAGCCTCCAGTTCACCGTTGCCGTCACCGGCAAGGGGGCGAAGGGCTGGACGGACGCCGAGATCGGCACGCTGACGACTCAGGCCCGGGCTGCCATGCTGCTGCGCCTCAAGGACGAGGTCGAGAAGAAGAGTTGAGAGAGTGGAGAGCGTGATGGAGAGACTGCGCCCCTCCGACCCCGCGCGGATCGGCGGGCACCGGCTGCTCGGGCGGCTCGGCGCCGGTGGCATGGGCGTCGTCTACCTCGGTCGTACGGACGCCGGGGCCCTCGCCGCGATCAAGGTGATCCTGCCGGAGTACGCCGCCGACGAGGACTTCTGCACCCGATTCCGGCGCGAGGTCGAGGCCGCCCGGCGGGTGGACAGCCCCTGGGCCGTGCCGGTCACCGGTGCGGACACGGAGGGCGAACAGCCGTGGCTGGCCACCGCGTTCGTACCCGGACCCGCACTGTCCGAGGCCGTCGCCCGATGCGGACCGCTGCCCGTACGCAGCGTCCGGGTGCTCGGCCGGCTGCTCTCCCGCGCCCTGGCCGCCGTACACACTGCGGGACTCGTCCACCGCGATGTCAAACCGGGCAACGTCCTGCTCACGGTCGACGGTCCCCGCCTGATCGACTTCGGCATCGCGCGGGCCGCCGACGCCACGGCGCTCACCGCCACCGACCTCGTGGTCGGCACCCCCGGCTTCCTCTCCCCGGAACAGGCCACCGGGGGCGGAACGGAGGCCGGGCCCGCGAGCGACGTCTTCTCCCTCGGCTGCCTCCTGGCGTACGCCGCGACCGGACGCCCGCCGTTCGGCAGCGGGGCCGTCGACGCGCTGCTCTACCGCACCGTCCATGACGCTCCGGACCTCGACGCGGTCGAGGACCCCGAACTCCTCGCCCTGCTCGCCGACTTGCTGGCCAAGGAGCCCGGTGAGCGCCCCACCGCCGCAGAGCTCGACGCCCGGATCGCCGAGGACGCGCCGAACGGCTCCACCGCCTGGCTGCCCGCGGACGTGGCGGCGCTGGTCGCCGAACGCTCCGCCGCCATGCTCGACCTGCCCGGTATCGACCCGACGGTCGCCGAGGACACCCCGCAGCCCGGACCGGGGCGGCGCAGGGCACTGCTGCTCGCCGGCGCCGGTCTGGTGGTCGCGGCCGGTGGCGGTTTCGCCGTACGGGAGTGGCTGAGCGACGAGGGCGGCTCCGGTACGGCCAAATCCGGTGAGCGGGCCTGGATCATCGGCGTACAGGCCGATCTGTCCGGTCCGCGGAAGGCCGCAGGTCAGGCCCAGGAACGCGGGGTCCGGCTGGCCGTCGAGGAGTTCAACGCCCGTGCGGGCAAGCCTTTTACGCTCACCGTCAAGGTGCTCGACGACGGGGGCGACACCACGCGCGCGGTGAAGGCCGCCGATCGGTTCGCCCGTGACCGCGACGTGCTCGCCGTCGTCGGCCCGACCGGTGACCGCACCACCGAGGCCGTGCTCGGCGCGTACGACGAGGCGATGCTGCCGGTCATCACCGTGTCCTCGCTCCAGATCACCTACGCCGCCCGGTCCAAGAAGTCCTTCTTCCAGGCGGTCCCCGCCGACGCCGTACTCGCCCAGCCGATCATCAGACGGCTTGTGCTGCGACCCGATGTCGAACGGCTCGGGGTGCTGCTCGACCGGGCCGGTGGACAGCCCGCCTACCAGGTCGGCTACCTGACCAACATGGTGACGGGCCAGATCACCACAGGGACCACCTATCCACGCGTGATCCCGGCCGGTACGCAGGACCTGGCACCCGTGATCGAGGACATGCTCGCGCACGCCAGCGACGCCTTCTTCTACGCCGGTGACGCGGCCGGGGCCGCCCGTACCGCACGCGCGCTCGCGGCCACCGCCTTCAAGGGGCCGCGGATGGCCATGCACACGGCCATGGAGGCGCGCTTCCTCAAGGACGCCGGACCGGCCGCCGAAGGCTGGGAGTTCACCGCGCCCTACACCGACGCGACGGCGCCCGCCGCCAGGAAGTTCGCCGCCGCGCACCGCGCCGAGTACAAGCAGGCCCCCGCACGCTGGGCCGCCGAGGCGTACGACGCGGCCGGGCTCGTGATGGCCGCCGTGACCGCACTCGCCGGGCGGACCGGCACACCGAAGCGGCCGGCGCGCGCCGCGCTCGTCGCCAGGATCGCCGCGTCCACGTACAAGGGCGTCGCCCGCACGTACGCCTTCGACGAGGACCATCAGCTCAAGGGCTCGGACGCCTACCTCTACGGCGTGCGGGACGGGCGCTTCGTCCACTTCGGCGCCGCCCCGAAGGCCACGGCCTGATCCCGCATGCGGCCGCTCACCTCGGACGACCCGCACACCATCGGCGAGTACCGCACCCTCGTCCGGCTCGGCGCGGGAGGCATGGGCGTGGTCTACCTGGCCCGCTCGCCCGGCGGGGCGCTCGCCGCCGTGAAGGTGATCCGCTCCGGGCACGCCGCGGACCCCGGATTCCGGGCCCGGTTCCGGCGAGAGGCCGAGGCGGCGGGCCGGATCACCGGGCCGTGGGTGGTCCCGGTGACCGGGGCGGACACCGAGGCCCCGGAGCCGTGGCTCGCCACCGCGTTCGTGCCCGGCCCTTCGCTCGCCGAAGTGGTGGAGGGGCAGGGGGCGTTGCCCACGGCCACGGTCCACACGCTAGGCTCCCGCCTCGCCGAAGCGCTCGTCGCGGTGCACGCGGCCGGCCTCCTGCACCGTGACGTCAAGCCCGGCAACGTACTCCTCGCCCTCGACGGGCCCCGGCTCATCGACTTCGGCATCGCCCGCCACGAGGGCGCCACCGCGCTCACCGCGACCGGCGCGGTGATCGGCACACCCGGCTACCTGGCCCCCGAACAGGCCTCGGCGGGGCCGCTCGGTACCGGGTGCGACGTGTTCTCCCTGGGCTGCGTACTCGTGTACGCGGCGACCGGGCGGCGGCCGTTCGGGCACGGCACACCGGCCGGAGTGCTCTTCCGTACGGTGCACGAGGAGCCGGACCTGGACGGGGTTCCCGCCACTCTCCTGCCCCTCGTCGCGGCCTGCCTGGCCAAGGACCCGGCGGACCGGCCGGGCGCCCGGGACGTCGCACGGGAACTCGCGGGGAGCGGCGCGGACTGGGAGGTGCCGGGCCTGTCCGCCGCGGTCGCCGCCCGCTCCGCCGCCGCACTCGCCCTCCCCGATCCCGAACCGCCCACCGTCGTCCGGGACCCCGGCCCTCCGCGCCCGACCCGGCGGCGCGTGCTCACCGCGGGGGCGGCCGGCGCGGTACTTCTCGCCGGCGGGGGAACGGCCGCCTGGCTGGCCGCCGCCCGGCGCGGCGGCACCGGAACGGCGCCCCGCACGCTTCCCGCGTACCGGATCGCGCTGCACGCGGACCTGACGGGACCGGGGAAGGCCGTCGGCCTCGCCCACGAGAGAGGGGCCCGCCTCGCGGTCGACGACCACAACTCCCGTACGGACAAGACGTTCACGCTCGGGCTCCGCATCGAGGACGACGGGGGCGACGCCGCCCGCGCTCTCCGGGCCGCCGACCGGATCGCCGCCGACCCCCGGATGCTCGCCGTCATCGGCCCCACGGCGGAGGTCGCGGACGCGAAGGTCGTCAGCCGCTACGAGAGGGCGAGTCTCGCGCAGGTCGTCGTCTCGGCCCGCTCCACCACCGCCGAGTGGTCGGAAGCCAAGTCCCTCTGCGTACTGCGGCCGTTCGACGTGTCGTTGGCCCTCGGCCTGACCTACTACCTGTCCCGTGTACAGCCGGCCAAGCAGGTCGTCGTCATCGAGGACGGCGCGGACCCGCAGAGCGGCTGGGCGATCAGGAACCGGCTGCCGGAGACCGCGACCCATGGACGCGCGTTCACCGTCGCGGCCACCGCCCGCGACTTCGCCCCGGTCGCCCGGGCCGCAGTCGCCGCCGGAGCCGGGGCCGTCGTCTACGCCGGATCGTCCGCCGCCCGGGGCGCCCGCTGCGCCACCGACCTGGCCGCCGCCGGCTTCACCGGCACCGGTCTGTCCACCGGCCCCGTCCTCACCCCGTCCTTCCTCCGGGAGGCGGGCAAGGCCGCCGAGGGCTGGGTCTTCGCCGAGGCGTACACCGACCCGGCGGCCTTGTCCTCCGCCAAGGCGTTCACCGCCGCGCACCGCGAACGGTTCGGGTCGCCGCCCGAGACCTGGGCCGCGGAGACGTACGACGCGGTGGGACTGATCGCGCAGGCCGGCCGCACCATCAGCGTCGGCGGCGCCGTGCGCGGGGCGGTGGCCGCGAGGATCTTCCGCACCGACTACCGGGGCGTCACCCGGCGGCTTTCCTTCTACGAATTCCACCAAGTGCGTTATGACGAGGGCATCTTCCTCTACCGGGTCGACGGCGGACGAGCCCGCTTCCTCGGGCCGTACACCTCGGTGTGAGGCGGCCCCGGCGTGGGGGGAGCCGCCTGAGGACGGCCACGACCCCCCTCCGGTCCCGGCCGTCCTGGCGGACTCCTCCGCTACCTCCCCGTCATGGCTGCTGCTTGGCCCTGTCGACGACCGCCCAGCTGTCGAGGTACGAGAGCTGGGTGTACCTCTTCATGTCCTTGCCGTCGCCCGAGCTGCGCTCGTCCCGGAAGCCGAGGAACCGGTACGTCTCCGGGTCGAAGATGAAGTAGCCCCCGAAGCCCGTGGCCCCCTTCGGGAGCATCGGGTCGTCGTACGTGATGGCCACGCCGGTACGGCCCTTGGCGTCCTTCTGATGCGGCACCGTCCTCACTCCGGGCACCATGCCGAGCGCCTCGTACGCCGCCGGGCGCAGCCCCTCCGGCATCACCGGGACCAGCTTGAGCAGACCGGTGAGACCGAAGTGGATCTGGGACCACTCCTCCTCGGCGATGCCGTCGAGCGAGTCGTTCCTGTCGTCCGGCCCGGTCTTGGGCAGGAGCGAAAGGATCAGCTTCTCGGGGTCGGTCGGGAGCTTCTTCAGCGTGCCCCAGTCCTGCGGCGGCCAGATGCTCTCGTTCTTCGCGAGCGGCGGTGACCACCAGCCGTGCCCGATCTCCATGACCCAGGAGCGCTGTGATCCGTCCACCGAGCGCCAGTCCTCGTCGGTGTAGCTCTTCGTGGAACCGGTCTTCTGGTCGGTCTCCTTGATGATCTCCTTGGTGTAGATGAACTGGTCGTCCCGCGGGCTGGCCGCCCGCTCGTGTGTCCGCTCGTACGCGGCCGCGCCGTTGAGCACGGTCTGCACACTCACGTTCCTCATCGGTGGGGAACTGGCGGCCGGCGGTTTCGCCGTCGGCACCTCGGTGCCGTCGTCCTCCTGCACGGCGACCAGGACACCGGCGGCGACCGAGGCCGCGACCACACCCGTGAGGGCGATGCGCAGGACGGGGCGGCCGCGCCGGACCGGCGCGGGTCCGTGCGCCGCGGTGATCGCCGCGAACAGCCGTGCCCGTGCCCGGCGCCGAGTCTCGTCGTCGAGCGGGGGTGCCCCCGCGTCGAAGTCCTTCAGTGCGCGCAGTTCGTCGGTGTCACGCATGGGCGTCTGCCTCCCGGAAAGCTGTCGGATCGGATCCGCCCAGTGCTTCGCGCAGTTTGCTGCGAGCCCGGTGCAGCCTGGATCTGACGGTGCCGATCGGCACCCCAAGGGCCCGCGCCGCCTCCTCGTAGTCGAGGTCGGCCCAGGCCACCAGCAGTACGACGTCGCGGTGCCGGGCGGACAGCCCGGCCAGCGCGGCAGCCAGGTCCCGGCGCACCCCTGTGGCGCCGGCTCTGGCGACCGCGCGGTCCGCGACCGTCTCCTCGTGTTCCACCGGCTCCGGCACCTTGGAGAGCGCCTTGAACCGGCGTGCCTCGGCCCTGCGGTGACGGCTCACGAGGTTGGTCGCGATGCCGAACAGCCAGGGACGGGCGTCGGCGCGCGCGAGGTCGTACGCATGGCGTCGTTGGAAGGCGGTCGTGAACGTCTCCGCCATCAGATCCTCCGCCCCCTCGGGCCCGAGCCGCCTGGCCGCGTAACGGTGCACGGCGTCGGCGTACCGGTCGAAGAGCGTGGCGAACAGCTCGGGCTCATCCCGGGACCGCTCGATCACACGGGCGTCGCTGTCCCCGCGAGCGTCCTCGCGATCTTCCTCACGGGTGTGGACACCCGGGGGTTCGACGGTCATCGGGGCTCCTCTCGTTCGTCGATGCGTCTCGAAGGCTTGGGCTTGTCGGGTTGTTCATCTGTGATTCGCCGGTGGACGGGATCGAGTTCCATTCCGGCCGCTGCTCCCTCCACGCCACCGGCGGACAGGATGGGTACGGTGACGTCGCGGGTGCGTGGCCTGCTGTGCACAGCTGCCCAGTCGAAAGGTGTTGTCATATGGCCGAGTTGGAGCTTTCCGCAGGCGTGGTGGAGTACGAGGACACCGGCGGTGACGGCCCGGTCGTGGTCCTGTTGCACGGCGTGGCCATGGATGGCTCGCTGTGGCGCCACGTGGTCGGAGACCTGCGCTCCGGCCACCGGTGCATTGTCCCGACGCTGCCCCTCGGTGCCCACCGCCGGCCGATGCGGCCCGACGCGGACCTGTCGGTCCTCGGCGTCGCACGGCTGGTCGCGGAGTTCCTCGAAGCGCTCGACCTCACCGACGTCACCCTGGTCATGAACGACTGGGGCGGCGCCCAGGCCCTGGTCGCGGACGGCCGGGACCAGCGGATCGGCAAGCTGGTCATCACCTCCTGCGAGGCCTTCGACAACTTCCCGCCCGGCCTGCCCGGCAACAACCTGTACGCCTCCGCCAGGATGCCTGGCGGCCTGAACGTGGCCTTCACCCTGCTGAAGCTGAAGCCGATGCGCCGGTTGCCGATGACCTGGGGCCGGATGAGCAAGCGGCCGGTGCCGGACGCGGTGATGGACGCCTGGTTCCGGCCGCTGTGGACCTCGCCGGAGATCCGCCGTGACCTCAGGAAGTACGTCCTGGGCGTACCGCCGAAGGCCGAGCTCCTGCGCTGGGCGGAAGCCCTGCGCAGCTTCGACCGGCCGGCGCTCGTCGCCTGGGCCTCGGAGGACCGGGTCATGCCGCCGGAACACGGCCGCCGGCTGGCCGCGATGCTGCCCCAGGGCGAGCTGGTGGAGATCGCCGACAGCTACACCCTGATCCCGGAGGACCGGCCCGACGAGCTCGCCCGGCACATCAGGGAGTTCCTGCGGAAGGGGTGAGCACCCGGTACGCGTCCGCCGAACGGAGCAGGGGCCGCTCCCGCCCGTGCGGCAGGGCGTGAAGCGGAACTGCGGGCGCGCTTAAGAAAACCTCGATGGACCTGGGGCGCGGGGTACGGCAGATTTCTCCCTGACGGCGGAGGATGGTGCGCGGCAGCCGGTCGAGCGCGCTGCCACGCCGTCCCTCTCATACTTCCCCGGGCCGCAGGCTTCCTCAGGCATGCCCCCGGCCCGGGGACATCAACGCCGTACCAGGTACAGGGAGCCGCAGCCGTGAAGGCACTCGTGAAGCAGAAGGCCGAGCCGGGACTCTGGCTGATGGACGTGCCCGAGCCGGAGACCGGTCCCTCGGACGTGCTGATCAAGGTGCTCCGTACCGGCATCTGCGGCACCGACCTGCACATCCGTAACTACGACGGCTGGGCCCAGCAGTCCATCAAGACCCCGCTGGTCCTCGGCCACGAGTTCGTCGGCGAGGTCGCCGCGACCGGTTCCGACGTCGTCGACATCGCCGTCGGCGACCTGGTGAGCGGCGAGGGCCACCTGGTGTGCGGCAAGTGCCGCAACTGCCTGGCCGGGCGCCGCCACCTCTGCCGCTCCACGCTGGGACTCGGCGTCGGACGCGACGGGGCCTTCGCCGAGTACGTCGCGCTGCCCGCGTCCAACGTGTGGGTGCACCGGGTCCCCGTCGACCTGGACATCGCCGCGATCTTCGACCCGTTCGGCAACGCCGTGCACACCGCGCTGTCGTTCCCGCTGGTCGGCGAGGACGTCCTGATCACCGGCGCCGGCCCGATCGGCATCATGGCCGCAGCCGTCGCCAAGCACGCCGGCGCCCGCAACGTCATGATCACCGACGTCAGCGAGGCCCGCCTGGAGCTGGCCCGCAAGGTCGGCGTCAGCCTCGCCCTCAACGTCGGCGAGCAGACCATCGCCGACGGTCAGCGGGAGCTCGGGCTCCGCGAGGGCTTCGACATCGGCCTGGAGATGTCCGGCCGGCCCGAGGCGATGCGCGACATGATCGGGAACATGACGCACGGCGGCCGGATCGCGATGCTCGGACTGCCCTCCGAGGAGTTCGCGGTCGACTGGTCCCGGATCGTCACCTCCATGATCACGATCAAGGGCATCTACGGCCGCGAGATGTACGAGACCTGGTACGCCATGTCCGTCCTGCTGGAGGGCGGCCTCGACCTCGCCCCCGTGATCACCGGCCGGTACGGCTACCGCGACTTCGAGGCGGCGTTCGACGACGCGGCGAGCGGACTCGGCGGCAAGGTCATCCTCGACTGGACCGTCTGAAACCGGATCGCCCGACCTTTCGAAACCCTTAAGGAATCCCGCATGTTCGACTCCGTACGCGACGACCTGCGCACCACCCTCCAGGAGATCGAGGCCGCCGGGCTGCACAAGCCCGAGCGCGTCATCGGCACCCCGCAGTCCGCGACCGTGGCCGTCACCGCGGGCGGCCGCCCCGGTGAGGTGCTGAACTTCTGCGCCAACAACTACCTGGGCCTCGCCGACCACCCCGACGTGATCGCCGCCGCGCACGAGGCACTGGATCGCTGGGGCTACGGCATGGCCTCCGTCCGCTTCATCTGCGGCACCCAGGAGGTCCACAAGGAGCTGGAGCAGCGGCTCTCCACCTTCCTGGGCCAGGAGGACACGGTCCTCTACTCCTCCTGCTTCGACGCCAACGGCGGAGTCTTCGAGACCGTCCTCGGCCCGGAGGACGCGGTCATCTCCGACGCCCTCAACCACGCCTCGATCATCGACGGCATCCGCCTGTGCAAGGCCAAGCGCTTCCGCTACGCCAACCGCGACATGGCCGACCTGGAGAAGCAGCTCAAGGAGGCGTCCGGGGCCCGCCGACGCCTCGTCGTCACCGACGGCGTCTTCTCCATGGACGGGTACGTCGCCCCGCTGCGCGAGATCTGCGACCTCGCCGAGCGCTACGACGCCATGGTCATGGTCGACGACTCGCACGCCGTCGGCTTCGTCGGCCCCGGCGGCCGCGGCACGCCCGAGCTGCACGACGTGATGGACCGCGTCGACATCATCACGGGCACGCTCGGCAAGGCGCTCGGCGGCGCGTCCGGCGGCTATGTGGCCGCCCGCGCCGAGATCGTGGCCCTGCTGCGCCAGCGCTCGCGCCCGTACCTCTTCTCCAACTCGCTCGCCCCGGTCATCGCGGCGGCCTCCCTGAAGGTCATCGACCTGCTGGAGTCCGCCGGCGACCTGCGCGAGCAGCTCAACGCCAACACCGCGCTCTTCCGTACCCGGATGACCGAGGAAGGCTTCGACGTCCTGCCCGGCGACCACGCCATCGCCCCCGTGATGATCGGGGACGCGGCGAAGGCAGGCAGGATGGCGGAGCTGCTCCTCGAGCGCGGTGTGTACGTGATCGGGTTCTCGTACCCGGTCGTCCCGCAGGGCGCGGCCCGCATCCGCGTCCAGCTCTCCGCCGCGCACTCCACCGCGGACGTGAACCGCGCGGTCGACGCGTTCGTCGACGCGCGGGCGGCGCTGGGGGAGTAGTCCCCGGCGGGGGTGCCCGGCGCGACCTGGGACAATAGGTCACATGATCGATGCACGGCGGCTGCGCATCCTGCGGGCGGTGGCGGATCACCGCACGGTGACCGCCGCGGCCGCCGCGCTGTATCTGACCCCCTCCGCCGTCTCCCAGCAGCTCGCCGCGCTGGAGCAGGAGACCGGACACCGGCTGGTCGAGCGGGGCGCGCGCGGCGCCCGGCTCACCCCGGCCGGGGAGATCCTGCTGACCCACACGAACGCGGTGCTGGCCCAGCTGGAGCGGGCCGAGGCGGAGCTCGCCGCGTACAGCGCGGGCGACGCCGGTACGGTCACCGTCGCTGCGTTCGCCACCGGCATCGGCCTGGTCCTCGCCCCCGCGATCGCTGCCCTGAACAGGACCGCACCCGGCATCAAGGTCCGCGTCCAGGACGCCGAGGGCGACGCGAGCGTCCCCATGGTGCTTGACCGGCAGGTCGATGTGGCGGTCGCCGTCGAGTACCGGGGCGCACCGGGCGAGGACGACCGGCGGCTGACCCGCGTACCGCTGTACTCGGAACCGTTCGACGCGGTGCTCCCGGTGGGTCACCGGCTGGCCGGCGAGGAGCAGGTGGCCGTCGCCGACCTGGCGAAGGACGCGTGGATCGGCCCCTACCCGGGCAACCCCTGCCACGACGTGGTCGTCCTGGCCTGCGAGTACGCCGGCTTCGCGCCGAACCTCGAACACTCCTCGGACGACTTCCACGCGGTGGTCGCCCTAGCGGGCGCCGGCGCCGGGGTGGCCCTCGTCCCACGGTCCGCGCTGCGCGGCGTGGCCCTGGCCGGCGTGGTGGTCCGCCCGGTGCAGGGCAGCGCGCCCACCCGCCGGGTCTTCGCGGCGGTACGCCGGGGCGCCGAGGCCCATCCGCTGATCGCCCCGGTACTGGAGGCGCTGGCGGGGGCGGCGGGCGACGACGTGCTCGCGGCGGGCTGAGGCAGGGGCCCCGGCGCCTCACCCGAGGGGCGGGCCCGAGGGCCCGCCGCCCCGCGCCCCCGGGAACATCGTGCCCACGGCGGCCGCAGCGGTCACGGCCGCCGCCAGGACCGCGTACTGCACCGGCGGCAGATACGGCAGCCCGCCCGTCGCCGGGAGCGCGAACGCCAGCAGCGGGATCGCCGCGACCACGGTCCCGATGGTCAGACCGGCCACCGTCACCAGGCCCGTCTCCAGCACCCGCATCCGCAGCAGCTGACCGCGTCCCGTACCGACCAGCCGCAGCAGGCGGAACTCCGGGCGACGGCCGACCGAGATCAGGGCCAGCGTGCTGACCACGGCGAGCAGCGCGAATCCGCCGATCACTCCGACACCGATGACGATCAGGGCGTCATCCTGGTCCGAGGACGACGGGCTGATCCGCACGTCGTCCGCGGTCGCCGGTCGGATGTCGAGCCCCTTGTACGGTGCCAGCGCCCGCCGTACGGCCGACGTGGCGTCCCCGTCCGCCGAGCGCACCAGGATCTGCTGATCGCGCGGAGCCGATACGTGAGGGGCCAGCGCTTCGCGGGGCAGCATGAACTCGCCGAGACCCAGGGCCCGTTCGTAGAGCGCCACCACCTTGAGCCGCACCTGCGTACCGTCCCCGAGACGCAGCTCCACCTTGTCCCCGACAGCCACGCCCAGGTCGTCGGCCCGGTCCTTGCCGACGGCGACCGTGCCCCGGCCCGTGAGACCGGCCGGGTCGCCCGCCGTGACCCGGGCGTCGAGGGTGCCGGCCAACTCGCCGGCCGTGACGCCCAGCACCGGGACGCGGTCCAGTGCCGGATCGCCGGCCTCGCGGTGGGCGAGGACGACGGCCGACCGCAGCAGGCCCGTCGCGGCGGCCACCCCGGGCGCCGCACGCACGGCGTCCGCCGCCTCCGCCGGGATACCCGCCGCGGGGCCCGTCACCACCAGGTCCGCCCGCAGCGCGTCGGACGCCTGCCGGCCGGCGGCCCGCTCCAGTGTCGTACCGGCCGCCAACTGGACGCACACGAACGCGACGACCAGCACGATCGGGGTGAGCGCCGCACCGAGCCGGCGCTTGTGCGCGGCGGCGGAGCGGGCGGCCAGGAATCCGGAGACCCCGCCCGCACGCCGGGCCGGAGCGCCGAGCACGCGCATCGACACCCGGGCGATCCACGGACCGAGCAGCGCCACCGCGATGATCAGCGAGGTCGCCGCACCCGACGCGGCGAGCGCCGCGGCCTGACCGCTCTGCGTGGCCGCCGTACCGGCCGAACCGAGCCCCGCGACCGCCAGCAGCACACCCGCGCCCGTGCGTACCCGCCCCGGCTCACCCGGCTCCGGCGCCCGCGCCGCGCGCAGGGCGGCCGCGGGCCGCATCCGGGTCACCGCACGCGCCGCGAGCAGCGCCACCGGCCGGGCGGCCAGGGCGACGAGCAGCGCGCCCACGGCGCCCGTCGCGACCGGCAGCCACACCGGGACGGGCAGCGGCAGCGGGTCCGTGGTCAGCAGCGACCGCATCAGCAGCCCGAGCGGCACGGAGCCGGCCGCGCCCAGCAGCGCGGCGGCGACCGCGACCCGGCCCGCCTCACGGCCGACCGCCGACCTGAGCTGCCGGGGAGTCGCCCCGACCGCCCGCAGCAGCGCCAGTTCGCCGGAGCGCTGGTGCACCGCCTGGGAGATCGTGGTGGCGATCACGAGCAGGGCCACCATGAGAGCCGTTCCGGCGATCGACGCCAGCAGCGCCAGCAGGTCGCCGCGCCCGCCGAGCGCGTCGACGTGCTCGGCCTCGCCGCGCTCGGCACCCGTCAGTACGCGCAGACCGCGCTCGCCTCCGCCCTTTTCTGCCACGGTCTCCTCCAGGGAAGTCCGCAGCGCGTCGGCGGACACGCCCCGCTCGGCCACGATGCCGATCGCGTCCACCGTGCCGGGGTGGCCGGCCAGTGCGGTGAGCCGGGGCTCGGTGAAGAACACGGCGGGTGCGCCGCCCCGGTGGCCGGTGGCGGCCACCCCGCTGACGGTGTACTGCCGGGCCGCGCCGTCCACTTGAAGCGTGACGCGCCCGCCCGGCCCGCGGCCCCCGGCCGCCAGCGCCGCGTCCACGACCACCTCGGACGCCGACCTCGGGGCGCGCCCCTCGGAGAGCTCGTACGCGGTGAGCACGGCGGAGGGCCAGGAGCGGCCCACCGCCGACGCCCCGTCGCCCGCCGTGACCGGTACGGAGTCGTCCGCGACGGCCCGCGCCACGCCGTCCGCCACAGCCGCCCGCGCCACCACGGAACGCTCCAGCCGCACCCGTTCCGGCAGATGGGCGGTGACCGTCTGCGGCTCGCTGCCCCAGGGCTTCGCCGTGTAGGAGACCCGCTGATCGGCCACCACCACCGCATCGGCCCCGGCGTAGCGCTCCACCGGCGGCCGCGCCGGCAGCAGCGAGCCGAGCACCAGGGCGAAGGCGCCGAGCAGTGCGGCCGCCGCCGCCACCGCCGCGAACACCGCGGTCCAGGCCCGGCGATGGGCCGTCAGCGAGCGGCGGGCCAGAAACGCCGAGGCCCGCCGGCTCCCGGCCCGCACGGTCGCGCGCACCGGTGTCTTCTGTGCTCCGGTGATCGTCATCGCAGCCGGCCGCCGTCCATCGTCATGACCGTGTCCGCCCAGCTCGCCGCCACCGGATCATGGGTGACCATCACGACCGTCCGGCCGTCGAGCCGTACCGCGTCCCGCAGCAGGCCCAGCACCAGAGCTGCCGACTCCGGGTCCAGGGAAGCCGTCGGCTCGTCCGCGAAGAGCACATCGGGCTCGGTCACCAACGCCCGCGCCACCGCGACCCGTTGCTGCTCACCGCCCGACAGGGTCGCCGGTCCGCCGCCGCCCCGGCCGGACAGCCCGACCCGGTCCAGCAGCTGCCGCCCGCGGTCCAGTACCCGGTCGTCCTCGGGATCGGCCCCGGCCAGGACCAGCGGCAGTACGACGTTCTCCTCGATGCTCAGCGACGACACCAGGTTCAGCGCGTGCGACTGGAAGACGAAGCCGATCCGGTCCCGGCGCAGCCGGGTCAGCGCGGACTCGGACAGCGTGCCGAGATCGGTCCCGGCGATCCGTACCGTCCCCGACGACGGCCGGTCCAGGCCCGCCGCGCACTGGAGGAACGTGCTCTTGCCCGACCCCGAGGGACCGACCACCGCGGTGAAACTCCCCACCGGAACGACGCAGCTCACCGCGTCGAGGGCGACCGCCTCCCGGCCGCTGCCGCGCCGCCCGTGGCGCCGGCTCACCGACTCCAGTTCCAGCGCCGCCGTGCGCACTGCCGTGGTTGTCTCCACCGTGGACCCCTCGCTTCTTCCGTACTTCCTGACCTGCGTAAACGCTATGAGTGCGCGGGGGCAGGGGCGAGGGTGCGCGGTCCCGGACCGGGGGTGCAGCCAGCACCACCACCGCCCGGGGTGGCCGCTCCACTCCGGTGCCGCACCGGCCCCCGTAACGTGGTGCGGTATGAGCACCACCCCCGCCCCGCTGACGGTCGCAGTGCAACGCTCCTGGCACGCCTCGCGCTACGTCTTCATCGGCATTCCCAGCGCGCTGTTCGCGTACGTCGCCACGTTTCTGGTGGTGGCGGCGCTGCTGTTCGCCGTCGTGGTCATCGGGCTGCCGGCGCTGCCGGAGGCGGCCAAGGCGCTGCACCGGTTCGCGGAGTCCGAGCGGCGCAGGGCGGCGGCGTACCTCGGTGTCCCCTTCCGGCCGACGCCGTATCTGCCGCTCGACGGCGGCGAACTCACCGAGCGGGTCAGGCATGTGCTCACCGACCCGGTCGCCCGTCGCGAGGCGTTGTGGCTGCCGTTCCAGGCACTGGCCGGCAATGTCATCGGCTACCTCGCGATGGTGCTGTGGCCGGTCGGGCTGCTGGTGGACGGGATCGTGCTGTCGCTCGTGCACCTGCTGGACCGGCGGAGCGCCGACGAGTACGGCACGCCGCCTCCCGAGCGCCGCGGCCTGGCCCTGCGCTGGCATCCCGTACTCGCCGAACTGTCGGCGAGCTGGACCAGGTCCCTGCTGACCACCCCGCAGTCGGACGAACTGGCCGAGCGCGTCGTCCAGTTGACGGAGAGCCGGGCTGGTGCCGTCGAGGCGCACGGGGCCGAGCTCCGCCGCATCGAACGCGACCTGCACGACGGCGCGCAGGCCCGCATCGTCGCCCTGTCGATGCGCATCGGCCTCGCCAAGCAGGTCCTGGACCGGGATCCGGCCGCCGCACGGCAGCGCCTGGACGAGGCCCAGGACGGCGTCGACGCGGCGCTCGCGGAGCTGCGGCACGTGGTCCGCGGCATCCACCCGCCGATCCTGACCGACCGCGGACTCGCGGGAGCCGTACGGGCGTTGGCCGCCGACTCGGCCGTCCCCGTCACGGTGGAACTCGACGGCGTCGAGGACGGGCTCCGGCTGCCGGCCGCCATCGAGGCCGCCGCCTACTTCGTGATCGCCGAGGCGCTCACCAACATCAACAAGCACAGTGGCGCGACGGCCGCACGCGTACGGATCGACCGTGCCCCCGGCGCCCTGCTCGTGGCCATCGGCGACGATGGACACGGCGGCGCGGACGAACGCGGCGGCAGCGGGCTGGTCGGGATCAGGCGGCGGATTGCCGCCCTGGACGGCACCACCCGCATCAGCAGCCCCACCGGGGGGCCGACGGACATCGAAGTGGAGCTGCCGTGCGGATCGTGATCGCCGAGGACAACGCCCTGTTGCGGGAGGGCCTGATCCTGCTGCTCACCAGCTCGGGCCACGAGGTGGTGGCCGACGCCGCGGCCGGCCCCGAGGTGCTGCCCGCCCTGCTGGAGCACCGCCCGGACGCCGCAGTCCTCGACGTACGGCTGCCGCCCACGTTCCGCGACGAGGGGCTGCGCGCCGCCATCGCCGCCCGCAAGGAGATGCCCGACCTGCCGATCCTGGTCCTCTCCCAGTACGTCGAGGAGACGTACGCCGCCGAGCTGCTCGCCCAGGGCGCGCAGGGCATCGGCTACCTGCTCAAGGACCGGGTGGGCCGCGTCGACCAGTTCCTCCAGGCCCTGGACCGGGTGGCATCCGGCGGCACCGCACTCGACCCGGAGGTGGTCAGCCAGCTGCTGACCCGCAAGGCGTCAGCGAAGCCGCTGCTGAGCCTCACACCCCGCGAGCGGGAGGTCCTGGAACTGATGGCCCAGGGCAAGGCGAACGGCACCATCGCCACCGAACTCGTCGTAACCGAGCGGGCGGTGAGCAAGCACATCGGTTCCATCTTCGCCAAGCTCGGCCTCGAACCGGACGACGGCTCGGTCCACCGCCGGGTCCTCGCGGTGCTCGCGTACCTGGAGGGCAAGGGGGCGCGCTGAGCGTGCGGTCGGGCACGGCCCCGGGCGCGCGCAGAGACTAGCCACACACCGGATGCACTCCTAAGGTCTGACATCAGATGTCCCATTGTTGTCGAACCTCAGGACGGTTTCACGCATGAGACGACTTATCCGCCATGTCCTGGCGGTCACGCTGTTGGCCGCTGGGGTCGTTCCCCTCGGCGTGCCGGGCGCCGTGGCAGCGGAACCCGGCAATCCCGCACCGGCCGTACAGCCCGGCATCCGTGAATGGCAGGGCGGGGACGGCGTGTTCCGGCTGGAGCCGGGCTCGCGCATCATCCTCGAACCTGCCGGTGCAGCGGCCCTCCGTGCCATCGCCCGCACCTTCGCCGCGGATCTCTCCACCGTCACCGGGCGCAGCCTCCCCGTCGTCACCGGCGGCACCGCACGGGCAGGCGACATCACCCTGCGCGCGGACAGTGCCGATGCCGGACTCGGGCCGCAGGGGTACGCGTTGGACGTCGGCGAGGTGCTCGCCGTGCAAGCCACCGGTGACACCGGGGTGTTCTACGCCACGCAGACGATCGAGCAGGCCCTCAAACTCGATGGCCACCGCACCACGATTCCCCGTGGCCAGGCCCGTGACCGGCCCGACATCGAACAGCGCGCCCAGATGCTCGACGTCGGCCGTAAGTACTTTCCGCTCAGCTACCTGAAGGCCCAGATCCGTGAGATGGCCTGGCAGAAGCTCACGACCCTCCATCTGCACCTCAGTGACTGGTCGGGCTTCCGGATCCGCCTGGACGAGTTCCCCGGTCTGGCGTCCGACGACGCCTACACCCCGGCCGAACTGCGCGAACTGCAGGACTACGCCCGTACCTACCATGTCGACGTCGTCCCCGAGATCGACGTGCCCGGCCACGCCAACGCCCTCACCACCTACGACCCGACGCTGCGGTTCGCCTGCACGTCGATGGACCAGGGGAAATGGCCCGGCGGCGAGCGTGGGGGCTGGACGCTGGACATCACCCAGCAGCACACCCGCGACTTCGTCCACGACCTCTTCGAAGCCGTCATCCCGCTCTTCGACAGTCCGTACGTGCATGTCGGGGGTGACGAGATAGGGCTGGACGACAAGAAGGACGCCTGCCCCGAACTCACCGACTACCGAGACGCCCGGGGCTTCGAACACACCGGGGACGTGTTCGTCGACTTCCTCAACACCCTGAACAAGCAGGTCCGTTCCCATGGGAAGACCACCCAGGCATGGGAGTGGTGGGACCAGTACGGCCAGAAGTCCTCGATCGAGCCCGACCGGACCATCCTCCTCGACGACTACATAGACCGTGACCCGACGCCCCTGGTCTCGAAGGGGTACACCGTGGTTGCCGCCCCCGAACCCGTGCTGTACGTGAGCCCGGGCATGGGGCAGAAGCTCGGCCAGTACGGATACGTCGACATCCGTGACGCGTACGAGGACTACGCGTTTCCCACGCCGGAGACGGGCGGCGGACGTGTTCTCGGCTACAAGGTCGCCCGCTGGGCGGACGGGGCCGAGTCCCGGAGTGTGGCCTTCTTCGACCACTTCGCCCGCAGACCCCTCCAGGTGATGGCGGCACGTACGTGGGGCTCGCCGCGGGAGTCCTCGGTGTGGGCCTTCCTCGGCCGCGTGGACGCGGTCGGCGCCCCGCCGGGCTCACCCACCGGTGATCTCACCGCGCTGCCCAAGGCCGGGATGACCGCGGCCGCGGACAGCCAGGAGACCGTCGGGGAGGACGGGCGGGCCGCCGCCGTCCTCGACGACAACCCGTACACCGCCTGGCACACCGCCTACAGCACGGGCACCACGCCCGCGCCCCACCAGGTCACCCTGGACCTGGGCGGCGAACGGCAGCTCGCCGGATTCCGCTACCTGCCACGCCAGGACGGCGGCAGCAACGGCCGGATCGGATCCTGGACCTTCGCCGTCAGTGCCGACGGGGACACCTGGCGTACCGTTGCCCACGGCGCCTTCGACGACGACGTGACGGAGAAGGAGATCACCTTCCCGCAGACCGCGGCACACCACGTGCGGCTCACCGAAGTCTCCTCCGCCAACGGCCTTCCGCACGCGGGAGCGGCCGAACTCACCCTGCTCACGCCGGCCGCCCCGGTGGCGCAGGGCAGCACCATCCAGATGCTGAACACCGCGTCCCGCAAGGCGATCGACGTTCCGGGTTCGACCACCGCCCCGGGAGCGCGGCTCGGCACCTGGACGCCGCACGACGGCGCCAACCAGCGGTTCACGGCCCAGGCTTCCGACGGTGCCTACACGTTGCGCAACAGCGGCAACGGCCTGTGCCTCGATGTCGAAGGAGGCAGCACCGCGGCGGGTACGGCGATCATCCAGTGGCCCTGCACCGGTGCCGACAACCAGCGCTGGTCCGTCACGGCCGCGGCGGCCGGCGGCTTCACCCTCACCTCCGTGCGGAGCGGACTGGTGTTGACGTCGTCCGGCACGCGCGACGGCGCCCCGCTCACCCAGCAGGAGAGCACCGGGGCCGCCGACCGGCGGTGGGCCCTCGGCTGATCCGTGCGCGGGGCCCGGCCGGACCGCCCTTCGTGCGACGGTTCGGCCGGGCCCCGCGCTATCGCCCGTCAGTGGATCTCGCTGAGATCCCCTTCGGCCTCGGAGGCCGTCCCTGCCCCGTCCGGCGTGGTGGCGGACACCGTCAGTGCCGGCGCGAAGCCGTTGTCGAGGTCGGCCTGGGTGACAGTCCGCGTGCCGCTGGCCGAGCCCCGGCAGACGTACGAGGCGCCCGGCGCCAGGGTTGTGCGGCCGCAGGCTGCCAGATTGTCCAGGTTGCCGGTCAACCCGACCTCCGTCAGTGTCACGTTGCCGGGATTGGACACCCGGATCCAGTAGGACATGACGTCGCCCAGCGGGCCCGGGGCTCCGGCCGCCCTGAGGTTGTCGAGCACCGGGAGGGCGCGAACGGCGGGTGCCGCCGGGGCGTCCGCCGCCGCGGTGACGTTCACCGAACCGGCGCCGTAGGAGTGCGCGTCACGTACCGCGTAGACGGCCTTGAACTCCGCCCGCCCCGTGGCGGTCGGCGGCACATCGACCGGCACCTTCACCGTGGCGCCCTGGCCCGGGTTCAGCGCCGGAACCTCGGCGGAGCCGACATCCCACCCCGCGGGGAGATCGAGCGTCGCGCGGCCCGCCGGCAGGGGCCGGTCGTTCTGGTTGACCACGCGCACGGACACCTCGGCGCTTTCGCCCGCCCGGACCGCCGGTGCGGTGACGGTGACGGGGGCACAGACCCCGCCGAGCCATTGCAGGTCGAAGGACGAGTAGGTGATGTGCTGATAGCCGTCCCGCTCCCAGAGCATCCCCACGCGCGGGTTGCCGCCCGTGCCGTCGCTCAGCGGCGTGAGGGTCGAGTAGCCCGACGCCCCCGTGTTGACGACCCTGCGGATGGGCCAGGTCTTCCCGTCGTCGCACGACATCTTCACGGTGAGGTTGCGCCGTATGCCGTTGTCCTCGGTGTTGCTGAACAGCAGCCACTTCGACCGCGGATGCCCGGCGGGAACGTCCGGTGCGAAGCGGGTGACCGATCCGTTGTTCGCCGGGTCGACGAGGGAGGGGTCCTGCTGGAAGGGCGTGTAGGTGACCCCGCCGTCCGAGGAGTAGGCGACCGTACGGTAGGGCGCGGACCGGTTGTTGAGCATCACCCGGCCGTCGGACAGCTCGACGGTCTTGTTCTCGTCGCCCCCCGGGCCCGTGAGAGCGCCGGCCTTCCAGGATTCACCGTGATCGTCGCTGTACGCGCTCATCGCGTAGTTGCCGCCGTTGGACCGGACCGCGTACTGCTGGATCAGCCGCCCCTTGTGGGCGCCGTGCCGCAGCTGGATTCCCTCACCTGACGCCGCGAACATGCCACCCCAGGAAGGGTCCTTGATCTGCGCGGTGATCCGGCGGTGCTTCCAGGTGAGTCCGTCGTCGTCCGAGTAGCTGTAATCGGACTGCTGGACATCGGGGTCGTTCTCGTCGTTGCCCGTGTGAGAGCCCGCGAACCCCTGGTTGACCGTGGACGAGTAGAACACGAAGATCCGGCCTGTCTCCCGGTCGACCAGAAGACTGGGGTCGCCGTTGCCCCGGGGCGCCGCCTCGCTCCGGACGGTCAGCTGCTCCTGCCAGGTGGCGCCGCCGTCCGTGCTCCGGCGTATCACCACCCCGATGTTGCTGGGAAGATCGGCCATCGAGGGGCGGGTGTCGTAGGCCGCGATGAGCGTGCCCTTGACCGTTCTCGTCAGTGCCGGGATGCGCTGGACCGGCGCGCCCTGGCCGCGGGTTGCCAGATCCTGGCTCACCAGACTCCCGGCGGTCGCGGCCGGGGCGGCGGAGCCGGGGGCCGCGGCGTGTGCGGAGCCGGACGACGTGGCGACGACGGCCAAGGACAGCAGAAGGGGGATGAATCCGTGCTGCGCGGTTCGCTGCATGGGGCCCTCTTTCGGAAGGGGTCGTGGCGCATGGCTGTGCGACCCGGCGGCCGGTGAGGGCGGGAGCCTCTCCGCGGGTACGCCGACGGGCAGTTCGGGGGCCGCAATCCCCAAAACAGCAGACGTCTGATGTCCTGGGACCGTAGGGTTCCTTCGGCCGGCCGTCAAGAGTCCCGCGGATCAGTGTGGTTGGGCCGCCACGTCATCGCGCCGACCGGGCCGGTGCGTCTTCGGCGCGTCTTCGCGCGGCCGGCCCCGTTCGCCCCTCAGGCAGGCTGGAGCAGATCCCAGCGATTGCCGTACAGGTCCTCGAAGACCGCGACCGAGCCGTAGACCTCGTGCCGCGGCTCCTCCAGGAACCGGACCCCGGCCGCCACCATGCGCGCGTGGTCGCCGGTGAAGTCCTCCGTATGGAGGAAGAAACCGACCCGTCCGCCGGTCTGCGCCCCGACACTGGCGCCCTGCGCCTCGTCCTTCGCCCGGGCCAGCAGCAGTCCCGTGCCCTCGGTTCCGCGCGGACGCACCACGATCCAGCGGGAACCGTCGCCCCGGTCGGTGTCCTCCACCAGCTCGAAGCCGAGGGCGCCGGTATAGAAGCCGAGTGCATCGTCGTAGTCGCGGACGACCAGGGTGACCAGAGCGATGTGGGACATGGGACTCCTTGCGGGATGGAAGGGGAGCGGGAGGCTCTTGGCTCGTTCTATGTCTACCAAGGCCCTCCGGCCTTGCCGATGGCCTTGCGGGTTTCGGGGTGTTTGACGGTCGTGCCGACGACGTAGCGGGAGGCTCGGTGTCTGTGTGTGGCCCGGGTTGGCCTTCGGGGGCCGGCGCCGAGCGGTTCGGGGGGCGAGGCGAGTGAGGATGTTCCCGAACCCGCGGCGGACCCGGGCCGGGGCGCGCCGGCCGGAGGCGGTGGTTTCTCCTACGCCCGGCGGAGGTCTTCGGCGGGCGGGCGGGCCGGAGCCGGGTGTGGGTGGCGATGGGGGGCGAGCTGCTCGACGTCGGCCACGACTACGGGGAGGGCGGCGCCGGAGCGGGCCTGCCCGCTCCGCGGCAGCTGCGAGCGGCGCGGTGGAGACTCCGGCGCTCGCGGACGGTCTCGGCGGCGCCCACCACCACGTTCGGGACCTGCGCATCCGCCCTCGTCGGAGTCACTCCCGCACACGCCAACGCGCTTGTGCACTCGGTCGACAGCAACGCACCACCCTCCTGATCGAGCCATTGCAAACTCGAGATAGTGGGACTAATGTCCAGCTTCGCCGAGGCGCACCCGCCTTCGCCCTGGACTGCCGCTCGGATCGTCCAGCGTCTCGATTTCCTGGAGCATTCGGTGACGAAGCCTGTTTTCCGGAAAAGCATTCTTACCACCGTCGCCATCACGGCCGGTTCGCTCGCGCTCTCCTCGTGCGGTCTTGGCGGCAGCGCCGACTCCGCCGGCGGGGACATCTCGAAGCCGTCGGTGAGCTGTGACGTCCCCCAGGCCAACCTGGACGACTCCAAGGTCGACACCAGTAAGCCCACCGGCACGATCAAGTTCGCCACCCAGAGCCTGAAGACGGACTTCGGTCCGTTCTTCGAGGGGCTCATCGCGAAGTTCGAGAAGCAGCACCCCGGCACGAACATCGTCTGGAACGACGCGCCCACCGACACCGACTTCGACTCCCGCATGGTCAGCGACGCCCGCACCTGCGTCATGGCCGACGTCGTCAACGTGCCCAGCACCACGATCATGGCGTTGTCCAAGGGCAACCTGCTCCTCGATCTTGACGTGAAGTCCCCCGGCGTCGGCAAACCGTTCCTGCCGGCCGTCTGGGACAACACCGCCTTCGGCGCCCACGGCCACCACACCGCACTGCCCTGGTACTGGGCGCCGTCCATCACCACGTACAACAAGGACGTGCTGAAGCGGGCCGGGCTGGACGAGAACAAGCCCCCGAAGGACTGGGACGGGTTCGTCGAGATGGCGAAGGCCATCGACAAGAAGTCCGGCGGCAAGGACCAGGCGCTCTGGGGCAACCCCACCTGGTCGTTCGTCGACCAGTGGGTCGGCATGGGCGCCAAGCTCATGAGCGACGACCGGAAGGAGTTCACCTTCGCGGAGGACGCCATGGTGAAGCAGTGGCTCACCGACATGCGCGAGCTCTACAAGGCCGGCGCCATCCCGAAGGACTCGGTCACCGGCAAGCCCGACCCGAGCCAGGCCTTCCTCGGCGGCCACCTCGCCTTCGGTAGCCCGAACCCGTCCTTCCTGCGCAACGTCAAGAAGAACGGCGGCGCGTTGTACGAGCGCACCGGCGTCGGCGAACACCTCACCAGCAAGGGCGGCAAGGTCCTCTTCGACGGCCAGTACCTCGCCGTCTCCGCGATGACCAAGAACGCGCCGCTCGCCCTCGCCTGGGCCGAGTTCGTCACCAACGCCGAGAACCAGCTCGCCTGGAACAAGGACCCCGGCGTGGTGATCTTCCCGACGGTCACCGAGGCGCTGGAGGACCCGTTCTTCAGCAAGCCCGACACCTCCACCCCGCTCGGCCGGGCCCGCGCCACCGCGGCGAAGGCCGCCCGTGAGGGCACTGCGGACCCGGCCAACTTCTACATCACCGGCCAGATCAAGACCGCCGTCATGCAAGGCATCCAGCTCGCCATGACGGGACAGAAGAATCCGGAGGAGGCGCTGCAGGAGGCGCAGAAGGAAGCCAACCGCCTGGTCAGGGCGCTCGGCTGAGGTAGCCGCAGCGGCTGCACGGCGAAGGCGGCAGCCCGCAACCCCGTCGATCTCCGGGGCCGCCTGCCGATCGTCGGAGGTCCCGCGCGGCGGCACGCGGGCGGGTGCCGCCGCCCGGGGCCAGGGACCGTCGGCCGGGCGGCACGGAGAGCCGCGCCAGGCGGAAGGCCGGCGTCGGTGGCCTGCGGGTGTCGGGGCCGTTGCCGCCGGTGCCGTCCTGGTTGGCGCAGTGGGCCTGCGGCGTGACGGGCGCGTCGGTGACCGATGAGGCAGGCGTGCGCGGGTCTGCGTACACCCGGTTCTCCCTGGCGTTCATCCCCGGGCCGGCCGGAACGTGTCGGCGAGGGCGGGGAGACCGTCGTTGGCGCCGCCCATGTGGGTGACCGCGACCGTGCGGAGCCGGGTGCCCGGGTCCGTGTCGCCGGAGACACCGGAAGCGAGGGCGGTGGGTTCGGGCCGCCCTCGCTGACGTCCCGGCGCGTGCGCCACCGTGTGCGTCCGCGGCCGCGCGAGGTGGGGGGAGTCTCCTCGTGTGGTGGTACCGGGGAGCCGAAACCCATGCGGTGGTTCGGCTCCCCGGTACCGCCGCAGTTTCCTCATGCGGTGGTTCGGCTCCCCGGTACCGCCGCAGTTTCCTCATGCGGTGGTTCGGCTCCCGGTACCGCGCGGAGTGTGTTCCGACCCCGTCCTCCCTGGTCAGCAGCGCCGCGGGCCCGCTCTGCCGGCGGAGCAGGTTCAGCCGGCGGCCGACCGTCGTCATGACGTACGGCACCGGGCCCGGCTCGGAGCCGGAGGGGGCGTACGGGCCGGTCTCTGCTGGTTCCTATGGAGCGGCGCGCCCCGTGCGCCCCCGCCCACGACTGCGCGAAGACGCCCGCCGGGACACGAGCGCCGTGTCATCACGCTGTGAACTATTCCGGGCAGAACACTTGCGAACACGAGATAGCAAAAACTACTGTCACTGGTCATCGCCGTCCGGAAGATGGCTGCGCTCCCAACTCCGCGTCGGTTACCGGATGTTGCCGTCTCCTCACCGCATCGAACCGCACCACATCGCCCCTCCCGCTCCCGGAAAGGTCGCCCCATGACCACCTTCCCCTCCCGCCGGTCCGTTCTCGGGCTGGTCGCCGCCGGCACCGCCGCGGCCGTGGGTATCCCCGGCTCCGCGGCCGCCGCATGGCGCCGCAGTCCCAACGTCCCCGGACCGGAACTCCTCGACGCCGGCAGCGCGCTCTCCCGCCCCGACCGGGTCTTCATCGCCCGCGGCCTCATGCATGGTGCGTGGGTCCGCTCCGAGGGCGGCGAGTGGTACCCCGGCGCCGGCCTGTGGAAGGAGAGCGGCTTCAACGCGCCGACCTTCTACCTGCCCTCGCTCTGGAACGGCCCGCTGATGCAGTCGCTTCCCGAGAACACCCCTTGGGCCGTGGCCCGTGCTCCCCTCGCCACCAACCTCGACCCGGCGAAGCTCCCGGACCCCCAGGCCGAGTGGCTCACCTCCCCGATGCTCGCGGCCAAGGACGACCTCTTCACAGCCTGCTTCGGTGACGAGGAACCCTACAACGACGCGCTCACCCAGTGGTTCGCCGCCGCCTATGCGCGCATGCATCGCGACCACCCGAACGTCCTGGTCCACAACAACCAGGCCGTCGGCCAGTACAACGACACGCAGATGCGGACCTACCTCAAAACGGCCCGCCCCGACCTGATCACCTTCGACCAGTACTACTGGCAGCGCGCCAGGTACTGGCCCGGCGGCAGCGTCACCCAGCTGTACAACCTGAATGGCCGCTACCGCCGCCATGCCGTGGCCGGACTCGACGGCGACGGTGTCTCGCCCATCGCCTTCGGTCAGTACACCTGCGGTTTCCGGCTGCAGCCCGCCGAACCGATCGACGGCAAGGACCCGAAGTACCTGCGCCGCTACTTCGTCTCGGAGTCGCAGCAGCACATCGTCTCCTTCGCCACCTGGGCCTTCGGCGGCAAGTGGCTGGACCTGTTCCGCTGGGACCTCGGCGCCCACGACGGCGAGTGGGAGTCGGACGGCCTCTTCCTCACCGACGAGAACGGGAAGCCCCGCGTCCAGCTCAACCGCTACACCGAGCTCAACACCTCGCTGCGCGCTCTCTCCCCGTACCTCACGCGGCTGCGCACGCGGTACGTGGGCCTGGTCAACGGCAAGGTCGGTGAGACCGGCGCGGCCACTCCGGCCTCCACCGAGATCTCGGCGTTCGCCGCGAGCGGTGACGGCGGCAGCGGCCTGCTGTCGGTGGTGGCGAAGAACGTCGGCACCACCAACAACGGTGCCCCGGGCGACGTGCTCGTCGGCACCTTCCGCGCCCTGCCGGGCATGTCCGACGCCGAGGCGGCCGGAGTGCTGCCCGACAAGGCGAACACCCCAGGCTTCATGCTCGTCAACGCCCTGGCGGTGGCGAACAAGGACGTCTACGACCCGAACTCCACGGGCGGCAGCGGCGACGACACCCGCCAGCAGTTGACGGTGACGGTCCTCCCGCCGGCCGGGAAGACCAACCTCTACCAGGTCGACCGCTACAACGGTGCCCTGAAGAGCGTCGGCCTCTCCTCGTCCGGGACGCAGAAGAAGTTCACCGTGACCGCCAAGGGCGGTCAGGGCGAGCTCTACCTCTGGGCCTGATCCGTGGCCCGTGCCCGCAGGGCGCCGCGCCGGGGCGAACCCCGGCTGACGCGGCACCAGTTCATCCCTCGGGCATGTCCGCCAGTGCGGCGGTGGTCCCGAACACCGGGGTCGTCGGCACCAGCGTGGTGAGGGGGGCGGGCTGTTGCTGTCGCAGCGGCCCGCCCCCCTTCAGGTGTTCCATCAGCACGTCGACGGCGGCGAACGTCAGCTCGCGCAGCGGCCAGGCGACGGTGGTCAGACGGCCGAAGGCGTTCTCGGTGAGCGGGTATCCGCCGTAGCCGATGACCGAAACCTGGCCGGGGACCGAGACCCCGCCTTCCGCGCAGGCCTGGAGCGCGCCGAGAGCCAGCAGGTCGTCGGCGCAGAACACGGTGTGCAGTTTCGGTTCCTCGCGCAGCACCTGCCGCATCGCCTCCGCGCCGGCCTCCGGCAGCCAGGTCTCCGCCTCGACGATCCGCAGCCGGCGCCCGAAGAGGCGGCGGGCCACGTCGAGCCGGTCCGGCCGGTAGACCGGGCCGACGATCGCCACGATGCGCCGGCCGCGGGGGAGTTCGACCCGCGAGAGCACGGCCTCGGTGCCGGGCTGCTCGTCGGCGACGACATGGGCGAGCCCGATCGGCATGTGTTCCTTGCGGGTGAACGACATCCACACCACGGGCACGTCGAGTTCGGCCAGACGGCGTCCGGCCTCCCGGTTGCGGTCGCTGTACTCGCAGATGACCCCGGCCAGGTCCACGTCGGCCATGATCCGGTCCACGTATGCGGTCCCGGTGCCCTCGGTGGGCTGTGCCACCGGCAGCACCAGGTGGTCGTGCTCCTGGGTGCGTGCCATGGCAGCCGTCAGCACGTCGTAGACGACGGGTACGTACGGGGTCGGGGGCAGGGCGGCCAGCAGCAGACCGATGGTGTGCGAACGGCCGCCACGCAGGGCGCGGGCGGATGCGCGGGGGATGTAGCCGAGCCGCGCGGCGGAGTCGCGCACCCGCTGTGCGGTCTCCGGGGAGATGCGCAAGTCCTCGGCACGCCCGTTGAGGACGTTCGAGACAGTCGTGGGGGCGACGCCGGCGTGGCGTGCGACGTCACTTCGGGAAGCTCTGGGCACGCCCGAGTCTCGCACACGGCCTGCCGGGCGGGCCATGTCCCGAACCGAACGCGTCCCACCTGCCTCGAATTAGCAAACACGTGATAGTTTTCCGAATCGGCTGCGGCCGGGAGTACTTCCCGGCATCCACGCAACCACCGCCCGGGAGCGTCCGGGGCTCTCGCGGAACCCATCGAGAAGGAGTGCGGTCGCACGTGTCAGGACTCCCGCCCTTCGACGACCCGTCCCTCGGCTACGTGATCTCCCGGGACCCCGGCCGCGGCCGGCTCGCCCCGCCGGTCGCCGCCCTCGACAGCGATGCCGGCCGTCTCGACCTCGGCGGCGACTGGCGGTTCGCCTGGTCGCCCACCGCGCGCAGCCCGCACGCCGTCGAGGACCCCGCCCTCGACGACTCCGGCTGGGAGACCCTGCGCATCCCCGGCCACTGGGTGCTCCCGCCCGACGGTCGCCACGGCGCCCCGGCCTACACCAACGTCAACTACCCGATCCCGCTCGACCCGCCTCACGTACCGGACGAGAACCCCACCGGCGACCACCGCCGATGGTTCGACCTCCCCGAGGACTGGCAGGGCGGCCGGATCCTGCTGCGTACCGACGGCATCGAGTCCGTGGCGCGCATCTGGGTCAACGGCGCCGAGGCGGGCGTGCGCACCGGCTCCCGTCTCGTGCAGGATCTCGACGTCACCGAATTCCTCGTGCCCGGGCGGAACCTGCTCTCCGTGCGCGTCCACCAGTGGTCCGCCGGTACGTACGTCGAGGACCAGGACCAGTGGTGGCTGCCGGGGATCTTCCGCGAGGTCACCCTCCTCCACCGCCCCGTCGGCAGCCTCGACGACGTATGGATACGCGCCGACCTCGTCCCCGCCACCGGCACCGGCCTCCTCGCCCCCGAGATCAGCTGCGGCCCCGCCGCGTGGCCGGTCACCTTCTCCGTCCCCGAGGCCGGCCTCGAGGTCACCTGGCAGGGCCCCGAGGACATCCGCCCCCTCGAACTGCCCGACGTGCGGCCCTGGTCCGCCGAGAGCCCCGTCCTCTATGAGGTGCGGCTGCGTTCCGCCGCCGAGACCGTCACCCTGCGCACCGGCTTCCGCCGTGTCGAGGCGGTCGGCGGAGTCCTCACCGCCAACGGGCGTCCACTCACCCTGCGCGGTATGAACCGGCACGAGATCGACACGCGTGAGGGCCGGGTCTTCGACGAGGACCGCGCTCGCGAGGACCTGTTGCTGATGAAGCGGCACCACGTCGACGCGATCCGCACCGCGCACTACCCGCCGCACCCGCGCCTGCTGGACCTCGCCGACGAACTCGGATTCTGGGTGATGGTCGAGTGCGACGTGGAGACCCATGGCTTCGAGGCCGCCGGATGGCAGGGCAACCCGGCACACGACCCTGCCTGGCGCGAGAACCTCCTCGACCGCGCCCGCCGCATGGTGGAACGCGACAAGAACCACCCCTGTGTCTTCAGCTGGTCCCTCGGCAACGAGTGCGGCACCGGCGGCAACCTCGCCGCCATGGCCGCCTGGATCAAGGAACGAGACCCCGGCCGCCTCGTCCACTACGAGGGCGACCACGCCGCCCGTTACACCGAGATCTACTCGCGTATGTACCCGGCATTCGAGGAGATCGAGGCCTTCCTCAGCCCTGAGGGCCCCCTCGCGGTCCCGCACCATGCCGCCTCGCGCGTCACACCCGGGGAGGCGGCCCGGGCGCGGAAGCTGCCCTTCGTGATGATCGAGTACCTCCACGCCATGGGCACCGGCCCCGGCGGCGCCGCCGGCTACGGCCGGCTCGTCGACTCCTCGGCGCGTCTGGCCGGCGGCTTCGTCTGGGAGTGGCGCGACCACACCCTGCTCGCCCACCGCGAGGACGGCACGCCGTACCAGGCGTACGGCGGCGACTTCGGGGAGCCCCTGCACGACGGCAACTTCCTCGCCGACGGCATGGTCCTCGCCGACTCCACGCCCACCCAGGGCCTGCTCGACTGGGCGCAGTCCGTCGCCCCGGTCCGGGTGCGGTGGGACGACGGGATCGTGGTCGACTCCCGGCGGCAGTTCACCACCACCGAGGACCTCGCGGTCCGCTGGTCCGTGGAGGTCGACGGTTTCGTGCACGACGAGGGGTGGCTGCCCTGCGGTGCCGTGCCCCCGGCGGCGGTGCGCTCGCTCGGCACGCCGGAGGAACTCTCCGCGGCGCTCGCAGCGGCCGAGGCGGAGGGCGGCGAGCTGACCCGCACGCTCCAGATCGTCCTGGCCCGGGCCACCCCGTGGGCCGAGGCGGGGCACGTCTGCCACACCGCGCAGGAAGTGCTGACGCCCGCTGCCGGGACCCGCCGAGAACCCTCCGCGCCGGCGGCGGGCCCGGCCCTCGCCGACCGCCCTGCCGTCGGCGAACTCCGTGCCGGCCCGGCTCGTTTCGCGGCGGGGAGCGGCCTGCTCACACGACTCGGTGACCTCGCGGTCACCGAACTCGGCGTCGAACTCTGGCGCGCCCCCACCGACAACGACAACGGCCACGGTGCCCTGGACTACTCCGAGACCGATCCGCGCACCAGCCTGGGCGCCGGAGCGGGCCGGCGCGGCCCTTCCTCCGCCGACCGCTGGGCCGCCGCCGGACTCCACCGCCTCGTCCGCCTCACCCGCGGGCTGCGCACGGGCCCCGGCGGCGGGCTGCTCGTCGCCAGCCGGACCGCCCCGGCCGCCGAGCCCTTCGGCGTGGCCGCGACGCTGCTCTGGGAGTCCGTCGGGGACGGCGAGGTGCGTTGCTCCGTCGATCTGACGCCCGAGGGGCCCTGGCGCACCACCTGGCCGCGCGCCGCGGTCCACTTCTTCCTGCCGTACGCGCCACAGGCCCCGGACGGTCCCGACCCCTCGTCGGCCGACTGGACCCTCGACTGGCACGGCTACGGCCCGGGCGAGTCCTACCCGGACATGCGCGCTGCCGTCCGCCTCGGCCGGTGGAGCAGCCCGGTGGACTCTCTCGCCGTCGCCCGCCCGCATCCGCAGGAGAGCGGTCACCGTTCCGGCGTGCGGTCCTTCCGCCTGCACCGGCCCGGCGGCCCGGGGCTGGCGCTGCGTGTGAGGGAGGGCGAGCTCGGTGTCACCGTCCTTCGGCACAGCGCCCAGGAGATAGGTGAGGCGCGCCACCCCGACGTGCTTCCCGTCTCCCGGGGTCTGCACGTCTATCTGGACCTGGGCCAGCACGGGACGGGCAGCCGCGCATGCGGCCCGGACGTGCGTCCCGAGTACGCTCTGCGTCCCACCCCGCTACGGGCGGTGTTCGAGTGGCGATCCGTCACCGGAATGTAGCGCGAGAAGTGCGCAGACTCCTTGCAAACTCGTAATAGCCACCCTTTACTTGGGTCAGTCCTGCGGTCTCTGGACGGGCCCTGGTGCGCGGTGCCAAGTACGCCCTGCCCGGCCGCCCCTGCCGACCCGGTGCGGAGATTCGCCGCGGTCCACGGCCCCGAACGAAGCCGGACCCCCGGCCCCTGAAGAGAGGTGCGACGCCGATGTCGTCGATAGAGGTCCGGGCTGAGGAAGCCGCCAGTGGCGCCGCAGCCCGGTCGCAGACCCCCGAGAACGTCCAGGGAGCAGGCGTGCCCGGCGCGGAGAAGTCCGGCCCGGAGAAGGGCCGCCGACGTAACCGGAGCGACGAGACACTGAACGGCGCCGCACGCTTCCGGCGCTGGTGGGTCCCGTACGTCTGGATCGCCGCGCCGCTGGCCGCCGTACTGCTCTTCTACGTCTACCCGTTCGTCAACACCCTGCTGCTGAGCTTCACCGACGCGCGCCCTCTCGGCGGCGGCGGCGCTTTCGTCGGCCTGGACAACTACCGGACGCTCCTCGAGGACGACGCCTTCGCGGGCGCCCTGCTCAACTCGGTTGTCTACGCCGTCGTGGTGGTCCCCTTCCTCACCTTCCTGCCGCTGCTGCTCGCGCTGCTGGTGAAGGAACGCATCCCCGGCATCGGCGTCTTCCGGTCGCTGTACTACACCCCGGCCGTGGCCTCCGTGGTCGTCGTATCCCTCGCCTGGGTCTTCCTGCTGAAGGACGACGGGATGATCAACACGGTGCTCCGCTGGACCGGCATGGTCGACGAGCCCGTCCCCTTCCTCACCGGCCGCTGGTGGCTGCTGATCTCGGCGATGCTCATCACGCTCTGGAAGGGCCTGCCCTACTACATGATCCTTTACCTCTCGGCCCTCGCGAACGTCGACAAGTCGCTCTACGAGGCGGCCGAGATGGACGGGGCCGGCGCGATCCGCCGCTTCTTCACCGTCACCCTGCCCGGCGTCCGCATCATGGTGTACCTGGTCGCGGTGCTGGTGATGATCGGCTCGATGAAGGTCTTCAGCGAGGTCTACCTCCTCTCCAACGGCACCGGCGGGGTCGGCGGGGCCTCCGAGACCCTCACCATGTACATCCAGAAGGTCGGCATCGCCGACAGCACCTACGGCTCGCTCGGTCTCGGCAGCGCCGCCTCCGTGGTGCTCTTCGTCCTGACCCTGGGCTTCCTCGTCGCCAGCCGGCGCCTGAACAAGAAGGCGGAGGAGCGGTGAGCCTCACCCTGAACCGCCGGCGCCGCGGACTCCTCGCGCGCTACATCACCCTGGTCGTCGTCCTGCTGTTCCTGCTCGGCCCCCTGGTCCTGCCGCTGCTCGGCGCGTTCAAGGGTGAGGGCGAGGCGATGTTCGGCCCGGAGGCCACGGTGCTTCCGAGCCACCCGAACCTCTCCGCCTTCCGGGAACTGTTCGCGCAGACCGAGATCGTGCGGGCCATCGGAAACTCGCTCCTCGTCTGCGGACTCGCCGTGGCCAGCCACCTGGTCCTCGCGACGCTCGGCGGCTACATGCTGTCCCGGCGGGGCTGGAAGGGGCGGCGGATCGTCGAGCTGATCGTTCTGTCCGCGCTGATCTTCCCCTTCGAGGCCCTGATGGTCTCCCTCTTCGCCCAGGTCCGCGACCTCGGCTTCTACGACACCCTCGCCGGTGTCTGGCTGCCCGGCATGCTCGGCCCCTTCCATGTACTCCTCATGCGTGCCGCCTTCCTCGCGGTGCCCGACGAGATCGAGGACGCGGCCCTCCTCGACGGCGCCGGCGAGTTCCAGCGGTTCTGGCGGATCTTCCTTCCGCAGACCCGCGGCGCCATGGTGATCGTCTGCCTGACGTCCTTCATCTACGCCTGGGAGGACTACCTCTGGCCCCTCGTTGTCGTCCGCTCCGACGGCAAGTTCACGATGATGCTGGAGATCGCCCGTCTGCAGAGCAACTTCGGCTTCGACTACCGCGTGGTCCTCGCCGGAGCCCTGCTCGCCCTCGCGCCCGTCCTGATGATCTTCTTCGCCGCCCAGAAGTACTTCTTCAAGGGCATCGAAGAGGGAGGAATGAAGTACTGATGACCGAGCAGTACGCAGTTCCCGCCGGCGCCGCCGCTGTCGACTTCACCCCCGACGACCTCGCCGCCGCCGGGGCGGTCCGCAAGGGAGTGGACCCCGGCTACACCTGGCCCGAGGACCCGCGAACCCTGGCCGCGCTGGAGCACTGGCGTGACCTCAAGGTCGGCGTGATCATGCACTGGGGCGTCTACTCGGCGATCGGCCAGGCCGGTTCCTGGTCGCTCCACCGCGACCACCTCGGCTCCTTCACCGACATCCCGGCAGACTTCGAGGGCACTCCCGCCGAGTACCACACCTGGTACTACGACCAGGTCCGCACCTTCACCGGGCACGACTACGTCGCCGCCGACTGGGCCCGTGCGTGTGCCGACGCGGGCCTGAAGTACCTGGTGTTCACCACCAAGCACCACGACGGCTTCGCCCTCTGGGACTCCGACCAGACCAATCTGAAGAGCACCGCGGAGGATGCCGGCCTCGGACGCGACATCGTCGCCGAGACCTTCGACGCGTTCCGCGCCGTGGGTCTGGAGACGGGCGTCTACTTCTCCAAGGCCGACTGGTCCCACCCGGGCTACTGGGACCGCGCCCGGCCGCTCACCGGGCGTCACCACAACTTCGACATCGCCGAGAAGCCCGCCAAGTGGCAGTCCTTCGTCGACCTGACCCATCGCCAGATCGGCGAGCTGCTCTCCGGCTACGGCAAGGTCAACGTCCTCTGGCTCGACGCGGGCTGGGTCTGCGAGCCCGACGAGCCCATCGGTATCGAGCGGATCGCGGACCGGGCCCGTGAACTCCAGCCCGACATCCTCGTCGTCGACCGCGAGGTGCACGGACCGCACGAGAACTACCGCACCCCGGAGCAGGAGGTGCCCGACGACAAGCTCCCGTACCCCTGGGAGTCCTGCATCACGATGACACCGTCCTGGTGCTCGACGCGGGTCGACGAGCCGGCCAAGCCCATGGCGGAGATCGCGGCCACCCTGGTCCGCATCGTCGCCCGCGGCGGCAACTACCTCATCGGCGTGGGCCCCGACGCCACCGGGGCCCTCTCCCGGCACATCGTCGCGCGCATGGCCGAGCTCGGTGAGCTCCTCCGGGCCATCGGCCCCGCCGTCTACGGCAGCCGCACCGTGCCGGGCACCCTTGCCGCCGAGGGCGGCATCGAGTGGCACCTCACGCAGGCCGGGGAGGCCCGCGGAGGTTCTCTCCCCGGCATCCACGCCCTCGGCCTCTACGGCGAGGACGGCGCCCGCGAGACGGCGCTCCGGGTCATCGGGTGGACGGCCGCCGACTGCGTCGCCGTCCTCCTCGGAGCCGACGGCGAACCGGCGGAGAGGCTCGCCGCCACTGTCACCGACGGCGCCGTCACCGTCGAGGTGCCCGCAGGGCCGAACAGCCACGTCGTCGCCGTACGCCTGACGGAGAGCTGAACCCGCCGGAACCGCAGGTTCCCGCAGTGACCGGTGAGGGAGCACGCCCGCATCCCCCTGGAGGTGAGGTGCGCCCCTCGCCGGTTCGCCGTTCCCGGTACGGGACATACCAGGACGTACGGATCCGCAGGCTCGTCGACCGGCATGTGCGGTTCGGTAAGCCCCGGCCCCACGAGGAGCGCTGGGTGGGCGGTTCCGACGAGGCCAACGCGCGGCTCGTCGCGGCCGGGCGTGACCGCACCGACCTCGTCGTACGACTCACCAACGGCACGCTGCCCTGACGCTCGCGGCCGGGCGCCCGGGCGGGCAGGATGCAGAGAGCCGTTCCGCGCCGCCAGGAGGTCCCGCATGCCCAGCCCGAACCAGCCCGTGCCGTTCACCGCCGACGACTACCGGGCCCGGATGGCGCGGGCCGCCGACAGTGCGGCTGCCGCCGGACTCGCGGGTGTGCTGGTCGCACCGGGGCCCGACCTGGTGTACCTGACCGGATACCAGCCCACCGCGATCACCGAGCGCCTCACGGTCCTCGTCCTGACCGCGGGCCAGGACCCCGTCCTCGTCGTCCCGACCCTGGAGGCCCCGGACGCGGAGAAGGCCGTCGGCGCGCCCGCGCTGACCCTGCGCGACTGGACCGACGGCAAGGACCCGTACGCCGTCACCGCGCCGCTCCTCGACGGACGGGGCCGGTTCGGGATCAGCGACAACGCCTGGGCCATGCATCTGCTCGGCCTCCAGCAGCTGCTGCCCGGGACCTCGTACGCCTCCCTCACCGAGGCGCTGCCGATGCTGCGGGCCGTGAAGGACGCCCATGAGCTGGACCGCCTCGCCGCGGCCGGGGCCGCCGCCGACGCCACGTACGAGGAGATCCTCAAGGTCCGGTTCTCCGGCCGCAAGGAGACCGAAGTGGCCGCCGATCTGGCGCGCCTGCTCACCGAGTTCGGCCACTCGCAGGTGGACTTCACGGTGGTCGGCTCCGGACCCAACGGCGCCAACCCGCACCACGAGGCGGGTGACCGCACCATCGAACGCGGCGACATGGTCGTGCTCGACTTCGGCGGCCTCAAGCACGGCTACGGCTCCGACACCTCCCGCACGGTCCACGTCGGCGAACCCACCGCCGAGGAGCAGCGGGTCCACGACATCGTGCGGGAGGCGCAGAAGGCAGGCTGCGAAGCGGTGCGGCCGGGGGTCGCCTGCCAGGAGATCGACCGGGCCGCCCGCGCCGTCATCACCGAGTTCGGCTACGGCGAACGCTTCATCCACCGCACCGGCCACGGCATCGGCGTCACCACCCACGAACCCCCGTACATGATCGAGGGCGAGGAGCTGCCGCTCGTCCCCGGCATGTGCTTCTCCGTGGAGCCCGGCATCTATCTGCCGGGCCGGTTCGGCGTCCGGATCGAGGACATCGTGACCGTCACCGAGGACGGCGGCCGCCGCCTCAACGCCACGGCGCGTGAGCTGGCGATCGTCGAGTAACGCCTCAGTCGTCCGCCAGTACCACGCACGACTCCGGCGGCAGATGCAGCGCCCCGTCCGCGCCGGGCGGCTCGACGGGCAGCCAGGCGGCCAGCACCCTGCCCCCGCCACTGCGGTGCCGGCCGCCGCCCAGCGGGATCGTGGCCGGCTTCTCGTCGAGGTTGACGGCGATCCGCAGGTCGCCCCGGCGCAGCGCCAGCCAGCGCGCCTCGTCGTCGTACGCCGTCCTCACCGTCGCCAGATCCGGGTCGCTCAGGTCGGGCAGGGTGCGGCGCAGCGCGATCAGTTCGCGGTACCAGGCGTGCAGCCGGGTGTGCGGTTCGCGCCGCTGCTCGCTCCAGTCCAGACACGAACGGTCGCGGGTGGCCGGGTCCTGCGGGTCGGGGATGTCCTCCTCGGCCCAGCCGTGCGCCCCGAACTCCCGCCGCCTGCCGCTGCGTACGGCCTCGGCGAGCTCCGGATCGGTGTGGTCGGTGAAGAACTGCCAGGGCGTACGGGCGCCCCACTCCTCGCCCATGAAGAGCATCGGGGTGAAGGGGCCGGTCAGCACGAGCGCCGCCGCGCAGGCCAGCAGGCCGGGGGCGAGGGAGGCGGCGAGCCGGTCGCCGAGCGCCCGGTTGCCGATCTGGTCGTGCGTCTGGGCGTAGCCGACGAAGCGGTGGGCGGCGGTGCGGGTGACGTCGACCGGGCGTCCGTGGCTGCGGCCCCGGAAGCTGGAGTACGTACCGTCGTGGAAGAACGCGCTTGTCACGGTCTTGGCGAGCCCGGCCAGCGGGGCGGCCGCGAAGTCCGCGTAATAGCCCTGGGCCTCGCCCGTCAGCGCGGTGTGCAGACAGTGGTGGAAGTCGTCGTTCCACTGGGCGTGCAGACCGATGCCGCCCGCCTCGCGCGGAGTCGTCGTACGGGGGTCGCACAGGTCGGACTCCCCGATCAGCGAGAGCGGCCGGCCCAGTTCGGCGGAGAGGGCGTCGGCGGCGGCGGAGAGTTCCTCCAGGAAGGTCAGCGCCCGGGTGTCGGCCAGCGCGTGGACCGCGTCGAGCCGCAGCCCGTCCAGCCGGTAGTCGCGGAGCCAGGCGAGAGCGCTGCCCAGCAGGAAGGCGCGCACCTCGTCGGAGCCGGGCGCGTCCAGATTGACCGCCGCGCCCCACGGGGTGTGGTGCGTCTCGGTGAAGTACGGGCCGAAGACGGGGAGGTAGTTGCCGGACGGGCCCAGATGGTTGTGGACCACGTCCAGGACGACCGCGAGCCCGAGCCCGTGCGCCGTGTCGACAAAGCGCTTCAGCCCCTCGGGGCCGCCGTACGGCTCGTGCACGGCCCACAGCGACACCCCCTCGTACCCCCACCCGTGGACCCCGGGGAACGGGCAGACCGGCATCAGGGACACATGGGTGATGCCCAGCTCGGCGAGGTGCCCCAGCCGGGCCGCCGCCGCGTCGAAGGTGCCCTCGGCGGTGTACGTACCGATGTGCAGCTCGTACAGGACCGCGCCCGGCAGCCCGCGCCCCGCCCAGTCGGTGCGCCAGGTGTACGCGTCGTGGTCGACGACGGCGCTCTCGCCGTCCGGCCCGTCCGGCTGACGGCGCGAGCGGGGATCGGGGCGCACCGGGCCGCCGTCGAGGGCGAAACCGTAGCGGTCGCCGGCCGAGGCCTCCGCCTCCGCGGTCCACCACCCGGCCCGGTCCGGATCGGGCTCCATCGTCCGCAGCTCACCCGACAGCCGCAGGGCGGCCGATCCCGCGTCCGGTGCCCATACCTCGAACAACATGCAGCGCTCCCTCGTCTCCGTGTACCGGCCCATGGTCGGCAGAAGGCGCGATCTTCGACCCACGACACTGGATCGAGCCCGTTACTGGCGATTAAGGTCTGGTTCTGATCATTGCCCTGACAGGTTCTGACATACGCACTCCCTCTTACGGCTGTGGAGGCCGAGATGACTGTGCCGCCGTTCCCGCCCGGTTTCCTCTGGGGAGCCTCCGCCTCCGCCTTCCAGACCGAGGGCGCCGCCGACACCCATGGCAAGGGCCCCTCCGGCTGGGACGCCTTCGCCGCGCAGCCCGGACGCATCAAGGACGGCACCGACACCACCCGCGGCACCGGCTTCCACCGGCACTACCGCGAGGACGTCGCTCTCCTGGCCGGGCTCGGCGCCGACGCCTTCCGGTTCTCGGTGAGCTGGCCGCGCGTCGTCCCCGGCGGCAGCGGGCCGGTCAACCCGCAGGGGCTCGACTTCTACGACCGCCTCGTCGACGAACTCTGCGCCCACGGCATCACCCCGGCCCCCACCCTCTACCACTGGGACACCCCGCTCCCGCTGGACGAGGCCGGCGGCTGGCTCAACCGGGACACCGCCCACCGTTTCGCCGAGTACGCGGGCATCGTCGCCGAGCGCCTCGCCGACCGCGTACCCATGTGGATCACGATCAACGAACCCGCCGAAGTGACCATGCTCGGCTACGCACTCGGCGAGCACGCCCCCGGCCGCGCCCTCCTCTTCGACGCGCTGCCCGCCGCCCACCACCAGCTCCTCGCCCACGGCCTGGCCGTGGGCGCGCTGAGGGCCGCCGGCGCGGACAACATCGGCATAGCGGTCTCGCACTCCCCGGTCTGGACCGCCGGCGAGTCCGAGGAGGACCGCCTCGGTGCCGAGCTGTACGACCTCCTCACCAACCGGCTGTTCGCCGACCCGCTCCTCACCGGCCGCTACCCCGACGAGAACGTCGCCGCCCTGATGCCGGGCCCCGTCGAGGACGACCTGCGGACCATCTCCACCCCGCTCGACTGGTACGGCGTCAACTACTACAACCCCACCCTGGTCGGCGCCCCCGCGACAGACGCCCTCGACTCCTTCGCCGGCTTCGGCATGCCGGCCGAACTCCCCTTCGGCATCCGGGAGATCGAGGGGTACGAGAAGACGGACTTCGGCTGGCCCGTCGTCCCCGACGGGCTGCGCGAGACCCTCGTCCAGCTGCGGGACCGCTATGGCGACCGGCTCCCGCCGCTCTACATCACCGAGAACGGCTGCGCCGTCGACGAACCCACCGCGGACGCCCGCCGGATCGCCTTCCTCGACGGCCACCTCGGGGCCCTGCGGGAGGCCATGGACGCGGGCGTCGACGTACGCGGCTACTTCACCTGGTCGCTCACCGACAACATCGAGTGGACCGAGGGGGTCAGCAAGCGCTTCGGCCTGGTCCACATCGACTACGAGACCCTGCGCCGCACGCCCAAGGACTCGTACGCCTGGTACCGCGACGTCATCAGGCGACAGCGCGCGAACGGGGGCTGACGCGACGCCGTACCGGCCCCCGCCCGCCCGTCCGCTAGACCAGGTAGATCCGCTCCTGCGTCACCGGATGCCCGGCCCTCGCGAACGCGGCCGCCATCGGAACGTTCCCTTGGTCGGTCGCGCCCGCGACGAACTCGGCTCCCCGGGTGGCCAGGAAGTGCGTGCACTCCACGAGCAGGTCGTAGCCGTACCCATGACCGCGGGCCTCGGGCACGACCCCGATGAAGCCGATGCACGGTCCCGAGGGGTTGTGCGCGGGCACATGGAGACCGGCCGGTTCACCGTCCGGCGTGTACGCCACCTGCCACCAGTCACGCGGCGAGGGGCACCAGTGGAAGAAGTCGAGCTCCTCCTGGGCCGCGGCCTCCAGCCCGCCGGGGCCCTCGATCGCCCGCCGTGCGTGTGCTTCGAGCGTGACGGAGTGGATCCGGCGCAGCAGGCCGAGGATCACCGCGTCGTCGGGCTCCGGCCCGAAGGTCAGCCGGCCCGGCCGTTCGGGCAGTCCGCAGTCCGGCGTCCACCGGTACTGGTACCGCTCGACGAGCGGCTTCATACCGGCCGCCGTAGCGGTCGCGATCCGGGCCTCGGCGGCCGCCCGTGCCTCGGGGACCTCACGCCAGTTCGCGGGAAGGCCCAGTTCGTACTCGGTGTGCAGCGGGGAGCGGCGCAGGAGCTCCGCGCCCGCCTCGTCCTCGCCCTCGGCGAAGTCGAACCAGTTGAGCAGGACGGGTTCGGTGTCATCGGGACCGGCCCACCAGGCGGCCCGGGCGACGACCGCGTCGTCGCGCAGCGCGATCCAGGTCCACTCGGGGCGGTACTCCCCGCCGTCGGCCACCGTGGCGTAGCGGTGCCCGAAGGCGGCACGGCCGACGAGCGAGGCGTCCTGCAGGGAGTCGAAGAGAGAAGCGTCGCTCTGCGAGAGCGCGCGAATGACCAGATCGGTCATGGAGAAGTCCTCCGGAAGTAAACCGTGCGCTCCCGGTCAGACCGAGTCGGACACCGCCCGGCGGACGGGACGGGAGCGCGGGAACGAAGTGGTACGCGGGGTGATGCCGTTGCCCGTACCCATGTGCCTCGCCTCCTTCCTCGACCGGGGCCCGATGCCCTCGCGGGAACCATAGCCCCCTCCGGGCGGGCCGTCCAAGGGATTCGGACGGCCCCGCGCGGTGGTTCGGTCAGCCGTCCCACACCATGTCGAAGGCGCGCTCGAAGTTGACGTACCCCAGACGCGCGAAGGACTTCGCCATCGGCACGTTGCCGAGGTCCGTCGCCGCCCGGATCCGCTCCACGCCGTCCTGCCCGGCGAGCACCCGGGTGCCCTCGGCGAGGAGTTCGTCGATGAAGCCGTGACCGCGCCGGGCCGGCAGCACGCCGATGTACGCGATGATCGGGTTGTAGCTGTTGCGGGCCGGGATCACGAAGCCGACCGGCTCACCGTCCGGGAGTTCGGCGATGCGCCACCACTCCTGCGGGGTCGAGTAGTGGGCGAGCTCCTCGTCGTAGTGCTTCTCCGCGGCCTCGCGCGCCGACAGACCCGTCGCCAGGTCCTGCTGTCCGTGGGCGTCGAGGGTGCCCTCCATCACCGGCGTCATCAACGCGAGGAGATCCTCGCGCCCGACGACCGGACGGAACCGCAGCCGGCCGCTGTCGGCGGGTACGGGAGTGCCCGCGCGCCACTCCAGGCGCAGCCGCTCCACGAGCATCCGGGCGCCGGTGCGCTCCATGACCCGGACCCGGGCCTCGACGACGTCACGGGCCGCCGGGTCCTCGCGCCAGTCGGGCGGTACGAAGCGCCCGTACTCGGGACGCGGGGCACCGGCCGGAACGACGGCCGCCGTCGCCGTCTCCAGCAGCCGCAGCCCCGCCTCCCCGCGCTCGGGCTCGGGCAGTGTGTCGTCCAGGTCGAAGAAGTCCAGGAGCAGCGGCTCCTTGCCGTCCTTGCTCCACCAGGCGATCCGTGCCACCACCCGATCGCCCCGCAGCGCCACCCACATCCACTCCGGGCGGCGGCGGCCCGTCGCGAGGTCGTCCGTGAGCTCGTGGTCCAGGACGTAGGACAGCCGGCAGAACAGGCCGAGCTCCTCCGGGCCGCTGATCGGACGGACGGTCAGGTCGAGTGGTGCGTCGAGCACGAATCCCCCACGGTGTACGGTCCCGCCCCGGCGGTCGCCGGGACGGCGCGGCGGCCGACAGTAGCAACGCCGGGCGCGCGGCGCCCCGGATATTTCCGGGGCCGCGCAGGTCAGGGGGCGGAAAGCGCCGTTGTTCTGGACACTCCGGGGCGGTCGGCCCGACAATTGGCCCTGTGACGTCCTCCTTCGAGTCCCACACGTACCCCGCGCGGCTGTCCGACGCCCAGCGCGACCGTGTTCTCGGTGTGCTCAGAGAGGGCGCGGCCCAGGGCAAGCTCTCCCACGACACCTTCATGCGGCGCATGGAACTGGCCCTGACCGCCAGCCGTTCCGAGGAACTGGACGCGCTCACCGCCGACCTGGAGCGCGACGGCCGCTGGTCGCGACAGCTGTTCCGGGCCGTGAGCGGCGTCTCCGGCTTCCCCGAGCGGGTGCGCAGGGCGTGGCGTGCCGAGCGGCTGCCCAAGCTCCTGCTCCCGGCGCCGAGTCCGCACCCCCTGCGCATCGGCCGCGACCCGGGCAACGGGCTCCGCCTCAGCCACGAGACGGTGTCCCGGATGCATGCCGAACTGACCGCGCACGGCGGCCGGTGGCAGCTGCGCGACCTGGGCTCGACCAACGGCACCTGCGTCAACGGGCAGCGCGTCACGGGGGCGGTGTCGGTGCGCGAGGGGGACCAGGTGAGCTTCGGCAGGATGACCTTCCGGCTCTCCGCACCCGCGCTCCGGCCGCCCGCGTAAGTGCCGCGTTCACGCCTGCGGGTGCAGCCCACGGCCCCCCCCGGGCTGAGGAAGGCCTCGCCGCCGGCCCGCCGTTCCCGCACCGGTCCGGAGGAGCGGTCGTCCCGGTCGGAGGACCTCGTCCCGGTCGTCCCCACCTCGACGGCCCACCGGCGTTGCCCCGCGCCGCGCACTCCTTGGCCCGGGGGAGGCGGGCCGAGGTGGTGGCGGGCCGGTTGTCCATGCTGCCCCGACGACTGCGGTGGACATGAAGAAGGCGGAGAGCCCGGCTGTGGCCCGGGGGACGTATTTCCTGTTCACACTTGCCGTGGTGGTGCTCGGCTGGGTCGTCGCCGCGGTCAACACGGGCATCTCCTATCTCGCGTTGGGCACGGATGCCATCCCGATCGTCATCGGCCTCATCGGGTGCATCGTCTTCGCGATCGTCCTGCGGTTCCTCCACTGTGCGTGGTGGCTCGCCGTCCTCTCCTTCCTGCCGGCGGTGTTCGTGCTCGTGCGCTCGGTCCAGTACGCCCCTGAGGTCACGCTGGACGGCCGGGCGTGCGCGAGACCGTGCGCATCACCGCCGACAGTGCTGCGGCGAACGGCGGATCGAATCAATCACCGCTTCACGCTCGAGGGCAGGCTGGGTGAGCTCAAGGAGACCCTGGACTACGACGAGGACCACCCGGACTGGGGGGTGGGCGACAGGATCGAGGTCATCAGCGATCCGAAGGGTGTCGTCCCGCTGGATGCCGCCTCCCATGTCGATTCCGGCGGTCAGCCCGGCACTCTCGTCATGGGCGTCGTCGGCTGGACGTGCATCACGTTCCTGGCCGGCCTGCGCGGATTCGTGCGGCGCAGCGCGGGCAGGCGCCCCGCGTTCGAGGACATCGGCTGAGCCCTGTCCGCCCGCTGTGCCGTGCAGCACGCTGACTGCCCCGTCACCCGGACGGCCGTACGCCGACTGCGGAGGGACCGTTCAGGTGATCCCCTGACAGGGACCGCGCCGCGCACCGGCGCACCGGACAACCGGGGGGTACGCCATGCAGGCAGACACGCCCGGAGACATACCGGCCCCGACGCCCTCGCCCGAACGCGGCACCGTTCGGCGCCCGTCCGCACGGCCCCGCCGCGCGGCCCGTGCCGGCGGCGGCCCCAGTCTCCTCGCGCCGGGCGCGGCCCACGACCCGTACCGGCTCTACCGGGTGCTCCGTGAGGAGTACCCGCTCGTCTACGACGCGCCGCTGGGCGCCTGGCTGGTCAGCCGGTACGACGACGTGGCCGCCGCCCTCACCGACCCGAGGTTCGCGGGCTTCCCGCACGACGGAGCACCCCGGGGCGGACCGGCCCCGCTCGGCCTCTGCCACGGGAACTCCCGCTGCCTGCCCCGCGACCGGTACGCGGTGCCGGCCGGCTCCGTGCCCGGGCATCTGGCCGCACGCGTCGAGCGGACCGCCTATGTGCTGGCCCGTCGCATCGCCGGACGCCCGCAGGCCGATCTCGTCGAGGAGTTCTGCCGCTGGCTGCCCGCCGGAGCGCGCACGGGCACCCGCACCGGCACGGCCACCGAGGCGGCCCCCTGCACCCGGCACACCGCGCTGCGCGAGACCGCGCTCGCCTCGTTCCTCGCCAATCTGCTCGACGATCCGGACCTGATGGCCGTCATGCGCATCGAACCCGCGCTCGCCGGCCGGGCCTGGACCGAGTCCCTGCGCCGCGACCCGCCCGTCCAGGTCGTGCTGCGCCGCACCGTCACCGAGGTCACCCTCAGCGGCGGCACCCTGCCCGCGCGGGCGCCCGTCGCCTGTCTGGTCGGCTCGGCGGGCCGTGACCCGGAACGGTTCGCCGCACCGGACGTGTTCGACCCGTTCCGCCGCGACCAGGACCGCGACACACCCGGTCCCGCGGGCTGCCCCGCCGTGCTGCTCGGCCGGCTGGAGGCCGAGCAGGGCCTGCGTGCCCTGCTCGAAGCGATGCCCGCCCTGCGCTGGGCGGACGGCTTCCGCCCGGCGGCCACCGGTCTGCTCACCCGGGGCCCGCGCTCCCTTCTCGTCCGTCCCTAGGCCGACCGGCGGAGCAGCGCCACCGGCCGCTCCGCGAACAGCTCCGCCACCGACACCCTCCCGCCGGAGAACTTCCGGCCCGGCGTGAGCAGATCGCGCCACACCCCGTCGTCCGGCAGCGCCAGCTCCGTCCCGCGCCAGCCGCCCGACTCCGCCAGCCGCAACGACAGCCGGGTGACCGCGGTGACCACCTCGCCGGAACGGCAGAAGGCCAGAGCGTGCGCCGCCGCCGGTCCGGAGACGGTCAGCGGGGCGTACGTACCCGACTCGCCGAACACCTCGGGCCGCTCCCGCCGCAGCCGCAGCGCCGTCTCGGTGAGCGCGCCCTTCTCGTCGGCCGGCGCCCCGTCGGGCGGCTGCCGGAACGGCTGCCGGTTGTCCGGGTCGACCAGCGCCAGGTACTCCCGCTCCGTGCCCTGGTAGAGATCCGGCACCCCCGGCATCGTCAGGTGCACCAGTGCCGCGCCCAGCACCTGGGCCCGCACATGCGGGGCGAGCGTCGCCGCGAACCGTTCCAGGAGCGCCCGCGCCGGACCGGTGCCGGTGGCCGGACCTGCGGCGACGAAGTCCGTCGCCACCCGCTCGTACAACGGGTCCGGCTCCGTCCAGCTGGTGAACAGCCCCGACTCGCGCGCCGCCTTGAGCAGCGCGGGCTCCAGCCGTGCGGCCTGCTCCCCGGGCGGGAACCCCACACAGCCGAGCGCCGTCTGCCACGCTTCCCAGGCGAGTTGCGGGTCGGGGGCGGAGGGGGCCGTCCGCGTCAGTTCGGCGAGCAGCTCCGTCCACCGCCCGGGGCACTGCGACAGCACGGCGATCCCCGCCCGGACGTCGGCGCTGCGCTTGGTGTCATGCGTCGTCAGCGCCGTTCCGGTGGCGGGCCAGTCGCGGGCGAGCCGCGCGCAGAAGGCGTGGAACTCCTCCGGAGCCACCGCCGGCCGCCCCGGATCGCCGCCCACCTCGTTGGCCGAGAGCAGCGGCACGTACCGGTAGTACGCCGTGTCCTCGACCGCCTTGGCGCGCAACGCCGACGCGGTCTGGGCGAACCGGGCGCAGAACGCCGCCCGGTCCTCGCCCGCGCCGAACCGCCCCAGGGCCAGCTCCCGCACCACGTCGACGGCCGAGGCCTCCTCCCGTACCGGGAACGCCGCCTTGGCACTGCTCACCGCGACCGCGTCGAACGTCGCCGCGGCCGTCTGTGAGCAGGGGCCGCCCGCCGTCACGTACGGGCGGTAGACCGGGACCCGGACCAGTAGTTCGCGCACCGCGGTGTGCAGGGCCCAGGGGGCGTGGTCGCGCAGTGCGGGGTCACCGGCGCAGATGCGTGAGGCGAGCCGGGTCAGCAGCTCGGTCTCGGCGGCCAGCTCATGGGTGACGACCCGGTACGCGGCCCGGCGCACGGTCGCTGTCCAGTAGCCTCCCCGGTCGCCTGTCGGGGACGCGTACTCGCGGTAGCCGTTCAGCAGCTCGGCCGCGCCCACCGGGTCGAGGAAGAGCCCGTCGATCCGGTGCAGCGCGTCGTACCCCGTCGTCCCGGCGACGGCCCAGCCCGCGGGCAGCGGCTCGGGACCGGTGAGGACCTTCTCCACCATCGTCCACACCCCGCCGCTCGCCACGGAGAGCCGCTCCAGATAGCCGGACGGGTCGGCGAGCCCGTCAGGGTGGTCGATCCGCAGGCCGTCCACGACCCCGTCCCGTACCAGCTCCAGGACCTTGGCGTGGGCGGCGGCGAAGACCTCGGGGTCCTCCACCCGCACCCCGATCAGCTCCGAGATGGTGAAGAAGCGCCGGTAGTTCAGCTCGGTGCGGGCCAGCCGCCACCAGCCGAGCCGGTAGTGCTGGGCGTCCAGCAGCTCGGGCAGACCGAGGTGGGCGGTGCCGGCCCGCAGCGGGAACTCCTGCTCGCCGTAGCGCAGCACGTCCCCGTCGACCCGCAGCCGGTCGATCTCCTCGCCGATCCGTCCGGCGAGTACGGGCAGCAGGATCCGCCCGTCGCCCGCGGCCCAGTCGATGTCGAACCAGCGGGCGTACGGGGAGGCGGGCCCCTCGCGCAGCACCTCGCGCAGCGCGTGGTTGTGCCGGGGGTCGGCGGCCATGTGGTTCGGCACGATGTCCAGGACGAGGCCGAGCCCGTGCTCGCGCGCGGTGCGCGCCAGCCGGCGGAGCCCCTCCTCGCCGCCCAGCTCGGCGCGTACCCGGCTGTGGTCGACGACGTCGTAGCCGTGCAGCGAGCCGGGTACGGCCTCGAGCACCGGGGACAGGTGCAGATGGGAGACGCCGAGCGAGGCGAGATACGGCACGGCGTCCTCGGCGGCCGAGAACGGGAACTCCGGCTGGAGCTGGAGCCGGTACGTGGCGGAAGGCGTCATGGCAACGTTCGTACCCAGATCCGGGCCACCTGTGTCACTCGGGCACGGACAAGTGCACGACCGGCGGCGCCCGCTCCCTCATGCCGGCCGCTGAAGCACCACCATGCTCCGTCCCACCAGTGTCACCCGATCGCCCGCCGCCACCTTCGGTCCGGCACCGGTCAGCACCCCGTCCGGGCGGGCCGTGTCGACGACCGCCAGCCACTGCCTGCCGTGATTGACCGGAACGGCGAATTCCAGCGTCTCGGCGCTCGCGTTGAACATCAGCAGGAACGAGTCGTCGGAGATCCGCTCCCCGCGCGGGCCGGGCTCCGAGATGGCGTGCCCGTTCAGGAAGACCGTCAGCGCCTTGGCATGCGCCGCCTGCCAGTCCCGCTGGGTCATCTCCTGGCCCTCGGGCGTGAACCACGCGATGTCCGAGAGCTCGTCGTGCGTACCCTCCACAGGGCGCCCGTGGAAGAACCGCCGGCGCCGGAAGACGGGATGGTCGCGGCGCAGCCACACCATCGCCCGGGTGAACTCCAGCAGACTGCTGCCGAGGCCGCTGCCTTCCTGCCCGTCCGGCTCCTCGTCGTCACCGTCACCGTCGTCCCCCGCCGCCCCGGCGGGGTCGGGCCAGTGCACCCAGGACAACTCGCTGTCCTGGCAGTAACCGTTGTTGTTGCCCCGCTGCGTACGGCCGAACTCGTCGCCGTGACTCAGCATCGGCACGCCCTGGGACAGCATCAGCGTGGCGATGAAGTTGCGCATCTGGCGCTCGCGCAGCTCAAGCACCTCGGGCCGGTCCGTCTCGCCCTCCACGCCGCAGTTCCAGGACCGGTTGTGGCTCTCGCCGTCCCGGTTGCCCTCGCCGTTGGCCTCGTTGTGCTTGTCGTTGTACGAGACCAGGTCGTGCAGGGTGAACCCGTCGTGACAGGTGGCGAAGTTGATCGAGGCGAGGGGCCGGCGCCCGTCGTCCTGGTACAGGTCGGAGGAGCCCGTCAGCCGGCCGGCGAACTCGGCCAGCGTCCGGGGCTCGCCGCGCCACAGGTCCCGGACCGTGTCCCGGTACTTGCCGTTCCACTCGGTCCACAGCGGCGGGAAGTTCCCCACCTGGTAGCCGCCCTCGCCCACGTCCCACGGTTCGGCGATCAGCTTCACCTGGCTGACCACCGGGTCCTGCTGCACCAGGTCGAAGAACGACGACAGCCGGTCCACCTCGTGGAACTGCCGGGCCAGCGTGGCCGCCAGGTCGAAGCGGAATCCGTCCACGTGCATCTCGGTCACCCAGTAGCGCAGCGAGTCCATGATCAGCTGGAGCACGTGCGGGGAGCGCATCAGCAGGGAGTTCCCGGTCCCCGTCGTGTCCATGTAGTAGCGCTGGTCGTCGGCGAGCCGGTAGTACGAGGCGTTGTCCAGCCCCCGGAAGGACAGCGTCGGCCCCAGGTGGTTGCCCTCCGCCGTGTGGTTGTAGACCACGTCGAGGATCACCTCGATGCCGGCCTGGTGCAGGGCGCGCACCGCCTGCTTGAACTCCAGCACCTGCTCGCCCCGGTCGCCCCAGGAGGCGTAGGCGTTGTGCGGGGCGAAGAAGCCGATGGTGTTGTAACCCCAGTAGTTGGCGAGCCCCGCGTCTGCCAGCCGGTGGTCCTGGACGAACTGGTGCACCGGCATTAATTCGATGGCCGTGACGCCGAGCTCCGTCAGATGCGCGATGACCTCAGGATGGGCCAGCCCGGCGTACGTGCCGCGCAGCTCCTTCGGCAGCCCGGGATGGAGCATCGTCAGGCCCTTCACATGGGCCTCGTAGATCACCGTGCGGTGGTAGTCCGTACGGGGCCGCCGGTCGTCGCCCCAGTCGAAGTACGGGTTGACCACGACCGAGGACATCGTGTGCGGCGCCGAGTCGAGGTCGTTGCGCGCGTCGGGCCGGCCGAACGGATAGCCGTACACCGCCTCGCCCCACTGGATCTGCCCGGAGACCGCCCGTGCGTACGGATCCAGGAGCAGCTTGGCGGAATTGCAGCGGGCGCCGCGCTGCGGCTCGTACGGACCGTGCACCCTGAATCCGTACCGCTGACCGGGCATCACCCCGGGCAGATAGGCATGGCGGACGAAGGCGTCGGTCTCTCGCAGCTCCACCGCCGTCTCGGAGCCGTCGTCGTGCAGCAGGCACAACTCGATTCGGTGGGCGGCCTCCGAGAAGACCGCGAAGTTGGTCCCGGCGCCGTCGTACGTGGCACCGAGGGGGTACGCCTGTCCCGGCCAGACCTGCATAGGTTTCGACTCTTCCACTCTGATGCGGTTGCCTGGGGAATGCGGGCTCCCTGGTGCAGATCTTCCCCGAAAGGGCGGCCCTTACCTAGGACCGGACGGCAAACGGGGGGCGGCGTCGCGGACGTCGCCCGGCACCGGTCAACATCGGGCCCGTCCGTGTCGCCCGGAACCGGAATCCGGCACCGCGCCCGGCCGGTTGTCCGGAATGCGGCTTGGAGTGGGGTGTTTAATCACTATGAATCCGCTCACTCCGGCCTATCTCGGCGCACGGAACGAGCATGCGCAGTAGGGGAGTTGGGAAAGGAGCCTGCGCATCCGGCTGCACCGGCTCCCGCTCGCGGAGTACCCTTCCTTGATCGTTGGTGGGGGAGTGGAAGGCGGTGCGCGGGTGAGCTCGGGAGGGTTCGAGCTGCCCCCAGGTGACACGGGTCACGAGGGGGATCTGGCCGATGTCCCGCCCGGGGCGGTCTCGCTGGCGCAGCCCCTGGAGATCGGTGCGGAGCTGGACTGGGGCGCGGAGGCCTGGAGCGAGGTGCGCACGCGCGCCCAGCGGGCCGGGCGCGCCTACATCTGGCTGAATCTCGTGGAGCAGCGGCTGCGCGCCGTCGTCGCCGCGGTGCTCCGGCCCATCTACGAACCGGTCCACGGCGAGGACTGGGTGGTGGCCGCGGCGGGGCCCGCCGGGCAGGAGTGGGTGCAGCGTGCCGTCGCCGTGCGGGAGGTGTCCCGGCGCAAGGGCTATCTGCTCGACCCGGCCGACGACAACGTCCTGAGCTTCCTCACGCTGCCGCAGCTGCGCGAGCTGATGGTGCAGCACTGGCCCTGCTTCGAGCCGTACTTCGACGACCGTCGTGACGTCGAGCTGGCGCTGGACGAGCTGGAGGTCGCCCGCAACGTGGTCTCCCGCAACCGTGCCCTCAACGAGGCGGTGCTGGCGCAGGCCGAGCGGGCCTCCGCCCGGCTGCTGGAGATCCTCGGCAGCGGCGCGGCCGTCCCGTCCGCCGACCGGCTCCCGGTCGACGCCGTGGAGGAGCTCGTCGGCGACCGGTACGCGGACGTGGTCTCCGTCCACCCCGACCGGGTGCGGCTCCAGCGCCAGCTGCCCGCCGAGGACCTCTTCGGCGGCTCGCGCCGGCTGGACGCGATCGGGATAGGGCTCAACCTGCTGGTGCAGAACTTCTCCGGGCGCCGGCTGATCCGGCTGGCCGAGTCGGGCTGCCGGGTCCGGCTGCTCTTCATCAATCCGGCCAGCAGCGCGGTCAAGCGCCGGGAGCGGGAGCTCGGCCTCAAGAAGGGCGAGCTGAGCCGGTCGGTGGAGATGAACATCCTCCACATGCGCCGGGTCCGCTCCAAGCTGCGCGACCCGGGCGCCTTCGAGATCCATGTCTTCGACGAGACGCCGCGCTTCACCGCCTATCTGGTGGACGGTGACGGCGCCGACGCGGTGGGGGTCGTCCAGACGTACCTGCGCCGGGCGCGCGGCATGGAGGCGCCGGTGCTGGTGCTGCGGGGCGGCGGGCGGGCGGTGGTCCGGGCCGGCCAGGACAGCGAGGGCGGGCTCTTCGAGACGTACCGCGAGGAGTTCGAGTCCGTGTGGACGGACTCCCGGCCGGTCTCCTGAGGGACCGTCCCGCCTCGTTGTCAGTGCCCCGTGCGAGGGTGGTCGTCATCTGGGGGAGCACCACGAAGGAGGTACGGGATGAGCTGGCACCGGCACGCGCTGGTCGGCTTCGACCTGGAGACGACGGGTACGGAACCGCTGGAGGCCAGGATCGTGACGGCCGCGGTCGTCCGTGTGGACGGCCAGGACGGTGAGCCGGTGAGCCGGCACAGCTGGCTGGCCGATCCGGGGATCAGGATTCCCGCACAGGCCTCGGCGATCCACGGCATCAGCAGCGAGCGGGCGGCGGCGGAGGGCCGGCCGGTGCGCGAGGTGGCCGACGAGATCGCCGACACCCTGACCGGGTACTGGCGCCGCGGCGTCCCGGTCGTCGCGTACAACGCGGCCTTCGACCTGACGTTGCTGACGGCCGAGTTGCGCCGCCACGGGCTGCCCTCGCTCAGCGACCGGCTCGACGGGGAGGGGATCGGGCCGGTGATCGACCCGTACACGATCGACCGTGCCGTCGACCGCTACCGCAAGGGCAAGCGCAACCTCGAGGCGGTCTGCGTCGAGTACGGCGTGGTCCACGGGGGAGCGCACGACGCGGGGGCGGACGCGCTGGCGGCGGTGCGCGTGGCGTACGCGATAGCCGCACGGCACGGCTCGGTGGCCGCGCTGACCGCCCCGGAGCTGCACGAGCGCCAGATCACCTGGTACGCGGAGTGGGCCGCCGACTTCCAGCAGTTCCTGCGCCGCAAGGGCACGGCCGACGCGGTCATCGACGACCGCTGGCCGGTACGGCAGCCGGTGCGCGAGGTGAAGTCGAGCCCGTCCGGCGCTTGAGGACAAAACGCTCAGAACGGATACCACCGCACCGCCGCGTCGCCGTCCCGCAGGGACGCCACCCGGCGGCGGAACTCGTCGAGTGCCTTCGGGTTGACCGGGGCGTGCTGCGCGACCCATGCGCAGCTCGCCGTCTCCCGCGCCCCGCGCAGCACCGCGCATCCGTCCCACTCCCGCACGTCCCACCCGTACGCCGAGGTGAACGCCTCATAGGCCTCGGCCGCCAGTCCGTACCGGTCGCGGGACAGGGCGAGCACCACCAGGTCGTGCTCGCGCAGATCCGTGGAGAAGGTCTCCAGGTCCACCAGGACCGGGCCGTCCGGACCGACGTGGACGTTGCGCGCGAGCGCGTCGCCGTGGATCGGGCCCGGAGGCAGATGGGGGATCAGGCCGGCAGCCGCCACCGCGAAGCCGTCGCGGCGCTCGCGCAGATACGCGGCATCGGCCGGGTCGATCGCCTCGCCGGCCAGGCCCAGCCACCGCTCGACGCCGCCCAGCAGTTCCCGGCGGGGCAGGGTGAGGCCCTCCGGGGCCGGCAGCGCGTGCACCGCCCTCAGCAGTGGTGCCAGATCCCGCGGTTCGGCGGCCCGCACCGCGTCCGGCAGCCGGTGCCACAGCGTCACGGGGTGGCCCTCGACCAGCCGCGCCCCGGGCTCGGCCGCCCGCACGGCGGGGATGCCGGACGCGGCGAGCCACTGTGCCACGGCCACCTCGCGCTCCGCCCGGTCCCGTAGCTCCGGGCTCCGTACGGCGTCCCGGCCGATCTTGACGACCAGGTCGCCCACGGCGAACACCGCGTTCTCGCCCAGTGCGATCAGCTGTGCGTCGCCGGGCAGTCCGGCGGCGGTCAGCACCTCGCGCGCTCGCATCTCGTTCATGGATCCGATTTTCGCATCCGTGCAGGCCACCTTGACGAACTGGCGGACCGTCAGCACGATGGCGGAGGCCACCTGAGCGGCCAGAACGGTATAAAGCCGGTCGAATGACGCAAGGGGGTCAATCCATGGCATTGGCGAATGTAACCGTGCAGTCCGGACGGCACGGCCCGCCGGGCAGCCCGCGCGGCAAGCAGTCCGGGCAGATCAACCGGAACGCCGGAACCTGGTTCCTGGTGCTGCCCGCCCTGATCCCGATCCTGATCCTGAGTGTCGGGCCACTGCTCTACGGCATCGCGCTGGCCTTCACCGACGCCCAGTCGGGCCGTACCCGGTCCACCCAGTGGGTCGGCGTACTGAACTTCCAGGACCTGCTCCACGACGGACTGTTCTGGGAGTCGTTCCGGATCGGCCTGGTCTGGGCGGTCGGCGTCACCGTCCCGCAGTTCGTCCTGGCACTCGGCCTCGCGCTCCTGCTCAACGAGAACCTGCGGATGCGCTGGCTGGCCCGCGCCCTGGCCATCATCCCGTGGGCGATGCCCGAGGTCGTCGTCGGCATCATGTGGCGCCTGGTCTACAACCCGGACGCCGGCATCCTCAACGAGACCATCCGCGACCTGGGACTCGGCGACGGCCGGGACTGGCTGACCGGCCTCGCCACGGCACTGCCCGCGGTGATCCTCGTCGGGGTCTGGGCCGGGATGCCGCAGACCACGGTCGCCCTGCTGGCCGGGCTCCAGAACACCCCGCACGAACTCCACGAGGCCGCCGCCCTGGACGGCGCGGGCGCCTGGCGCCGGTTCCGTACCGTCACCTGGCCCGCGCTCAGACCCGTCGCCCTCTCCATCACCGCCCTCAACTTCATCTGGAACTTCAACGCCTTCGCCCTGGTCTACGTGCTGACCAACGGAGGCCCCGGCGGCCGCACCCGGCTGCCGATGCTCTTCGCGTACGAAGAGGCCTTCCGGTACGGACAGTTCGGCTACGCCGCGGCGATGGGCTGTGTGATGGTCGCGGTGATCTCCGTGATCCTCGCCGTGTACCTCGCCGGGCGGCTCAGGGGAGGCGAGGACCGATGAGTCTGCGCACCAGCAGGCCCGCACGCGCCGGACAGTACCTCGCGCTGCTCTGCTATCTGGTCTTCCTGGCCTTCCCGTTCCTGTGGCTGATCTCCACCGCCTTCAAACCCGCGACCGAACTGGGATCCCTCCACCCGACCTGGATCCCCGAGCACCCCACGCTGGACAACTTCCGCCAGGCCTTCGACGAGCAGCCGCTGCTCCGGGCCGCCGTCAACTCGCTGATCGCCGCGCTCTCGGCCGGCGTCATCGCCGTCGTCATCGCGACCCCGATGGCCTATGTGATGGCCCGCCACCGCTCACGGCTCTCCACGGCCGCCACCGGCTGGGTCGTGGTCAGCCAGGCGTTCCCCTTCGTCCTGCTGATCATTCCGCTCTTCCTGGTCCTCAAGCACCTGCATCTGATCAACACCCTGTGGGGGCTGATCATGGTCTACGTGGTGTGGGCACTGCCCTTCGCGCTGTGGATGCTGGTCGGCTACGTACGGGCCGTGCCGCCCGAACTGGAGGAGGCCGCGGCGGTCGACGGGGCCGGCCGGCTGCGGATACTCGTCTCGGTCACGGCCCCGCTGCTGGCTCCCGGGATCGTCGCCACCGCACTCTTCGCGTTCATCACCGCGTGGAACGAGTTCTTCTTCGCGCTCGTCCTGCTCAAGACACCGGAGAAGCAGACCTTGCCGGTCGTACTGACCCACTTCCTGGGCGCGGAGGGCGCGAGCGACCTCGGCCCGCTCGCCGCCGCGGCCTTCCTCGCCACCCTCCCCTCGCTCGTCCTCGTCGCCGTCATCCAGCGGCGGATCACGGGCGGCATGCTGGCCGGGGCGGTGAAGAGCTGATGCGCCAAGTGGTACGTACGGCAGCGGCGGCGGCCACCGCGCTGGCCCTGCTGCTCACCGGGTGCGCCGGGGACGGCGACGGCGGGGCGGACGGGAAGATCCGGATCCGTTTCCAGTCGCTCGCCTGGCAGAAGGAATCCGTCGACATCAACAAGCAGCTGGTGAAGGAGTGGAACGCGAGCCATCCCGACGTCGAGGTCCAGTACGTCCAGGGCAGTTGGGACAGTGTCCACGACCAGCTCCTCACCTCCTTCGAGGGTAACGAGGCCCCGGACGTCATCCACGACGCCTCCGACGACCTCGCGGACTTCGCGTACGGCGGCTACCTCGCCGATCTGCGCACCCTCCTCCCGGACCGGCTGACCGACGACATCCCCGCAAGCAGCTGGCGGGCCGCCACCTTCGACGGCGGCGTCTACGGGGTGCCGTTCCTCCAGGAGCCACGGGTCCTGATCGCCAACACCAAGATCCTCAAGGCGTCCGGGGTCCGCATCCCGACCCCCGAGAAGCCCTGGAGCTGGCCGGAGTTCCGTCAGGTCACCAAGGAGCTGACGGGCAAGGGCCGTTACGGGGTCGCCTGGCCGCTCAAGGAACCGGTCTCCGTCTCCCTCAACCTCGGCCTCTCGGCGGGCGGCGAGCTGTTCCACCGCGGCGCCGACGGACAGGTGACCGTGACGATGGGCGAGGGCGACCAGGTGGTTCCGGGCACCATCCGCGACCAGGTCAACACCGACCACAGCGCCGCCCGCACCGCACTCGGCATGGGCGGCGGCGACACACTGCCCGGCCTCTTCGGCGGCAAGTACGCCATGGTGCCGCTCGGCTTCTCCTACCGCCAACAGGTCGTCGAACAGGCCCCGAAGGGCTTCGAGTGGACCGTGCTGCCCGCCCCGGCCGGCAGCGAGGGGCTGGCCCAGGGAGTGAGCCCGCAGACCCTGTCCGTCGCCGAGGACAGCCCGCACAAGAAGGAGGCCGTGGAGTTCATCGACTTCCTGCTGCGGCCCGCCAACATGGTGCGCCTGGCCAAGGGCGACTGGATGCTGCCGACCGGCACGGCCGCTCTGGCCGACCCCTCGCTGCACACCGCCGACCGGGGCTGGGCGACCGGCGCCGCCCTCGCGACGGCGCTGCGGCCGGCGCCGGCCCAGTCCGTGCGCGGCTACCCCGAGTGGAAGGACAAGGTCGCCACACCCGCGCTCCAGGAGTACTACAGCGGCGCGATCGACGCCGGTGAGCTGAGGAAGCGTCTGGTGGAGGACGGGAACCGGGTGCTGGCCCGATATCAGCGGTGACTTCGGACGGGAACGGAAGCGAATTACCGACCGGTACGTCTCTTTTTCCGTGCCGAGGCGTGGATGAGCCGGCCGCGGGGTGTCGCGCGAAGTCGTGGCAAGTCGTTCCTGAACGTTGGTGATTCAGACAATCATCGGCATGAAACCGTCTCTTCACACTCTTGCCGGGACGTGCGGTTACGGATATGGCCGAAGGGAAGTGGGCGGCTTCTCCTTGGCCCGCGGTGCGTCGATTTAAACGGAACGCGCGGCCGCTTTTGGCGGCAAGGAGATCATTGACAACGTCAATTGCTCTGGGCTGTACTCCTTTCGGCGGTCAGCCGTGGTGCGGAATTCCTGTCGAGACGGGAATCCCGTATCGCAAGCAAGGTCAAGCCGTGCCCTGAAAAAGCAAACTCGAAGTAAAAGGTGGAGGTGCTGTTATGAAGTTCCTTTTTCAGCTGAAGGAAAAGATGACGCCGGAGAAGAGCCTGAAGGCGTACGCCTGGTACCACTGGTACTAAACCGGCATACGAGTCCAGCCGGCCGAGGGTCACGGGCCCTCGGCCGGAGTCCGTGCCCGGCGTGGCCGCACCGGCCCGCCGGGCACGGGTGCCTCCCGCTTCTTGGAGACCACGATGCAGATATCCGGTACCGGCAGCCGCGCCCGGGACGTCGTCTTCGCGCCGAGACTCCAGGCGCTCCTGCGAGACCACCGGGGCGAGGAGGTCTTCCGGCTCGACCCCGGCACCGTCGGCGTCGCCGGGGCCGGCCTGACCGACCGCGTCCTCGCCGCCAGGCCGGCCACCGAGGATGAGCGCCCCACGTTCAAACCCCTCCACGGACGGTCCATTCCGCGTGCCGAGGCCGCCACCGTGATGCAGGCCATCGGCCGCGACGTGCGGACGGCCCTGAAGAAGCCCGTTCCCGAGAGTGCCGACCTCCGTGGCGAATGGCCGCACGTGGGCCACGTATATCTGCGTGACCTGATCCTCGGCGCCGATCCCTACCGGCTTCGCATCCTCATGGACCGGGCTCTGGAGTTGACGCCCAAGCTCACCTGGTCGGTCATCGTCGCCGGAGCTGCCCTGCCGGGGCGGCTCCGGCCGGGCGCCCCCGTCTCCGCCATCGCGGGCCTGACCGCCGAGGCCAAGGGCTACGGCGACCGCCGTTATGCCATGGGCCTGTACCGCAGGGGCGCGGCCCCGGTCTGCTTCACCGTCTCCACACTCGTCGCCAACGCGCTGTGGCTCGGAGCTCCGTTCGACGACGCGACCTCGAACCGGAACATCCTGTACGAGTCCATGCGACTGCTGCCGCCGTCCTGGAACATCCTGCGCCGGGCTTCCCCGGAGTACCCCGCGCTCGCCCCCCGGATCGGGGCCCGCGACGACATCCTGCTCCTGCCGCTGCTGAGCCACCGGGACCCCGCGCTGTGGGAGGACCCCGATGTGTTCCGGCCCGAGCGCTGGGACGGTCTCGACCCGGACGATCAGCCCGGCTATCTGCCCTTCGGCCACGAGTCCGAGCGCTGCTGGGGGCGGCACATGGTGATGCCGCTCGCCGAGATGCTGCTCGGCATGGTGCGGGACGGCGGTCTGACGGTGGACCCGGCACAGACGGCCTCCGATGTGCCCCTTGCCGGGCTGATGGGCGTGACAGGAGTACGCATCGTCCGACGCTGAACCTGCCCGGCTCCGCCCCGTTCGTGATGAAGCGTCACGAGCGGGGCGCAGTGCCGTCTCCGGGGGTGCGGGCCGTGGTGTGCAGCCAGCGGTGCGCAGCCGGTAACGGGCAGTGATTGTGTCGGACTTGGGTGTGGGTGGTCGACTTCCTGTGACGAAACCGTGGTCAGGAAGCCGCAGGCCCAGGGAAGGTCTTGATCTGCGCGCGTCAATCGGCAAGGGTTTCGAACCAGCCCCCGGAGATCTTCCGGCCGAGGGCCAATCCCCCCACAAAGAATGACGAGGAGATCCCTCTTCATGGCAATTCACAAGCGCGCACGCCGGTTCAAGCTGACCGCGGCCATCACCGCAGTGGCCGCAGCCGCCGGAGTCACCCTGATGGCCAGCCCGTTCGCCGGAGCGGCACCCGCCCCCGCGACCGGCAAGATCTATGGTGCCGACGCGGCGACCGCCGTCTCCGGCAGCTACATCGTGATGCTGGACCACAAGGCCGACAAGGCCGAGCTGGCCAAGGAGTACGGCGGCAAGCTGAAGCGCAACTACAGCTCCGCCATCAACGGCTTCTCCGCCAGCGGCCTTTCGGAGACCGAGGCCAAGCGCCTCGCCGCCGACCCGGCCGTCTCCAAGGTCGTCCAGAACAAGAAGTTCCACGCCAGCGCCACCCAGGACAACCCGCCGTCCTGGGGCCTGGACCGCATCGACCAGGCCGAAACCGCCGGCGACAACGCGTACACCTACCCGGACAGCGCGGGCGAGGGTGTCACCGCGTACGTCATCGACACCGGAGTCCGCACCACGCACCAGGAGTTCGAGGGCCGGGCCAGCTCGGGCTTCGACGCCGTGGACAACGATGACAGCGCCGACGACGGCAACGGCCACGGCACCCACGTGGCCGGCACCATAGCCGGGGCGACGTACGGCGTCGCCAAGAAGGCCAAGATCGTCGCCGTCCGCGTCCTCGACGACTCCGGCTCCGGCACCACTGAGCAGGTCGTCGCCGGTATCGACTGGGTCACCGAGAACCACCAGGGCCCGTCCGTCGCCAACATGAGCCTCGGCGGCGGCGCGGACGAGGCGCTCGACGCGGCCGTCCAGAAGGCCATCGCCTCCGGAGTCACGTTCGCGGTGGCCGCCGGGAACGAGTCGAGCGACGCCGGCGGGGGCTCCCCGTCCCGCGTCCCGGAGGCGATCACGGTCGCCTCCTCCACGGTGGACGACGAGCAGTCGTCGTTCTCCAACTACGGCTCGATCGTCGACATCTACGCCCCGGGCTCGGACATCACCTCGTCGTGGAACGACAGCGACGACGCGTCCAACACCATCTCCGGAACGTCCATGGCGACCCCGCACGTCGTCGGTGCCGCCGCCGTCTACCTGGCAGGGCACCCGGACGCCACCCCGGCGGAGGTCTCGACGGCGCTGACCGAGGGAGCCACCCCGGACGCCATCAGCAACGCCACCGAAGGGACGGCGAACAAGCTGCTGAAGGTCGTTGAGTAACAGGGCCACCCCCTGACCGGGTGGCCGCCGCGCCCTCCCCCACGGGGCGCGGCGGCCGCCCGGCTCGGGAAGATCGTCCTATGGTGTGCCCATGATGATGTACGCGGTGCCGTCGCCCCGGACGAACGGGAGCGGCCACCGGAGGCACGCCCCGGGCGTGCCCCGCGCGTCGGCCGACGGACCCGCGCGGACGGCCGGAGACCGGGCATGAGCGAGCCGGCCCCCGGCGTGGCCGCGGCCGTCGAGGGCGAACTCCGCCTCCTCGACCCGGCGGTCCGCTCCTCCATCCACCTCCTCGTCCGGCTCCTGCACCCCGACTACCACATGGTCGACTCCACCGGCCGGTGCTGGGACCGTGCGACGGTCATCACCCTGCTGACCTCGGGGGAGGCCCCGCGGGCCGGGCAGCTCACCGCCTCACGGATGCGCGGGGTCCAGCTCGCCGAAGACCTCGTCCAGCTCACCTTCGACTCCGAGGTCAAGGGGAAGCGCGCCCACCGCAGTTCGCTGTGGCGGCTCACGGACGCGGGCTGGCTGCTCTACTACCACCAGGCGACCCCCTTCTTCACCGCGAGGCCCGACCAGGGCTGAGACGGTGTCAGCGACGGGCCGCCCGTCGGGCCCGCGCCGTCCACCGTCCGTCCGTGCGGGTAATCCGTACCGGATGACCGAAGCAGTCACTGACGTGATCCGTGGTCAGCACCTCGTCGGCCGGCCCCGAGGCCGTACACCGCCCGCCGCGCAGCAGCATCGCGTGCGTGGTGGAGGCCGGCAGCTCCTCCAGATGGTGTGTGACCAGGACCGTCGCCAGCTCCGGATTCTCCTCGCGCAACGCGTCCAGACTGTCCAGCAACTGCTCCCGGGCGGCCAGATCCAGCCCCGTGGCCGGCTCGTCGAGCAGAAGCAGCCGGGGCTGCGGCATCAGCGCGCGGGCGATGAGCGTACGACCGCGCTCGCCCTGCGAGAGCGTCGGCCAGCGTGACGCCGTCCTGCCGCCCATGCCCAGCATCCTCAGCAGCCGCTCGGCCCGGTCCCGCTGCTCCGCCCCGGGCGACCAGCGCGGCAGCGGCACGACCGAGTTGGTCAGACCCGTCAGCACCACCTGGCTCACGGTCAGCGGGGAACGCAGCGGATGGCGCGGATCGACGTGCCCCAGCAGGGTCCGCAGCTCCCGCAGGTCCACCCGGCCGAGGGTCCGCCCCAGCACCTCCACCGAGCCCCGGGTGGGATGGGTGACCGCGCCGAGCAGCCCGAGCAGGGTGCTCTTGCCCGCGCCGTTGGCACCGAGCAGGGCCCAGTGCTCCCCACTCCGCACGGTCAGCGAGACCGAGTCGAGCAGGACGTTCCCCTCCCGTACGAGGCAGACGCGATCGGCCCGGATGACCGGCATCCGGGTGGTCGGGCCGAGCGGGGCAGGGGCGGCGGTCGTGGTCACGTGCGGGTACTCCTTCATGCGGGGGCGAGCGCCTCCAGGCGGCTCATGTCCTCGGTCGTCAGCCGGACGTCCCGTGCCCCCAGGTTCTCCGCGAGGTGCACGGGCGAACCGGTGCCCGGGGTGGGGCACAGCACGGGGGAGCGGTGCAGCAGCCAGGCGAGGGCGATCTGTCCGCGGGTGGCGCCGTGGCCCTGCGCGACACCGTCGAGCGCGGCGGCGGCCTCGCCGGTCAGCGCGCCATTGGCCAGCGGGAACCAGGGGAGAAACGCCAGGCCATGGGTCTCGCACACCTTCAGTACCGCATCCGATGCGCGGTCGAGGAGGTTGAAGCGGTTCTGCACGGAGGCGATCCCGGTCAGGGAGAGCGCCTGCTCCAGCTGGTCGGCGGTGAGGGTGTCCAGGCCGATGTGCCGGATCTTACCCTCCTGCCGCAGCGCGTCCAGAGCCCCCATCTGTTCGGCCATCGGCACCTGCGGATCCAGCCGGTGCAGCTGGTACAGGTCGATCCGGTCGGTCCGCAGCCTGCGCAGACTGGCCTCGCACATCGCGCGCAGCTGTTCGGGCCGCCCCGCGATGTGCCAGGCGCTGTCACCGGTCCGTACGACTCCGCCCTTCGTCGCGATCACGAGGTCGTCGCGGTACGGGTGCAGGGCTTCGGCCACCAGCTCCTCGGCGACCCCCGGGCCGTAGTTGTCGGCGGTGTCGATCAGGGTGACGCCCTGCTCGACGGCCGACCGGAGCACGGTCAGCGCGTCCCGGCGGTCCCCGCGCGGGCCCCAGTAACCGGGGCCGGTCAGCTGGGCGGTGCCGTAGCCGAGGCGGCGCACGGGCAGCTCGCCGCCGATGAGGAACGAACCGTCGGGGGAGGGGAGGGACGGGGAGGGGAGCGATGCAGACATGAAGGAACAGTAATCCGGCCGTCCGGTGCTCCCTGCGGCCGGTGGCTGTCGCCTTTCTTCAAGACCGGGAACGGTGATCCTTCCTAGAGTGCTGTGCATGAAGACCGAGCACACCCACATGACCGAATGTGCCGCCGAAGCCGCCCGCGTGGCCCGCGCCGTCCGCCCCGAACAGCTCGACGCCCCCGTCACCCCCTGCGCCGGATGGGACGTCCGCGGGCTCATCAACCACTGGGTGCTCTACACCTCGCACGGCATGGAGCACCGCGCCCTGCGCACGGAGATCCCCGAGGAGCTCACCGCCCGGGACTTCACCGCGGACGCCGACTGGGCCGAGCAGTACGCGGCCCAGCTGGACCGCGCCGTCGCCGCCTGGTCGGACCCGGCCGTCTGGGAGGGCGCGATCGGCACCGGTGAGTCCGCCACCCCGGCCGCCGACACCGCCGCGATGCTCATCGAGGAGACGGCCCTGCACGGCTGGGACGTGGCCCGGGCGACCGGCCAGGAGTTCCGGCTCTCCGAGGGGGCGGCCGCCCACGTCCTGGCGATCGTCGAGAGCACCGCCGCGCTCTACCGGCAGTACGAAGGGTTCGCCGACGAGGTCACCGTCGATGCGGGGGCCGACGACCTCACCCGCGCCCTGGCCCTGAGCGGCCGCGATCCGAAGTGGACCGCAACCTGAGAATGGCCCACTCCCACGGGCGCTGAATGGCCCGTGGGAGTGAGCCATCGACTGGCTAGGCTCGTCCCATGACCACTCACCGCAGCCCGGACACGGGCAGGGCCGTCGTCGACTTCTACTTCGACCCGGCCTGCCCGTTCGCCTGGATCACCTCCCGCTGGATGCTGGAGGTGGAGCAGCAGCGCGACATCGAGCTCCGCTTCCATGTGATGAGCCTCTACCTGCACAACACCGGCAACGAACTCCCCGACTGGTACCGCACGCTGGTCGACAAGTCGATCGGTCCGGTACGCGTCGCCGCAGCGGCGGCCGGACTGCGCGGCGAGGGTGTGCTGCGCGACCTGTACACGGCCTACGGCACCCGGATCCACCAGCAGAAGTGCGAGGACTTCGACGAGGTGATCGCCCAGTCCCTTGACGAACTCGGCCTGCCCGCCGAACTGGCCGCGGCCGCGCACGACCCGGCGCACGACGACGCGGTGCGCCACAGCCACGACGCCGGCAAGGACCCGGACGCGGACGGATACGTGGGCACACCCACCCTCCACGTCGACGGGACCGTGTGGTTCGGCCCCGTGCTGCGGGCGGTGCCGCGCGGTGAGGAGGCGGCGCGGCTGTTCGACAGCTTCCGGGTGCTCGCCGGCCACGAGGACTTCTTCGAGCTCAAGCGGACCCGCACGGGAAGCCTGGACGTGGGCTGAGCGAGAACGCGGCAGCCTACGCGCTGACCCGGGCGGCGACGGCACTGCGGACGCGGGCCTCGTCGTACCGGTCCAGCAGCAGCCGCGCCAGCTCCGGCGAAGGGCCCAGCACACCGGCCAGCACGTCCGCGCGGGCCTCGGCCGCCCCTGCCGCGATGCGGTCCGGGAGGCGGCCGGGCGCGATCACGTACGGGGCCACCGCCACCCGCCGCACACCGTCGGCCCGCAGGGCCCGTACCGCGTCCTCGGTACGGGGATGGGATGCGGAGGCGAACGCAGGCCGCACGGAACACCAACCGGTGTGCCGCAGCTCCCGCGCGATTTCAGCGATCACTGCGATCGCCTCCGGGTCTGCGGAGCCCGCCGAGGCCAGGACGAGCCCGGTCGAGCTTCGGTCGGCGGGGCGTACCCCGGCCTCCCGCAGCCGCCGCTCCAAAGCGGAGTTCAGTAGCGGCGAGGGGCCGAGCACCTCGGCCTGCCGCACCCGCAGCCGCGGCAGCCGGGCGCGCGCCTCGCGCAGGACCGCCGGGATGTCGGACTTGGCGTGGAACGCCCGGGTGAGCAGCAGCGGAAGCGCCACCACCGCGCCTGGGCCCTCGGCGTCCAGCCGTTCCAGGACCCGCGGCACCGACGGTGCGTTGAAGTCCAGGAACCCGGTCTCCACCCGCAGTCCCGGCCGCAGCGCCCGTACTCGCGCGGTGAGCGCGTGCACGGTCGCGGCGTGCCGCGGATCGCGGCTGCCGTGGGCGATGACGAGAAGGACCGGGGCAGTCATGTCACCCTCCGAGGGGCCGGGAATCGAGGGGCGGCGTCGCGGGGTTGGGCACGCACTCCCCCAACTCTCGGCTTCGCTCGAGCCGGGAGGGGCCCCCTCCGGCGTTGTCGTCAATCACCATGTTCCCCGAGCTCTCGGCTGCGCTCGAGCAGGGGGAGGCCCCATTCGCCATGCCTCAATCCTCCGCCTTGCAGCTGCACGCACCCAACCCCGCTCCTTCTTCCACCCCTCAATTCCCGGCCCCTCTCTCAGTTCTTGACGAGGAGTCCGCGGCTGCGCAGCACCCACCGCTCCAGCGGACTGAAGATGAGCAGATCGATCGCGATGCCGACGAACAGGATCAGGAGGATGGCGAGGAAGATCCCCGGCATGTCCGCGTTGTTGCGGCCGTTCTCCAGCAACTGACCCAGCCCCAGACCGAGATCCGGTGACGAGGCGATGATCTCGGCGGCCATCAGCGAGCGCCAGGAGAAGGCCCAGCCCTGCTTCAGACCGGCCAGATAGCCCGGCAGGGCCGCCGGCATGACGATGAACCACGTGCCCCGCAGACCGGTCGCGCCCAGGGTCCGGCCCGCCCTGAGGAAGAGCGGCGGCACCTGGTCCACGCCGGACACCAGGCCGTTGGCGATCGACGGCACCGCGCCCAGCAGGATGACCGCGAACATCATCGAGTCGTTCAGACCCAGCCAGATCACGGCCGGAGCCACCCACGCCACGGACGGCAGGGACTGCAGCCCGGAGAGGATCGGGCCGATCGCGGCACGGACGAACTTCACCCGGGCCACCAGCAGACCCAGCGGCGTACCGATGGCGACCGAGAACAGGAAGCCGAGCAGGCCGCGCGAGACGCTGGTCCACACCACCTCCAGCAGGGTCCCCTGCCGCCACATGTCGCCCACGCTGTCCCAGACCGCGGAGGGCGAGGGCAGCTTGTAGTCCTCGGTCACCTGCGCCCAGACGAGCAGCTGCCAGACGACGACGACCAGGGCCACCGCCAGCAGCGGCGGAAGGACCTTGCGCAGCAGTACCTCGCGCACCGGGGTGCGGTGCAGCTGCACGGCGTCCAGTGCGTCCAGACCGGCCTCCAGACCGGCCAGGTCGTCCTGCTTCACCGCGTCGGGCCCGACCCCGCCGGACCCCGGCGCGTCCGACTTGATATCAGTGCTGGCCATGACGGCGGATCTCCCCACGCAGTTGTTCGGTGATCTCGACGGACAGTTCCGCCACGGCGGTGTCCTCGATACGGCGCGGCTGCTCGATGTCGACCGTCCACTCGCGGGCGATGCGGCCGGGCCGGGAGGAGAGCAGCACGACGCGCTCGGCGAGACGTACCGCCTCGCGCACGTTGTGCGTGACGAAGAGGACCGACACGTTCGTCTCGCGCCAGATCCGGGTCAGTTCGTCGTGCAGGACGTCCCGGGTGATGGCGTCGAGCGCGGCGAACGGCTCGTCCATCAGCAGCAGTTGACTGTCCTGGGCGAGCGCGCGGGCCATCGCCACCCGCTGCCGCATACCGCCCGACAGCTCGTGCACCCGCTTGCCGTACGCCCCGCTCAGGCGCACCAGGTCCAGCAGCCGCTCCGCCTCGGCGCGGCGTTCCGTCTTGGGTACGCCGCGCAGCCGCAGCGCCAGTTCGATGTTCTTGCCCGCGGTCAGCCACGGGAACAGGGCGTGCTCCTGGAACATCAGGGCCGGCCGCCCGCCGGGGGTCTCGATGGTCCCCCCGGTCGGGCGGTCGAGTCCGGCCACCAGGTTGAGCAGCGTCGACTTTCCGCACCCGGAGGCTCCCAGGAGGGTGACGAACTCGCCCGGGGCGACATCGAGCGTGATGTCGTCCAGGACCAGCTGCGCTCCCGTAGGTCCGGCGAAGGACTTCGAGACATGTGCGAGACGAGCGGCGTGCCCGACCGCGACACGGTCCTCGGCCTTGGTGAGGGTGTTCGCCATGGTCGTCACCTCCTGGGGTCTTCGAGCGGCTGGTTACTTGACGCCGAGACCGGCGTCGGCGACCTCGGGCTTGCCCGCGGCCTTGAGGACCTTGTTCAGCGGCTTCAGGTCGTAGATGCCGCCCAGGTCGGGCTCCTCCAGAAGACCGGCCTTGACCGCGTGATCGGCCTGCGCGTCGAGCGTGGCGGCCAGCGGGTCGTCGGTGATCTGGATCGACTTCCAGGCCGGGTCGATGACCTCGGCCGGCAGTTCCTTGCCGGTGAGCTTCTTCAGCGCGGCGTTCGCGGAGGCCTTCGCCTTGTCCGGGTTGGCGTTGATCCAGGCGTTCGTGTTCACCGAGCCGCGCAGCACCGCCTCGACGACGTCCGGGTGCTCCTTGAGGAACTTCTGCGACACGATGATGTTCGTGATCACGAACTTGTCGTCGGGCCACAGCGTGGACTCGTTCAGCAGCTCCTTGGCGCCCTCGGCGACCAGCTTGGAAGCGGTCGGCTCGGGGACCCAGGCGCCGTCGATGGAACCGGACTTGTAGGCGTCCGGGGTCACCTTGTTGTCCGTACGGACGACGGAGACGTCGCCCTTGCCGCTCTGGGCGTCGACCTTCCAGCCCTTCTCGGAGATCCAGTTGAGGAAGGCCACGTCCTGCGTGTTGCCGAGCTGCGGGGTGGCGATCTTCTTGCCCTTGAGGTCGTCCAGGGTCTTGATCTTCTTCGGGTTGACGACCAGCTTCACGCCGCCGGAGGCGGAACCGCCCACGATCCGCAGGTTCTTGCCCTTGGACTTCGTGTAGCCGTTGATGGACGGCGAGGGGCCGATGAATCCGATGTCGATCGAGTCGGCGTTCAGCGCCTCGATCTCGGACGGACCCGCGTTGAAGGTCGAGGTCTTCAGCTGGGTGCCGCCCAACTCCTTCTGGAACAGACCCTCCTGGTCGCCAACGAGCGCGGTGGCGTGCGTGAGGTTCGGGAAGTACCCGATCCGCACGGTGTCGGCGGAGAGCTTCTTTCCGTCGGCGGCGACGTTCGCCTTCTTGGCGTCGTCGTCCTTCGCGTCGGAGCCGTAGCCGCAGGCGGTGAGTACCACGGCGAGCAGCGGCAGGGCGGCGGCAGCGGCGATGCTGCGGCGGAGCGGGGTACGAGGGGCAGGCACGGGAGGTTGTCCTCTCGGAGGCCCGGTGCTCACGTCCCTCGGAAGTCCGGGGAGGTGGCCGGGAAGTCGGCAGGTCTTCGTCTGAACTGGCGGTGCGGGCGGTGCGGTTGGTGCTGCCGGGCGCGCAGGCAGTGCGCGTACGTCAACGCGCACATCGCGCAACCCCGCCCTGGCCGCTGCCGAGGGCGCCGCTGCCGACGCGGCCGCCCTCCTTCGCGAAGGTCGAGAAGACGTCGGTGCTCATCAGAAGTCCCACTCCGCGTCGTCGTCGGACGGGGTCTCCGGCTGCGCCACGGCGGCGAAGGAGGCGCCCGCCATTCCGGCCGAGAGCGTGGTGCCGTCGGCCGGGTCGATCAGCAGGAAGGAGCCGGTGCGGCGCGAGTCGGCGTACGCGTCGAGCGCGAGCGGCTCGGCGGTACGGACCACGACGCGGCCTATGTCGTTGGCGACGAGCCGGCCGGGTGCCGGGTGCTGCGACAGGTCGTCCAGGGTCAGCCGGGACGGGATGTCCTTGACGATCGCCTTGACCGTGCGGGTGGTGTGCTTGAGCAGCACCCGTTGGCCCACGGTGAGCGGCTGGTCGGCGACGTGGCAGACGGTCGCCTCGACGTCCTGGGTGACGGCGGGGGAGTCGTTCGCCGGGGCGATCAGGTCGCCGCGCGAGACGTCGATGTCGTCGGTCAGACGCAGGGTGACCGACTGGGGGGCCCAGGCGATGTCCACACTGTCGCCGAGCAGATCGATCCCGGCGATCGTCGACGTACGGCCGGAGGGCAGGACGGTGACGGGCTCGCCGACCCGGAACACACCGGCGGCGATCTGGCCGGCGTAGCCGCGGTAGTCGGGGAGCTCGGCGGTCTGCGGCCGGATCACGTACTGGACGGGGAACCGGGCGTGACAGGCGGTGAGGTCGTGGCTGACCGGGACCGTCTCCAGGTGTTCCAGGACGGTCGGGCCGCCGTACCAGTCCATGTTCGCGGAGGGTTCCACGACGTTGTCGCCGGCCAGGGCGGAGATCGGGATGGCGGTGATCTCCGGGACGCCGAGGGAGGCCGCGTAGGCGGTGAACTCCTCCGCGATGGCGGCGAACACCGGCTCCGCGTACTCGACCAGGTCCATCTTGTTCACGGCCAGCACCACGTGCGGGACACGCAGCAGGGCAGCGACGGCGGCGTGCCGGCGGGTCTGCTCCACCACACCGTTGCGGGCGTCGACCAGGACCACGGCCAGCTCGGCCGTGGAGGCGCCCGTCACCATGTTGCGGGTGTACTGCACGTGGCCCGGGGTGTCGGCGAGGATGAACCGGCGCCGGGGGGTGGCGAAGTAGCGGTAGGCGACATCGATGGTGATGCCCTGCTCGCGCTCGGCCCGCAGCCCGTCGGTCAGCAGTGCCAGGTCCGGCGCCTCCTGGCCGCGCTTGCGGGACGCGTCCTCGACCGCCTCCAGCTGGTCGGTGAGGACCGACTTGGAGTCGTGCAGCAGCCGTCCGACGAGGGTGGACTTGCCGTCGTCGACGGACCCCGCGGTGGCGAACCGCAGCAGGGTGGTGGTCGACAACTGCTCGGCCAACTGGGTAGGTGTGGTCATTTTAGAAGTACCCCTCGCGCTTACGGTCTTCCATCGCGGCCTCGGACATCTTGTCGTCGGCGCGGGTCGCGCCCCGCTCCGTGAGCCGGGAGGCGGCGATCTCGGTGATCACGGCGTCCAGCGTGGTGGCGTCGGAGTCGACGGCGCCGGTGCAGGACATGTCGCCGACCGTGCGGTAGCGCACCTGACGCGTCTCGGTCTTCTCGTGCTCCTTGGGGCCGCCCCAGTCGCCCGCGGTCAGCCACATGCCGGAACGGTTGAAGACCTCGCGCTCGTGGGCGAAGTAGATCTGGGGGAGCTCGATGCCCTCGCGCTCGATGTACTGCCACACGTCGAGCTCGGTCCAGTTGGAGATCGGGAAGACCCGGACGTGCTCACCGGCGGCGTGCCGGCCGTTGTAGAGCTGCCACAGTTCGGGGCGCTGGCGGCGCGGGTCCCACTGGGAGAACTCGTCACGCAGTGAGAAGACCCGCTCCTTGGCGCGCGCCTTCTCCTCGTCGCGGCGGCCGCCGCCGAACACGGCGTCGAAGCGGTGCTGCTGGATCGCCTCGGTCAGCGGCACGGTCTGCAGCGGGTTGCGGGTGCCGTCGGGGCGCTCGCGGAGTTTCCCGGCGTCGATGTACTCCTGGACGGAGGCGACGTGCAGGCGCAGCCCGTGTTCGGCGACCGTGCGGTCGCGGTACTCCAGGACCTCGGGGAAGTTGTGCCCGGTGTCCACGTGCAGCAGCGTGAACGGCACCGGCGCGGGCGCGAACGCCTTGAGTGCCAGGTGCAGCATCAGGATCGAGTCCTTGCCGCCGGAGAACAGGATCACCGGCCGCTCGAACTCTCCCGCCACCTCGCGGAAGATGTGCACCGCCTCGGACTCCAGGGAGTCCAGGTGGCTGAGTGCGTACGGGTTGGCGGTGCCTTCCGACACAGTCGCGACGGTCGTCACGCTGCACCCCTCTCGCTCAGCAGCGCGTACAGCTCCGCCGCGGACTCCTGCACGGTCTGCTGGTGCGACTCGATCCGCAGATCGGGCGACTCGGGCGCCTCGTAGGGGTCGTCCACCCCGGTCAGCCCGCTGATCTCGCCCGCCGCCTGCTTGGCGTAGAGCCCCTTCACATCACGTACCGAGCACACCTCGACCGGAGTGGCGACGTGCACCTCCAGATAGGCGGTGCCCTCGGCCTGGTGCCGCTTGCGGACCGCGTCACGGCTGTCCGCGTACGGGGCGATGACCGGGACCAGCACCTTCACGCCGTTGGCCGCCAGGAGTCCGGCGACGAAGCCGATCCGCTGGACGTTGGTGTGGCGGTCCTCGCGGGTGAAGCCGAGGCCCGCGGAGAGGAACTCGCGGATCTCGTCACCGTCGAGCACCTCCACCCGGTGGCCCTCGCCGCGCAGCCGCCCGGCGAGTTCGTACGCGATGGTGGTCTTGCCCGCGCTCGGCAGACCGGTCAGCCAGACGGTGGCTCCCGTCTCCGTCACGCTCATCGAAGTCTCCTGATCAGTCGTCATCAGTCGTGCAGCCCGCATTCGGTCTTGCCGCGCCCGGCCCAGCGTCCGGCCCGTGCGTCCTCGCCCTCCAGCACCCGGCGGGTGCAGGGGGCGCAGCCCACGGAGGCGTAACCGTCCATCAGCAGCGGGTTGGTGAGCACCCCGTGCTCGGCGACGTACGCGTCGACGTCGTCCTGGGTCCAGCGGGCGATCGGCGAGACCTTGACCTTCTGCCGCTTCTCGTCCCAGCCGACCACCGGGGTGTTCGCCCGGGTGGGGGACTCGTCGCGGCGCAGCCCGGTCGCCCAGGCCGCGTACGAGGTCAGGCCCTCCTCCAGCGGCTTGACCTTGCGCAGCTTGCAGCAGAGGTCCGGGTCGCGGTCGTGCAGCTTCGGCCCGTACTCGGCGTCCTGCTCGGCCACGGTCTGCCGCGGGGTCAGCGTGATGACGTTGACGTCCATCACCGCCTCCACCGCGTCCCGCGTGCCGATGGTCTCGGGGAAGTGGTAGCCCGTGTCGAGGAAGACCACGCCCACCCCGGGCAGCGCGCGGGAGGCGAGGTGCGCGACGACCGCGTCCTCCATCGACGACGTCACGCAGAACCGCGGGCCGAACGTCCGGGTGGCCCACTGGAGGATCTCCAGTGCGGAGGCGTCCTCCAGCTCCAGGCCCGCGCGCTCGGCCAGGTCCTTGAGCTCGGCCGCGGAGAGCTCCTCGCTCTGCAGGGTGTCCGTCATATCCCGTCCCCTTCACCGTTGTTGCGCTCCAGTCCCCGGGCCAGCAGGCCCAGGAACTTCAGCTGGAACGCCCGGTTGCAGGAGGCGCATTCCCAGGCCCCGTGCCCCGCCTCGTGCGGGCGCAGGTCCTCGTCGCCGCAGTAGGGGCAGTGGAACGGTGCCGCCCGCCCGCTCATGACAGGGACTCCGCACTGGCCCGGGCCGCCCAGGTCGCGAAGCGCTCGTCTTCCTCGCGCTCCTTCTGGAAGTTCCCGAGCACCCGCTCGACGTAGTCGGGCAGTTCGGCCGAGGTGACCTTCAGGCCGCGGACCTTGCGGCCGAAGCCGGCCTCCAGGCCGAGCGCGCCGCCCAGGTGCACCTGGTAGCCCTCCACCTGGTTGCCCTCGCCGTCCAGCATGAGCTGGCCCTTGAGGCCGATGTCCGCGGTCTGGATGCGGGCGCAGGCGTTGGGGCAGCCGTTGATGTTGATGGTGAGCGGCTCGTCGAACTCCGGGAGGCGGCGCTCCAGTTCGTCGATGAGCGCGGCGCCGCGCGCCTTGGTCTCGACGATGGCCAGCTTGCAGTACTCGATGCCGGTGCAGGCCATCGTGCCGCGGCGGAACGTGGACGGCTTCACCTGGAAGCCGAGTGCCTCGAGACCGGCTGACAGGGACTCGACCCGGTCCTGTTCCACATCGAGGATGATCATCTTCTGCTCGACGGTGGTACGCACCCGGCCGGAACCGTGCGCCTCCGCGAGATCGGCGACCTTGGCGAGGGTGGACCCGTCGACCCGTCCGACGCGCGGCGCGAAACCGACGTAGGAACGGCCGTCCTGCTGCGGGTGGACACCGATGTGGTCGCGCCACCGGCTGCTGGGCTCCGCGGGCGCGGGGCCGTCCAGCAGCGGACGCTTGAGGTACTCGTCCTCCAGTACCTGGCGGAACTTGGCGACGCCCCAGTCGGCGACCAGGAACTTCAGCCGGGCGCGGTTGCGGAGCCGGCGGTAGCCGTAGTCGCGGAAGATCCCCACGACACCGGCCCACACGTCCGCGACCTCGTCCAACGGCACCCAGGCACCGAGGCGTTCGGCCAGTCGCGGGTTGGTGGAGAGACCGCCGCCGACCCAGAGGTCGAAGCCGGGGCCGTGCTCGGGGTGCTCGACGCCGACGAACGCGATGTCGTTGATCTCGTGCACCACGTCCTGCACCGGGGAGCCGGAGATGGCGGTCTTGAACTTGCGCGGCAGGTTGGAGAACTCCGGATTGCCGATGTAGCGCTCGTGGATCTCGTCCAGGGCCGGGGTGCCGTCGATGATCTCGTCGGCGGCGATGCCGGCCACCGGTGAACCGATCATCGTGCGGGGGCAGTCACCGCACGCCTCGGTGGTGGAGAGGCCGACGGCCTCCAGCTTCTCCCAGATCGCCGGGACGTCCTCGATGCGGATCCAGTGCAACTGGACGTTCTGCCGGTCGGTGATGTCCGCGCTGCCGCGGGCGTACTCCTCGGAGATCTCACCGATGACGCGCAGCTGAGCGGTGGTCAGCCTTCCGCCGTCGATGCGGACCCGCATCATGAAGTACTTGTCCTCGAGCTCCTCGGGCTCCAGCACCGCTGTCTTGCCGCCGTCGATACCGGCCCGCCGCTGCGTGTACAGGCCCCACCAGCGCATGCGTCCGCGAAGGTCGTTGGGGTCGATCGAGTCGAACCCACGCTTGGAGTAGATCGTCTCAATGCGTGTCCGCACGTTGAGACTGTCGTCGTCCTTCTTGAACTGCTCATTGCCGTTCAGCGGGGTGTAGTGCCCCAGGGCCCACTGACCTTCGCCACGGTGGCGTCCCGCTTTGCGGCGGGGCGCGGCGGGCGCGGGCTGTTCCGGGGTAGCGGCCATGACAGTACGTCCTTCGGGACTGCAGGAGGGCGGCTCTGAACTGCACACTCGCGTCTGGGCGCGGCGGTGCGCAGGGTTTGCAGAGAAAGGGTGATCGCGGCGGTGCTGGGACTCTCAGCCCGCCGGACAGATGGCGCTGGACATGCGGCCGAGGTCGACGTGGCGTCGACTCACCAAGGCAATTCCAGTTCCAGGCATGGCGGAAGCGTGTCACGCGGGTCTCGGAGCAGTCCACCACTATCCATGATGTGGACGAGACTGTCCCGGCAGGTGGGACGTTGTGGCGCCCGTCACGTGAGTGACGGGCGCCTGTCGGCCGGAAAACCGGACAACCGTGTGCATTTCTTACAGGGGAAGGCTAGGGAAGCGACGGCCGGCCCGAATCCGGCCACGGACCCGGGGTGACGACCTCGGGCTCCAGCTCCGTCCGGGTAGCGAACAGCCGGAAGCCCCGACGCTGATAGTTGCCCATCGCGTGCGGCCCGTCCTTGGAGCAGGTGTGCACCCACACCCGCTTCGTCGCGGGCCGCTCCGGCCACCGCCCCGCCAGGTCCCAGGCGCGGGCGACCCCGTACGAGAGCAGATGCCCGCCGATCCGGCGTCCGCGGAAGGCCGGCAGAAGGCCGAAGTACATGATCTCGACGACACCGTCGTCCTGCGGGTCCAGCTCCACGTACCCGGCCGGCGTCCCGTTCACGTACGCCACCCAGGTCTCCGCGCCCGGCCGGTCCAGGACCTCCTGCCACTCGGCGTACGTCATCGACAGCCGGTCCGTCCACTGGATGTCGCCGCCGACCGCCGTGTAGAGGAACCGGCTGAACTCGGGCAGCGGCACCTCGGACCGGACGATCCGTACGTCGGGCCCCGGCACGGCCGAGGGCTGCAGGTCGTCGGGGGAGGTCTGCTCCAGGGACCAGATGGTCACCTCGGCGAGGGCGGGGTCGGATGGACGCGCGGGGTTGCTCATGACTGCCAGAGAACCATGCCCCCTCGCCCCATCCCAAGCCGGTACCCGCATCGAGGCGCCCCGGACCTGCGGGAACAGGGTTCAGGGGGCGTTGCGGGCCGCCACCACCACCGGCGCCTTCGACCGCGGCAGCAGATCGCCCGGGTGCTCCGGACCGATCACCTCCACCTCGACCCCCTCGCCGAAGCGGTACGGGCGGTGCGCCAGCACCTCCGCGAGATGGCGCCGCAGCCGCGAGATCTCGGCCCGGACCGTCACCGTCCTGGTCGCGTCACCGAAGAGGTCCTCCGCCAGCTCGGACGCCGTACGTCCCTCGGGGTGCAGGGCCAGCGCGTACAGCAGCTCGGCGTGGCGCGGGGAGAGCCGCTGCGTCCACGTGCCCACCGGGCTCACCACATTCACCGCGAGGCCGCCCGGCATGCTCAGATCCAGCACGACCCGGCGCGGCGGGCTGTCCATCGCCCCGTCCGCCACCTGCACCAGCCAGCCGCCCGGCAGCGGCTCCACCCGGCACATCCCGAGCGAGGGCAGCCACACCCGCCCCGGCTGCACGGACTTCGGCAGCGGCAGCCGGTCCACCGGCGGCATCCCCGTGACCGCGGCCAGCCAGCCGTTGCCGTCCACCGCGAGCGCCCGGCCTCCCAGCCGGCACAGCATGGGCGCCGCCACCGCACGCAGGCGGTCGATCGACTGCAGGTGCCGGGTCCTGATCTCGCTCTCGGCCAGCCGGGCCACCGAACCGACCAGAGCGAGCGTCGTGGGGTGGAAGGTGTTCGCCGGACCGCTGATGTCGACGATCCCCATCAGCCGGCCGTCGCGCGGATCGCGCACCGGGGCCGCCGCGCACGTCCACCCGTGCAGACTGCGCACGAAGTGCTCCGCGGAGTGGACCTGCACGGGCGCACGCGAGGCGAGCGCGGTCCCGATCGCGTTGGTGCCGGTGATCTCCTCCGACCAGGCCGCGCCCTCGGCCAGACAGATGTCGTCGGCCCGGCGCAGGATCCCCGTGTTGCCCTGGCGCCACAGCACCCGGCCCTCCACATCGGTGACCACCATGATCTGCTGCGAGGTGTCCGTGATGCTCACCAGACCCTCACTGAGGAGCGGCATCACCTCGCCCAGCACAGAACTGCGGCGCCGGTGCTCGATCTCCTCCAGCTCCAGCAGCACGCTCCGGGTGGACTGCTCCGGATCGATGCCGCTGCGCAGTACCCGGTCCCAGGAGGCCCCGATCTCCGCACGCGGCCGGACCGGCATCCGTTGCCCCGCCATCCGTGCCTCCCGGGCCCGGTGGAGCAGGCGCATGGACGGGCCGGATCCCTGCGCAGCCGGCCGCATCACGTCGGCAGGACTTGTCTCCACGTCGGATCCCCCTCAGGTGCCAGTGCCAGTACCAGGACCGTGCCAAGGGCCACGGCGCCTATCCTGCCGCTTCAGGGGGCCCGGTGTCGCAACTCCACACAATGGTTGCAACCCTCTGCAACTCTGGCGGCGGCCCTTCGACCGTACAAGAGTGACGGAACACCGCACGGAGAGGTTTCGGCATCGAAGTGCGGTGTGCACAGCATGGGGGGTGGTGCCGTGTCGGCGCAGCACCACCCCCTGTTGCTGGCCCCGCACGGGTCAACGCTCCACGGGCCGGGCCCGCTCGACGACCGACGCCAGGTCCAGGGTGTGCGGCAGGGTCCCGAAGGCCGAACCCCACTCCCCGCCAAGCCGTGACGCGCAGAACGCGTCGGCGACCTCCGGCGGAGCCCAGCGCACCAGCAGCGAACCCTGCAGCACCAGCGCCATCCGCTCCACGAGCCGGCGGGCCCGCGCCTCGATCCCGTGCAGATCGGCGAGCTCGGTCAGCAGGTCCTTGATCGCCCGGTCGAGACGGTGGTCGGCGCCCCGCGCCCGCCCGACCTCCGAGAGGAACGCGTTGAGCGCCAGCGGCTCCCGTTGCAGGGCCCGCAGCACATCCAGCGCCTGGACGTTCCCCGAGCCCTCCCAGATCGAGTTGAGCGGCGCCTCGCGCAGCAGCCGCGGCATCCCCGACTCCTCCACATAGCCGTTGCCGCCCAGGCATTCCAGTGCCTCGGCCACCAGCGGCGTGCACCGCTTCGTCACCCAGTACTTCGCCGCGGGCACCGCGATCCGCAGGAACGCCGCCTCGCTCTCCGTCCCGGCGTCGTAGGCGGCCGCGAGCCGCATCGCCAGCACCGTCGCGGCCTCCGACTCCAGCGCCAGATCGGCCAGCACATTGCGCATCAGCGGCTTGTCGACCAGCACCCCGCCGAACGCGCTGCGGTACGTGGCGTGGTGGACCGCCTGCGCCACCGCCTGCCGCATCAGCGCCGCCGAGCCGGTCACACAGTCCAGCCGGGTCGCCGCCACCATGTCGATGATGGTGCGCACCCCGCGCCCCTCCTCACCGACCCGGCGCGCCCACGTACCGTCGAACTCGACCTCGGCCGAGGCGTTGGACCGGTTGCCCAGCTTGTCCTTCAGCCGCTGGATCGCGAACACGTTGCGCGTGCCGTCCGCCAGCATCCGGGGCAGCAGGAAGCACGTCAGTCCGCCGGGGGCCTGCGCAAGGACCAGGAACCCGTCGGACATCGGCGCCGAGCAGAACCACTTGTGCCCGGTGAGCAGATACTCCCCCTCGGCCGCGAGCGGCTCGGCGCGCGTCGTGTTGGACCGCACGTCCGTGCCGCCCTGCTTCTCCGTCATGCCCATCCCGAGGAGCGCCCCGGTCTTCTGCCCGGCCGGAAGCAGCTCCTCCTCGTACACACGTGAGGTCAGCAGCGGCTCCCACTCGGCGGCGACCGCCGGATCGGTCCGCAGCGCGGGTACCGCCGCGTGCGTCATCGAGAGCGGGCAGCCGTGGCCTGCCTCGGCCTGCGTCCACACCAGGAAGCCGGCGGTCCGGCGCACATGCCCGCCCGGCCGGTCCCAGGCGTCGGTCAGACCGGCTGTGACGGCATGGCCGAGCAGTCGGTGCCAGGCCGGGTGGAACTCCACCTCGTCGATGCGATTCCCGTACCGGTCATGGGTGCGCAGCCTCGGTGGATTCTCGTTGGCCTGCACGCCCCACTCCGCGGCCTGGGCGGATCCGGCGGACCGGCCGAGTTCGGCGAGCCCGCTGCGCGCGTCGTCGAGCAGGTCGGCCGGGAGGTGCCGCTCCACGGCTTCGGTGAGCGCCCGGTCCGCGCCGAATACGTCGTAGCCGAGGAGGGGAGGGGCCTGGTTGGACACTGTGTGGGTGGTGGCTGCCATGCCGATACGGTAAGGACGTGCAGGCAGCAAACGAAACACCCGAGCGGCCACCGGGCCGGCTCCACCGGGCCAGAGTGCTCTATCGCAACGTGTCCAAGCGGCAACTGGCCTGGCAGTTGCTGAAGGACACCGTCAACTCGTGCATGGAGTACCGCATTCTGGGACTCGCCGCCGAGGCGGCGTTCTTCACCCTGCTGTCCCTGCCACCGCTGCTCCTCGGGTTGATCGGCCTGCTCGGTTACGTCGACGAGTGGACCAGCACCGCCACGGTCGCCTCCATCGAGCGCAACATCCTCAGCGCCGCGCACACGGTGCTCTCCGAGCGCGGCGTCAACGACTTCGCCAAACCGCTGCTGGCGGACGTCACCACCGGGGCCCGGCCCGACGTCATCTCCATCGGCTTCGCGATCGCGCTCTGGTCCGGTTCCCGCGCGGTCAACGTCTTCATCGACACCATCACGGTGATGTACGGGCTCGACGGCCAGCGCGGCATCGTCAAGACCCGGATGCTCGCCTTCCTGCTGTACGTGGTGGCGCTGCTGCTGGGCGCGGTCGTGCTGCCGCTGCTGGTGGTGGGCCCCGACCGGGTCGTGGAGTTCATCCCCTGGGGCACCGAGGTCATAAGCGTCCTGTACTGGCCGCTGGTGATACTGCTGTCCATCGCCTTCCTGACCACGCTCTACCACGTGTCCGTCCCCGTCCGCTCGCCGTGGATAGAGGACATGCCGGGCGCCCTGATGGCGCTGGCGATGTGGGTGGTCGGCAGCTTCCTGCTGCGGATCTACCTCACCAGTACGGTCGAGGGGCCCACGATCTACGGCTCCCTGGCCGCCCCGATCGCGGTACTGCTCTGGATCGGCATCTCCGCGTTCGCGGTACTGGTGGGTGCCGCCGTCAACGCGGCCATCGACCGGGTGTGGCCGTCGGTGGCGACGGCGGCGGCCCGTGCCGCCAACGACCGGGTGCGTGTGGTCCAGGCGGCCGAGTTCGTGGCCCGCACCCAGGCGGAGAGCCGGTACGGCGTCCCGTACGACGACGATGGGGACGGCGACGACGGGGACAGCCCGTACATGCCGTCCGAGTTCCCGGAACGGTGGTCGCGGTTCCTGCCGCCGGACGACGTGAAGTCCCGGCTGCAGCCGAGCCGCGAGAAGGAGACGGACAAGCCGCAGCCGCACGGCGAGTGAGGGCGGCCCGGCCCGCGAGGCGACGGGCGGGGGCGCCCGGGGCCGACGGCGCCTCGGGATGCTGATTCCGCCCGTTCTCCGTCGGCGGACGAGACTGGTGCCATGGGCGACAGGTACGAAGAGCGCGCGTCGCGGGTGGACGGTGCGAAGGTCTGGACCCTGACCGTGCCGCGGGGATCGGTCCATCCCGTGCTGCCCGACGGCTGCATGGACCTGCTCTGGGTCGGCGGCCGGCTCCTCGTCGCAGGCCCGGACACCCATGCGGAAGCCCCGTCCGGTGCGGACGGCGGCAGCTACGCCGGCATCCGCTTCGCCCCCGGCACGGCGCCCGCCCTGCTGGGCGTACCGGCGCACGAACTGCGGGACCGCCGCATCGGCCTGGCCGACCTGTGGCCCGAGGCCCTGGTCAGGGAGCTCACCGAGCGGGTCGCCGGCGCCGCCGATCCGGCTGCCGCGCTGGAGGACATCGCCGTCCGCCGGGCAGCGGACACCGGACCCGGCCATGCGGTCGGTCGCCGCGCAACTGGACAGCGGCCGCACCGTCGCGCAGACGGCACAGGCGGTCGGCCTCGGCGCCCGGCAACTGCACCGCCGCTCGCTGGCCGCCTTCGGATACGGCCCCAAGACGCTCGCCCGGGTACTGCGACTGCAACGGGCGCTGGCGCTCGCACGGTCCGGGACGCCGTACGCCGAGGCCGCGCTCCTGGCGGGCTGCGCCGACCAGGCGCACCTCGCGCGGGAGATGCGCGAGCTGGGCGGCACCACCCTGACCGAGTACTTCGCCCTGTCGCGTCCTCCACCACGCACGCTCGACGCGGAGGCCGAAAGTCCTGGTAGCTCGTTCCCGTGACGACCGTGCAGGTCAATGGTTGTACGCGTGGCCGTCCGCCGGGCAGATCACGGTCGGGACGCGGCGGGCGTCCCGCTGCAGTGCCGGTGCCCGCCGACAAGATCGACCGACTGCCGCCCCTGTACGGGCCCGACCGAGACGCCGCCTGTCGAGGCGGCGTGCCCGTCCCCGTCCGCTCCGGCCGTTACCTCAGGCGTGATCGACACGTTGATCGCCGCCGTACGAGACCGGGCGAGCACCCAACGACCCGCGTCATGGGGGGGGGCTTGCCATGCCGTACTTCGAGGGATCGGGCGGAACGAGTCTGTTCTGCACCGCCGGGGACAGGGCAGGCCGGTGGTCTTCGTGACGGGGCCTGGCTCAACGGCAGCGCGTGGGAGTTCGAGATGCTCCCGCTGTCCGAGCAGGGCCTGCGGTGCGTCGGGGGCGACCCGAGCCTCCTCGAAGCGGACATGGCGGACCGGACGAAGGACCGACCGCGGGGATGGCCCAGAATACGCACGCGTTCTTCGCGACGCACCTGGGCAACAAGGTCTCCTCCGAGATGACGGAGTGGACGCTGCGGACGCGCCTCGACTGCTCGGCCGAGGCGGCCGTCGAGGCGGTCAGGATCGGCGCCTCCACCGACCTGCGCAAGGAGTCCGCCGTGCTCCCGGTACCGGCCCTGATCATCCACGGTGACGCGGACGCCTCCGCGCCCGTCCACCTCTGCGGCCGGCGGATGGCAGAACTGGTGCCGGACAACGTGTACAAGGAGTACCCGGGGGCGGGACACGGGCTCTTCATCACCCACGCCGATCAGCTCAACCAGGACCTGATCGACTTCATCGGGGCCGACGCCGCGCCCGTCTGATCCGCTTCAGGACGCGGCGGCGAACAGCGACACCGCACAGCCGTCCGGATCGAGGACCACGGCGTACCGCTGCCCCCACACCGCGTCCCACGGCTTCAGATGGCCCCGGTATCCGGCACCGGTCAGATCGGCGAAGACGGAGTCCACCTCGGCCGGGTTGTCGCAGAGGAAGGCGAGGCCGAGCCGTTCCCCGCCGTTCGCCGCGGCCCACGCGGGGTCGAAGGAGCGGACGACGTCCTCTGTGTCCCACAGCAGTCGCTGCCCGCCCGGGAGCATCACTTCGACATGGGGTGCGGATTCCGCACCGGCGGGGATGTCGAGGCCGAGCCGGCGGTAGAAGGCGAGCGATGCGGCCAGATCCGCGGTGGTGATGCCGATCGCGTCGAGTCGTGGAGTCATGGACCGACCGTAGGCCGTGGGCCGGCGCCCGGTCTTGAACGAATCGGTCAGGGCACCCGGCCCCACTCACACGGCGCCACTCACCCGGCGCCGGCTCCCTCGCCGCCCACGCAGTCCGCCGGCGACGTCCCCGGGTCCGTCAGCGCCAGGCCGAGCGCCGCGCGTTCGGTGACCCAGCGGGTCGGGCGGTGGCGCGGGTCGCCCGTCGCCCGGTGCAGCGCCCGGTGCAGCTCCAGCATCCGGGCCGCCCCGACCCGGTCGCCCCAGGCCAGCGGGCCCACCGGGTAACCGAGACCGGTCGTCACCGCCACATCGATGTCGGCCGGAGTCGCGAGCGCACGTTCCGCGATCGACGCCGCGACCGACACGATCGACGCGAGCAGCCGCTGTGCGACCGAGCCCGCCGTGTCCCGCACCACCGATACCGCGAACGGCTCGCCGCCGTCCGAGGCCCGCGCCAGCACCGCGCACGCGTCCCGCGCAGCCGCAGGCTCCGCGGCCGGGGTCACGGCCAGCACCCGGCGGCGCGCGGCCGCCGGCAACGGGTCCACCCCGAAGGTGCGCCCTGCGGGCAGCCCGTGCGTGGCCACCACGGAGGCGACCGTGGTGCCCCAGACGGGAACCAGCACCAGGGCCTCGCCGGATGGTTCCGTGCCTGTCTCGACGGTGGCGCCCGCTGCGGTCAGCGCCTCGCGCAGCGCGGCAGCGTCCGCCTCCCCGTCCGGGGACGCGGCGACGACGTGCACCGGCCGGTCCGGGTCCCCGGTGACCGGCGCCTCCGGCACGGGCGCGGCCGCCTCGGAGCCGTACGCGAACCAGCCGCGTCCCGTCTTGCGCCCGTGCAGCCCGGCCGCCACCCGGTTCGGGGTCAGATACGAGGGGCGGAGCCGGTCCTCGTGGCGGAAGCCCTCCCAGATCGAGTCGATGACGGCGGCCGTCACATCAAGCCCTGTGAGGTCCATCAGCTCGAACGGGCCCATGCGCAGGCCCAGGACGTCCCGTGCGATGCGGTCGATGCCCGCCGGGTCGGCGACCGTCTCCTCCAGCAGCGCGAGCGCCTCCGTCACCAGTCCGCGCCCGGCGTGGTTGACGAGGAAGCCGGGGGTGTCGGCGACCGTGACCGCGCGGTGCCCGCAGCTCTCCACGAGCGCGGTCAGCAGCGGCGGGATCTCCGGGCGCGTGGCAGCACCCGGTACGACCTCGACGATCCGCATCAGCGGGACCGGGTTGAAGAAGTGCAGTCCGGCCAGCCGCGTCGGGTCCTTCAGGGTGGCGGCGATCCGGGTCACCGACAGCGATGAGGTGTTGGTCGCGAAGACGGCCGATGCGGGCAGCGCCTGCTCCAGCCGGCCGAAGACCTCCGTCTTGGTGGCCAGGTCCTCCCGTACGGCCTCGACGACCAGCTCGACGTCCGGGCCGTCGGCCCACGGGTCGTCCAGCGGAATCAGCCGATCCAGTGCCCCGGCGGCGTCCGAGGCGGACATCCGGCCCTTCTGCACGGCTCGTTCGAGCATGGACCGTACGAAGCCGGCCGCTTCCGACACCGCCTCCGGCCGTACGTCGCACAGCTCGACGGTATGTCCGGCCGTGGCCGCCCACTGGGCGATGCCGCGGCCCATGGCTCCGGCGCCGACGATCCTGATGCGCATGGTGGTCATGGTCCTCTCGATGGGCCGGGTGGCAGGCAGCGGGTGGTGCGGGGGCAGCGCAGATACACGCGGTCCGGGTCAGCGGAGGTACACGCGGTCCGGGTCGACATCCTTGCGCAGCAGCCGCAACTCCGCCCCGGTCGGGGGCGGCACCTCGTCGACCGTGTCGGCGACCCGCAGGTTCCAGCCGGTCGCGGCCCGGACCTGCTCCACGGTGACCCCCGGCTGGACGGCGACCAGCCGAAGCTCCTCGCCCACGCCCGCGCGAGCCATGATGCCCAGTTCGGTGATGACCCGGGTGACGCCGGCGCCGAGCGGGCGGATGCCCTCGGCGAGCGCGCGGTCGGGGCCGGGGGTGGTGCAGAAGTCGAGCTCCGCCGGGAAGGAGCGCGGGTGGTGACGGCGCAGCACCACGAAGACCTCGCGGGAGTTGGCCATCACCTCCACGCCGCCGCCCGAGCCGGGCAGCCGGACGGACGGGCTGTCCCAGTCGCCGATCACCGAGGTGTTGAGGTTGCCCCAGCGGTCGATCTGCGCGGCGCCGAGGAAGCCGACGTCGATGTGGCCGCCCTGCAGTACACAGCCGAAGAGCATCGGCATCGAGATCACGGCCTCCGCCCCCGTGATCAGGACCGCGTCGGCGATGGTCTCCGGCAGGTGCGAGGGGTGGGCGCCGCAGACCCCGGACTCGTACACCACCTCGATGTCGGGGGCGACCGTCAGATGGGCCAGTTCGGTGGCGAGGGTCGGCAGGCCGATCCCGGCGAACACGGTGCGGCGACCGGCCAGTTCGCGGGAGGCGACGACGGAGAGCAGTTCGGAGGAGGTGACGGTTTCCGGCGGGGTGAGGGTCATGGCCCGTTCCTTCTCGTGTCCCGTGGCAGCGGTTCCTCCGGAGGCGCTCACAGCCGGCGCCCGTAGTTCACCGGTTCGCTGAGCGCCTCGCCGACGGCGAGCCCCGACCAGAACTCCTCGCCGAGCTTCTCGACGTACTCCGCGTGGTCCGCCGTGCCGCGCACCCACTCGTCCAGCCAGTCCTGGAGCCGCCGCGGGTTCTTGCTGATGTGTGACCAGGCCCGGTAGAAGGCGTTGTCCCGGTCGTAGTAGCCCTGCGCGAACGAGGGGTGCGCACCGCGCGGGCAGCAGACCACCGCGTCGACGGCGTGCGCGGGGACGAGCGTGCGGTTGGGGTCGGAGCGGATCACCTCGTCGTCGACGATCTCCTCCACGACGACGATCGCCTTGTCCGCCGCGTACACCGCCTCGGCCTGGACACCCGTCAGCCCCCATATCTGGGTGTTGCCCCGGCGGTCGGCGCGCTGGGCGTGGATGATCGTCACGTCCGGGTTGACGGGCGGGACGACGTAGATCTGCTCGGGTTCGCCGTCCGGGCCGGGATACGGCGAAGTCACCTTGCGCAGATCGCTGTTGACGGACGGCAGATCGCTTCCGCCGTAGGAGCGCAGCGGGTAGAACGGCAGCCGCTGCGACCCGGCGAGATAGCGGCAGATCATCCCGTAGTGGCTGTACTCCTCGAAGGCCAGGGCCGCCGGGTCCGCGTTCTCCACCCGGCGGCGGAGCTCACCGAGCGAACCGGCCGAGGAGTTGCCCACGAAGGAGGAGACCAGCCGCGTCACACAGCCCGCGGCGATCATCTGGTCCACGACGATGTCCGCGGTCATCCGTACGACGGTGAGGTCGCGGCGGCCCTGGCGGATGATCTCGTGGCCGGCGGCGGTCGGGATGAGATGGGTGAAGCCTTCGAGGCAGACGGTGGCGCCGTCATGGACGAAGGCGGCGATCGCCGCCTGCATCGACATGGTCTTGTCTTTCCCGTCCGTCGTGGACACGGTGCTCCTCTGCCTGTGCGGGCGCGCGCGTCGCACCACGGTGTCAGCGTTCATTGATCGCTGTCCAATACCGGATTAAGCTCGGATCAAGACGTCCGACTAATCAATGGGTGCTGAGGAAGGGGCCGGCATGGAACTGCGTCATCTGTCCGCGTTCCTGGCCGTGGCCGAGGAGCTGCACTTCGGCCGGGCCGCCAAGCGGTTGCAGATGGCTCAGCCGCCGCTGAGCCAGCAGATCCGTCAGCTGGAGAAGGAGCTGGGGGTCCAGCTCTTCGAGCGCAACACCCGCTCGGTGCGGCTGACCAGCGCGGGGGAGTCGTTCCTCCAGCCGGTGCGGACCGTGATCGACGACCTGGACACCGCCGTACGGGCCGCGAAGGCCGCGGGCCGCGGCGAGTACGGGCGGGTCACCATCGGCTTCGCGGGAGCCTCCAGCCACGAGACGCTGCCCCGGCTGACCCGGGCTGTGCGCGCCGCCCACCCCGCGATCGAACTCGCGATGACGGGCCAGACGTACGCCAACGTCGCGCTCGCCCGGGTCGCGGACGGTTCGCTCGACCTGGGCTTCGTACGACTGCCGGTGACACAGCCGGGCGTGACCTTCCGGGTGATCGACGAGGAGGAGCTGGTATGCGCGCTGCCCTCCGACCATCCGCTCGCAGCCCACGAAAGCGTTCCGATCGAGGTGCTGGCCGGGGAGCCGTTCGTCTCGTTCCCCGCGAACACCGGCTCCACCGTGCGGGACGCCATGGTCGGGGCCTGCGAGGCCGCCGGGTTCAACCCGCGGGTGGTGCAGGAGGCCCCCGACTCGTACACGATCCTGGCACTGGTCGCCGCGGGTGTCGGGGTGACCCTGACCGTCACCTCCGTCCAGCACATCCAGCAGAGCGGCCTCGTCTACCGGCCCCTTGCCGGGCCTCCGATCCGGCGGCAGGCGGCGCTGGCCTGGCGGGCCGACAATCCCTCGGCCGCCCTGCGCGCGGTGCTCGCCGTCGCCGAGGACGCGCTGCCCACTCCCTCGCACGACCCCGTGCGGGACTGATTGAGACGCACGGCGTCTTGAATCAGGGGAAACTGGATATTGGACCGACTCAGTCGGCGAGTGCGATGGTCATGGCACACCCTTGTCCCGCTCCCGGAAAGGTCCCGCTGTGCCCGACCAGAACGACGTCGTGATCTGCGAACCGCTGCGCACCCCCATCGGCCGCTTCGGCGGAGCGTTCGCCGGGCAGACGCCGGCCGCCCTCGCCGCGCGCGTCATCGCCGAGGTCGTCGCCCGCACGGGGATCGATCCGGACCGGGTCGACGAGGTGATCCTCGGGCATGCCTACCCGTCCTCCGACGCCCCCGCCATCGGCCGGGTCGCCGCCCTGGACGCGGGGCTCCCGCTGTCCGTCACCGGCCTCCAGACCGACCGCCGCTGCGGCTCCGGCCTCCAGGCCGTCCTCGACGCGGCGATGCAGATCAGGGCCGGGTTCAGCGACGTGGTGATCGCCGGCGGCGTCGACGTGATGAGCGCCGCCCCGTACTACACGCACGACGGCCGCTGGGGCATCAAGGGCCCCGGCCTCCAGCTCCACGACTCGCTCGCCCGCGGCCGTGTCACCGCCGGAGGCGCCAACCACCCGGTGCCCGGCGGCATGATCGAGACGGCGGAGAACCTCCGCCGCGAGTACGGCATCAGCCGAGCCGACCAGGACGCCCTCGCCCTGCGCTCGCAGCAGCGCGCCGGCCGCGCCATGGCCGAGGGGCGGTACGAGGCGGAGACCGTCCCCGTCACCGTCAAGCACCGCAAGGGCGAGACGGTGGTCACCGCCGACGAACACCCCCGCCCCGACACCACCGCCGAACAGCTCGCCGCGCTCCGCCCGATCCTGGGCAAGTCCGACCCGGAGGCCACAGTCACCGCCGGCAACGCCAGCGGCCAGAACGACGCGGCGGCCGCCTGCCTGGTGACCGGCGCCGCGACCGCGGAGCGCCTGGGGCTCACCCCGCTGGTCCGGCTGGTCTCGTTCGCTCGCGCGGGCGTGCCCGCCGACACCATGGGAATCGGCCCCGTCCCCGCCACCCGCACCGCGCTGGCCCGCGCCGGGCTCACCCTCGCCGACCTCGACCTGATCGAGCTGAACGAGGCCTTCGCCGCCCAGGTGCTGGCCTGCACCCGCGAACTGGGCCTCGGCGAGAAGGACCACGAGGAGCGGATCAACGTGAACGGCTCCGGCGTTTCGCTGGGCCACCCCGTCGGCGCCACCGGCGCCCGCATCCTCGCCACGCTCAGCAGGGAACTGCACCGCCGCGAGGCCCGCTACGGCCTGGAGACCATGTGCATCGGCGGTGGCCAGGGCCTCGCCGCGGTCTTCGAGCGCATCGCGGTCTGAGACGTGCCGGCACCGTGGACTAACCTGCCGGACTACGGGCTGCTGCTGCTCGAAGTCCTCGGTGAATTGACTTTCCGCTCCCCGCCCTGGCGGGCGGGGATCCCTGCCACGGTCGGTTGACCGTCTCGGTGGGTTCCTGCTTCTTCGCGCTGTGCCGGGATCAGGGATCCCGGTCCTACCTGCCTCGACAGGCTGACACCGCCAGTCCGGCGGTCAGTGCGACGTTGACCGCCGCGTTGATATCCCGGTCCAGGACGGCCCCGCACCCCTGGCACTGCCAGAGACGGATGTGCAGGGGTTTGGGACCGTCTTTGGTACCGCAGGCGGAGCAGACCTGGCTGGTCGGCTCGAAGCGGCCGATCCGGATGAAGACCCGCCCGCACAGGGCGGCTTTGTACTCCAGCATGGCGAGGAACGATGCCCAGCCCGCGTCGTGCACGGATTTGGCGAGGCGTGTGCGGGCGAGCCCGTTCACCGCCAGGTCCTCCACGGCCACCGCTTGGTTCTCGCGGATGATCCGTGTGGAAAGCTGGTGGTGGAACTCGCGCCGCGCATCAGCCACCTGCGCATGAGCCCGGGCCACCTTCACCCGCGCCTTCTCCCGGTTCCTCGAACCCTTCGCCTTGCGGGACAGGCTGCGCTGTTCCCGTTTCAGCTTCTTCTCCGCCCGGCGCAGAAACCGCGGGCTGCTGACCTTCGTCCCGTTGGACAGGACCGCGAAGTGCCCCAGCCCGAGATCGATCCCCACAACCGGATCCACCGCGGGCAGTGCATCGGGTTCCGTCTCGACGACGAAGGAGGCGAAGTACCGCCCGGCCGCATCCTTGATCACCGTCACCGTGGCGGGAACCGAGGGCAGGGCGCGGGACCACTTCACCCGCACCGCACCGATCTTCGGCAGCACCAGATCCCCGCCCGGAGTGATCCTCCACCGGGCGTTCTTCGTGAAGCGGACCGACTGACGGCTGTCCTTACGGGACCTGAACCGCGGCTCCGCGACCTTCGGCCCCTTGCGGGCACCCTTCAGCGACGCGAAAAAGTTCGCGAACGCGCTGTCCAGGTCCCGCAACGACTGCTGCAACACCACCGCCGACACCTCACCGAGCCAGGCACGGGCCGAAGTTTTCTTCGCCTCGGTGATGACCTGCCTCGACAGCTCCCCGGACTTCGGGAACGGCACCCCTGCGCGTGGGCGTCCTTGCGGGCACGCAACGCGTCGTTGAACACCACACGGGCACACCCGAAGGCCCTCGACAACGCCGCACGCTGAGGGCCGTTCGGGTACACACGGAAGGTGTACCGAAGCTGCATACCGAGCACCGTATGGCAGTGTTGTCATAGCCGCATATGAGAACATTTGCACTAGTCGGCACCGTGCTTTCGCCCTCAAGGCACACCTGGTTCTCGTCACGGAGTACCGGCGCAGGGTCGATTAACGCTCCACGGGCACCCGCGCGTCGGCCGTCGGCGTCGGCGCCACGTCCGCCAGGTGGTCGCGTTCCGCGTCCGGGTCCGTCAGCCGGTTCAGCCGCGCCGGTACGTCGAAGCCGACCAGCAGCACCACGATCACCGTGCCCGCGAAGGTCAGTACCGCCAGTGCCTGGCCCAGGTCCATCCCGGAGGCGAGATGGGCCCCGAGCACCGGGGCGACCGCCCCGCCGAGGGCGCCCACGTTGTACGTGAAGCCGAGCGCCGCGCCCCGGCTCGCGGTCGGGAAGTGACCGCCGATGTAGCGGGGGAGCAGCCCGGAGATGCCGAAGCTCGTCGCCTGGAGCAGGAAGAGCAGGATGCCGAGCAGCATCAGGTTGTCTCGCACCGCGAAGACCGGATAGACGAAGGCGAGCGAGGCCAGCAGCGTCAGCGCGTACGCCTTCTTCGTGCCGATCCAGTCGCCCAGGAAGCCCGCGACCCAGCAGCCGACCATGGTGCCGAAGCCGGCGAAGTACAGCACGTCGGTGACCTGGTCCGTGGTGTAGCCCATTTCGGTCTTCAGGTACGTGGGCAACAGGGCCTGGATGGGCCACGAGTACAGGAACGCGAAGAACAGCGTCACGATCATCGACAGGTACAGCACCCAGCTGCGCTTCCCGCCCAGCTGCACCGCGAACGCGGCGAGCGAGAGGCCGGCGATCACCGAGAGCACCGGCACCATGCCGGCGCCGCCCGGGGTGAAGACGAGGAACAGCGAGACCGTGGCCACGACGACCAGGACCGTGTTGGCGGTCGCCCGGGCCGGGGTCAGGAACAGCGGCCGGAACGGATTGGGCTTGGCGCCCTTGTCCGCGACGGACTCCGTCCACTCCTCGGCCTCCGGCAGCGCGCGCCGCATCCACAGCGCGATGGCGATCGGGATGAGGCCCAGATAGAACATCCAGCGCCAGCCGAGCGAGGGCACCACCCAGCTGTAGACCTGGGCGGCGAGGACCGAGCCGACCGAGAAGCCGGAGATCAGGAAGCCACTGGCCCGGTTGCGCAGTGCGGCGGGCCAGCTCTCCATGACGTATGTGGAGCTGGCGCTGTACTCACCGGCCATGCCCATGCCGATGGCCAGCCGGGCGGCGAACAGACTGGTGTAGTTCCACGCGAACCCGCAGGCGAAGGTGCCCACCGAGTACAGCAGGATGCTGAGCACCATGGAGAGCTTGCGGCCGTAGCGGTCGCCGATGGCGCCGAGCACGGCGCCGCCCAGCCAGCGGGTGATGAACGCACCGGAGATCAGGCTGGCCGCCTGCACCGTGCTCAGGCCGAACTCGTCACTGATCTCGGTGAGTACGAGGGTGATCAGCACGAAGTCGAAGCCGTCGAGTACGTAGCCGATCCAGGCGGCGAAGAACGACTTCCACTGGGTGCGGCTGACCTGGCGGTACCAGGGGAGCGTGGGGGGTGTCGAGGTCTGCACGGTGACTCCAGGGTGCGGGACGGTGCCCGGTCATTTGAACAGCCGTCCCGCGTGTGGGGACAGGTCAGGGCCGGGTGATGCCTGCCACGAAGCGGGCGGTGAGGGCCGTGGGAGCGGTGATGGCGGTGCCGACGACGACGCTGTGGGCGCCGCGCGCCAAGGCCTCGGCTGCTTCCTGTGGGGTGTTGACACGGCCTTCGGCGACCACCGGGACATCGATCGCGGCGGAGAGCGCCGAGACCAGATCGAGATCGGGGCCGGTCTGCTTCGGCGTCCCGGGAACGTAGCCGGACAGGGTCGTGGAGACGAAGTCCGCCCCCAGCTCCGCTGCCGCGACACCCTCCGCGAGGGTGGAGACGTCGGCCATCACCAGGGCGCCGGCCGCGTGGACGGCCTCGACGAGCTCGGCGAACGTCGAGCCGTCGGGGCGCGGCCGGTCGGTGGCGTCCGCGGCGACGACGGCGGCGCCCGCCTCGGCCACGGCCAGGGCGTGCCGGACGGTCGGGGTGATGAACACCCCGATGTCGCCGTCCTTCCACAGGCCGATGACCGGCAGGTCGACGGCTGCGGTGATCGCGGCGACGACCTCCGGGTCGTTGGCCCGGATCGCGGCGCCGCCACCGGCGACAGCCGACAGCGCGAGCCGCACCAGGGTGGACGTCTCCCGCATCGGATCGCCGGGGGGTGCCTGACAGGACACGATCAGCTTGCCCTGGAGGGAGGTGGCCAGTTCCTGCGCGGTCATCGGAGAGCTCCCGGGTGGTGGAGGGGAAGGGTGGTGGTGAGGGCGGCCGCGCCGAGCACGGCCGCGTCGTGGCCGAGGAGCGGGGGCCGGGGGACGAGCCCGCGCAGCGGCGCCATCAGCTCCGCGGCGAAGGCGGCCCGCAGGGCGTCCTCGTACAGCGCGCCGATGCGCGGGACCCCGCCCCCGACGACGACCCGGTCGGGGCCGAGCGCGTTGGCGAGTCCGCCGAGTACGTGTCCGGCGGCGGCCGCACCGGTGGTGATGGCCGTGACGGCGTGGGCGTCGCCCTCGGTGGCGCGCGCGGCGACGGTTTCCAGCCGGTCCACGGGGGCGCCGGTCAGCCGTGCGTAGTGCGCGGCGATCCCGGGCCCGGAGGCGATGACCTCCAGGTGGCCGGTGGCGCCGCAGGTGCAGGGCAGTCCGGCCGCCTCGGGGCTGGGCAGATGACCGAGGTGCCCGGCGATGCCGGACGCGCCGTGCAGCATCCGCCCGTCGACGGCGACGGCGCCGCCGACTCCGGTGCCGATGGCGGCGAAGAGCAGTGAGCCGTGGCCCTCGGTCTCCGCGTTCAGCGCGGCCAGTTCCGGGCCTGCGGTCGCGCGCACGTCGTTGTCACAGGCCACCGCGAACCCGGTGCGGTTGGCGAGCCCGACGCCCAGCGGGGTGCCGGCCCAGCCGCGGATGGAGTCGGTGGCGCTGGTGACCATGCCGGTACGGGGATCGATGACCCCGGCCGCCGCGATGCCGAGCACCGCCGCGCTGCGGGCGGGGTCGACCTCGGTGGCGGCCGCGGCGAGCGCGTCGAGCACCGCCGCCGCGCCGTCCCGGGCCGGGGTGGGCCGGCTGTGCCGGGCCAGGACCGTGCCGTCCGCCGCGATGAGCGCGGCGGCGATCTTCGTACCGCCGAGGTCGAGGCCGACGACGGGCCCCGGGCCCGGCACTGTCTGCGTCGAGGTGGTCATCGGACCGGCGGCAGACCGGCGTCGCGCAGCCGTCCGGAGACGAGCGCGACGGATTCGGCGGAGAGCTGGATCTGCGGGAACGCGGTGTCGCCGCAGTCGATGATGCCGAGCAGCTGGAGCGCCGACTTGAACGAGCCGAGTGCCGAGGAGCTGCGGCCCATGTCCGCCTCGGGGCCGACGTCGACCATGGCGAACAGCTCGATCAGCCGCTCCTGCTCCTTCGCGGCCAGCGTCCAGTCCCCGGCGCGCGCTGCCTCGTAGAGGCGTACGTAACCGGCCGGGTCCACGTTGCCGATGCCGGGGACGACGCCGTCGGCACCGGCGAGCAGGGCCGCGTCGACGGTCAGCTCGGAGCCGGTGAGGATGCTGAAGTCCGGGACCGGGCCGGTGGCGCGGCCTTCGCGGCCGCCGAGCTCGACGACGAGCCGGCGCAGGCCGCCCTCGTCGCCGCTGCTGTCCTTGAGCCCGGCGATCGTGCCGTCCTCGGCGAGCTCGCGGATCAGTGCGGCGGACAGCTTGCTGTGTACGGCGACCGGGATGTCGTACGCGAACAGCGGCAGGTCCACCTCGGTGCGCAGCCGGCGGAAGTGCCCGGCGATCTCCTTGGCGTGGGTGCGGGTGTAGAACGGCGCCGTCGCGACCAGGGCGTCGGCGCCCAGAGCGGCGGCGGACCTGGCATGCTCGATGACCCGGGCCGTGGTGGTGTCGATGACGCCGGCGAGGACCGGGACGCGGCCGTCGGTGGCGTTGACGACGGTCTCCAGGACCGTGGCGCGCTGTTCGTCGGTGAGGTAGGCGACCTCGCTGGTGGAGCCGAGCGCGAAGAGTCCGTGCACGCCGCCGCCGATGAGGTGCTCGACGAGACGGACGAGGGAGGCGGTGTCGACCTCCCCGCGGGAGTCGAGCGGGGTGCAGACCGGCGGGACGACGCCGTGCAGCGGTGCGGTCAGAGACATGGTGAAGACTCCAGCTGATCGAGACACCGGTCCGGGGCCTGAGCGGCTACCCGGATCGAGACGTGAGACGTAAGATGTCCTATGTCTAGCTTCACCTTAAACAGATGCTCCTGCGACAGGTCAAGGGGCAACGGCACCTCAGGAGGACGTTGTGGCGCGGCCCACCATGGCTCAGGACATCGAGCGCCGGATCAAGGAACTGATTCTGGAGCGACGGCTCGCACCGGGTGACGCGCTGCCCACCGAGACCGAGCTGATGGAGCTCTTCGAGGCCGGCCGGGTGTCGGTGCGCGAGGCCCTCAAATCGTTGCAGGCGGTCAACGTCGTGGAGATCCGCCGCGGTTACGGCACCTTCGTCGGCTCGCTCTCCCTGTCACCGTTCGCCGAGGGGCTCGCCTTCCGTGCGGCCGTCCGCCACCGTCAGGGCGAGCCCGGGCTCGCCGAGCTGATGAAGGTGCGGGAGGCGCTGGAGGCGGGGCTCGTCGGCGCGGTCGCGGCCGGGGTCCCGGACGAGGACCTCGATGTGCTGCGCGCCCTGGTCGCGAAGATGGAGGACGAGGCCGGGTCGGGCCGGGTGGCACGCTCCACCGACCGGGCGTTCCACCTCGCGCTCTACGCCTCGCTGGACAACCACCTGCTCAGCGAGGTGCTCGACGCGTTCTGGGCCGCCATGGACCGGGTGCGCGAGGACCTCGACGACGGTCACCAGGACCCGTGGGTCACCTGCGCCCAGCACCGCGAGATCGTCGAGGCGGTCGCCGTGGCCGACGGTGAGCGTGCGGTACGGGCGATGCGCACCCACTTCGACGGCATCCGCACCCGGCTGGAACCGTCCCCGGTCCGGTAGCCGGGGCGGCGGGCCCGGTCCGGCGCCGACGCGCGTCGGCCCGGCCCCTCACCGTCCCCGGAGCGTCCCGGTGATCGCGGTGACCGCCATGCGTACCGCGCGGTCCGTCACCGCGGCCGGGTCGTCGCCGTTCTCGATCGCCGTCGTGGCCGCGTTGACGATCCCCTGGAGGAGCAGCGAGGTGCGCCGCGGATCCTCCTCGCCCAGCTCCGTCAGCGCGCCGATCAGCGGGGTGAGCAGTTCCCGGTGGGCCCGCACCGCGCTCTCCCGCACCACGGCCGCGTCCCGTACCCCGGCCAGCGCCTGGGCGATCCGGTGCTCCCCGCCACGCACCAGGTCGAGCTGCGACGACACGTAGGCCGCGATCTTCTCCTCGGGCGTACCGGCCGCCGACATGCCGGCCCGGATCGCGTCCGTCCAGCGGGGCATCGCGTCCTCGACGACCGCGGTGAGCAGCTCGGGGCGGCCGGGGAAGTACTTGTACACGCTGTTGCGGGCGAGGCCCGTGGCCCTGGCGATCGCCGTGAAGGTCACGGCATCGGCGTCGCCGCTCTCCAGTAGCTCGCGTGCCGCCCGCACCAGGGCCAGTCGCTGCTGGGCATGGTGCTCGGCAACCGTGGCGGCTCTGATCCTGGGCACCGGCCCAGTCTAGAAGCCCCCGTAGTCGGGCCCCCACTTAGGGACGCCGCGTCCCCATCATCTATGTTGGCGACATACCGTCCCTAACATCGATCCATCGAAGGGAACCGCCGTGTTCCTCGCTCTGCTGGAGCTGCGCGCCGCCCGAGGGCGCTTCCTGCTCATGGGATCCGTCGTGGTGCTCGTCGCCGCACTCGTCGGCATCGTCTCCGGCTTCACCACCGGCCTGGGTGACGACACCATCTCCGCGCTGCGCCGCCTGCCGGCCTCGCAGCTGGTCTTCTCCTCGGACGCCCGGTCCGACCAGTTCGCCCGCAGCCTCCTCGACGAGAAGACCGCCGCCGCCTGGAGCAAGGAAGCGGACACCGAGACGACTCCGCTGGGGGTCTCCATCACCCGAGGCACGACGAATCGTGGCGCCGAGGTCGACCTGGCCGCCTTCGGCGTCGAACCCGGCTCCTTCCTCGCCCCGTCCGTCATCGAGGGCGACGGCCTCGACGGCGCGGCGGCGGACAGCATGGTGATGTCCGCCAAGCTCGCCGACGAGGGCGTGCACGTCGGCGACACCCTCGTCATCGACCGGCTCGGTATCGAACTGCGCGTCGTCGGCCGGACCGAGCGCTCCAGTTACGGCCATGTGCCCGTCGCCTACGTCCCGTTGAAGACCTGGCAGCGCATCCGCTTCAGCACCCCGGGCGCCCCGGCGTCCGCGACAGCCGCGATCCCCGGCCAGTTCAGCGCCCTCGCCCTGCGCACCCCGCCGGACGGGACCTCCACCGCCACCCTCGACGCGCGGTACTCCACCACCACCCTCACCAAGGAGAAGGCGTACGAGGCGGCCCCCGGCTACACCGGGGAGCGCGTCACCATGAACTCGATCCAGGTCTTCCTCTACCTGATCGCCCCGCTCGTGGTCGGTGCCTTCTTCTCGGTGTGGACCGTGCAGCGGCAGCCCGAACTCGCCCTCCTGCGCGCCCTGGGCGCCTCCCGCCGACGTCTCCTCGCCCACACGCTCCTCCAGGCGGCCCTGGTCGTAGTCCTGGGCACCGCGGCGGGCGCCGTGCTTGCCGGAGCGTTCGGGCTGCTGGTCGGCGAACAGGTGCCGTTCAGTCTGCCCGCCGCCACCCTCGCCGTCACGATGTGCACCGTCGCGGCCGTCGGCCTCGCGGGCACCGCCCTGACCCTGCGCCGGGTCACCCGAGCCGACCCGCTGACCATGCTGGGAGCCAACCGATGAGCCTCGAACTGAGCGACGTCACCGTCACGTTCGGCAGCACCGACGCCCGCACGACCGTCCTCGACGGCCTGGACGTCACCTTCGAACCCGGCCGCATGACGGCTCTCGTCGGCCCGTCCGGATCCGGCAAGTCCACGCTGCTTGCCGTCGCGGGCGCACTGCTGCGGCCCACCGCCGGGCAGGTCCTGCTGGACGGCGAGGACCTCGCCGGGCTCTCCGACTCCCAGCGCGCCAAGGCACGCCGGGAACGCATCGGCTACATGTTCCAGAGCGGCAACCTGCTCTCCGGCCTCACGGCCACCGACCAACTGCTCGCCGCGGTGTACATCAGTGGCGAACGCCCCCGCGCGCACCGTTCCCGCGCCGAGGAGGCCCTGACCCGGGTGGGACTCGGCCACCGGCTGCGCCACCGCCCCGAGCAGCTCTCCGGCGGCGAACGCCAGCGCGTGGCCCTGGCCCGTGCGCTCTTCCTCTCACCCAAACTGCTGCTGATCGACGAACCGACGGCGGCTGTCGACCGTTCCCAGGCCGGCGATCTGGCGGCGCTCCTGGCCGAACGCACCCACCAGGACGACTGCGTCACGGTCGTGGCGACGCACGACCCGGCCGTGGCGGAGGCCGCCGACCGGGTCGTGGACATGACCGCACTGACCGCGGACGCGACCCCGGCCGGCCGCTGAAACCATTCCCGGGCGTCACTCCCGCTGGACGCTGCCGTACAGATAGCTGCCGGCGCCGTCCAGCGTGGCCCGGCTCCACTCCGCCACCTCGCGTGGACCCATCGCCGCCCAGTCCGGGGTCCGTTCGACCATGGCGCGGCCCAGCCTGCGGCCCAGAGCGACCAGGCGGGCGCCCTCGTCCGACCGTTCGTCCGCGTACCGGCACAGCGCCTCGGCGGCCGACGACGAGGCGCGCAGGGCCCGCTCCAGACAGAGTGCGTCCTGCAGCGCCTTGGTCGCGCCGCTCGCCGTGTGCGGACGGGTGATGCTCGCCGCGTCGCCCGCCAGCAGGAACGGCGGCTCCGCGACCCGGGGCACATGGAAGTCGGCGACGTCGTGGCAGGCCAGTGAGGTGTGCGCGCCCCGGCCGACGATCCCGGCCCATCCCGCCGGGAAGTGCTCCTCGGCGACGCGTCGTACGTACTCCTCGCGCGCGGCGGTCCACGACGGCGGGGGAGGGGGGCCGTAGATGGCGTAGGCCAGCAGCCGGGAGCCTTCGGCGGCGCCCGGAATCAGGTAGAACACGCCGTGACCGCCCCGGAAACCCAGCGTGATCCAGGCGGTTCGCACCAGTTCCAGCTCCTGCGGGTGCCCGGCGAGCGCGTCGAGCGGGAGGGTGCCGCGCCACACCACGTACCCCGCCGGGACCGGCCGTACCTGCGGGGCGACAGCCGCCCGGGTGACGGACCGCGGCCCGTCCGCCCCGACGACGATGTCGTACAGCTCCTCCGAGTCCGCCGTACGGATCACGGCGCCGCCCGGCGCATGACGCAGCACCTCGGTGACGGGGCGTCCCCGGTGGTACGTCACACCGCCGGCGTTCGCCCGCAGAGTGCGCCACAACAGACCCCAGTGACAGGGCGTCACCGCGCTCTCCTGGCGCGCCAGTTCACGCGTGGTACGCCGGCCCCGTTCCCGGGTGAGCCAGACCCGCGAGGGCACCGGCGCGGTCTCCATGGCGGCGTCCAGATAACCGGCCGCTACCAACTCCGCGTGGAGCGGCGGCGGTACGACGATGCCGAACCCCCGGTCCTCCAGCGCCCCGTCACTGCGCTCGTACACCGTGACCTCGGCCCCGGCCCTGGTCCCGGCGATCGCCATCGCGCAGCCGGCGACGCTCCCGCCGACCACCCCGATGCGTAATCCGGCTCCCGCCACGTCCGCCACCGCCCTCTCCGTCACTGTGCGTGGCGCCCATTGAACGGGGTGTCGGCAACCTGCGTCCAGCCGCCCCGTGGCGACTGGACGCAGGGCCATCCTTCGGGCTACGGCGTGACCGTGACCGTCGCGCTGCCCGAGGCCTGCTTGCCGTCCGCCTTGTACGTGGCGGTCAGCGTGGCGTTCCCCGACGCGCCTGCGGGCACGGTGACCGGGACCTTGACGTTGGCGCCCTCACCGGGCCTCATCGCGGGGATCGCGGTCCGCGTGGCCGTCCAGCCGCTCGGCACGGCCAGGTCGACGGTGCCGGCGCTACGGGTCACGTCCATCCGGTTGACGACCCGGACCGTCACGGTGGCGCTCGTCCCCGCCTTGAGGGTCGCCGGCGGGGTGATCGTGATGTCGGCGCAGGTGCCGCCGAGCCACTTCAGGTCGAAGGAGGAGTAAGTGATGTGGTCGACGTTGCCGCGCTCGTACAGCAGCCCCAGCCGGCCGCCCGGCAGCCGGGTCAGCGTCGAGTAGGCCGCGGCGCCCGCGTCGACCACCTTCTTGATCGGCCAGGTCTTTCCGTTGTCACAGGACATCTTGACCGTGAGGTTCTTCCGTGACGTGGCCTCGGTGTTGCTGAACAGCAGCCAGGAGGACTGCGGGTCCGAAGCCGCGGCGTCGGGAGCGTAGCGCATGACCGAGGCGTTGTTCGCCGGGTCGGGGAGCTCGGTGTCCTGGACGAACGGGGTGTAGGTGACCCCGCCGTCCTTGGAGTACGCGATCGTCCGGTACGGCGCCGAGCGGTTGTTGAGCATGATCGTGCCGTCGTTCAGCTCGACGGTCTTGTTCTCGTCGCCGCCGGGGCCGACCGGCGTGCCCATCTTCCAGGTCGCGCCGTGGTCGTCGCTGTAGGCGCTGACCGCGTAGTTGGCCCCGTTGTTGCGGATGGCGTACTGCTGGATCAGCCGGCCCTTGTAGGCCCCGTTGCGCACCTGGATGCCCTCGCCGGACGATGCGAACATCCCGCCCCAGGCCGGGTTCTTGATCTGCTTGGTGATCCGGCGGTGGGTCCAGGTCACCCCGTCGTCGTCCGAGTAGCTGTAGTCCGCCTGCAGGACGTTCGGGTCGGTCTCGTCGTTGCCGGTGGCCGAGCCGAAGAAGCCCTGGTTCACTCCCGCCGCGTAGAACAGGAAGATGCGGCCGGTGGTCCGGTCGACGAGCAGGCTCGGGTCCCCGTAGCCCTGGGGGGCGGGGTCCTTGCGGACCACCTGCTGTGCCTGCCAGGTCGTCCCGCCGTCGGTGCTGCGCCGCAGCACGATGCCGATGTTGGACGGCAGGTCCCCGAGCGTGGGGCGGGCGTCATAGGCCGCCAGCACGGTGCCCTTGACCGACGTGGTCAGAGCCGGGATGCGGTAGTAGGGGGAGCCGACTCCGGCGACGGTCAGGTCCTGGGAGGTGAGCGTGCCGGGGGCGGGCGACGCGGCCTGCGCGGTGCCGGTCGTGGTGACCACCATCAGGGCGGCGCCGAGCAGGGCGACCGGGACAGTTCTCTTCATGGACGATCTCTCTTCTCGGAAGGGGTGGGGCTTCTCGAAGGGTGGGAGACAGGGGGAGGCGCGCCCGGCTACGGGATGTTCAGGGAACAGACCGCGCTGCTTGCCTCGAAGATCCGCAGATCCTTGATCATCCTGAGCGCGACGCGGTGGTGGCCGCGCTCGTTGGGGTGGAGTCCGTCGCTGAGGAGGGACAGGGGGACCTGGCCGCCGTTGCCGTTCAGCCAGTCGTTGTAGTGGTCGACGAAGACGGCCTTCTGCTGTGCCGCGACCTCGCCCATGACTCGCGCGTACTGCGAGAGGTTCACCCGGCCCGGCCACTTCGCCGGATCGACCGGGTTGGGTGACTGCAGGACCGGCACCGGGGAGCCGGGTAGCGCCCGCACCGAGCCCACGAGCGAGACGAGGTTGGCCCGGTAGGCGTCGAGGCCCAGCCCGGACGTCGCGATGTCGTTCGTACCGATCATGATCGACACGACGTGCGGCGAGAAGGCCGTGACCCGCTCGTCGAACCGTGCGACGAGTTCGGCGCTGGTCGCACCGCTCACCCCGGAGTCGACCATGAAGTCGCGGTTCTTCGGCTTGCCCAGCTCCCAGCGCACCCGCTCCATCCAGTGCTCCGGGTAGCTGCGCCAGCCGTGGGTGTGCAGCGCGCCGTGGGTGATGCTGTCTCCGGTGACGACCCAGGTGGCCGGGGTGTCGCTGTTGAGGATCGTGGAGATCCGGCCCAGGTCCGCGAGATCGGGGCGCGGGCTCTGCGCGACCAGTTCGCTCTCGCTCAGCACCCGGTCCCAGACCGCGGCCCGCTCGATGGTGCCGGTGCAGAACCACTCGCCGCCGGGGTGGTCGCTGTCGGTGTTGCGGCCCAGCGAGAGGGAGGTCGGCTTGGTGACGTTCTTGAAGAAGGCGCGCTGCGCCGTCTGGAAGACGGTGTGCCCGCCGGCGTGCAGCTTGGTGCCCGACGCGTCGACCGTGACGGCGACGGTGTGGCGCAGCCCGTCGTCGTACCGTGTCCGGGTCATGACATTAATGAGGACTGCGCCCTTGTCGCGTACGGAGAACTGAAGGGCACCGCCGCTCAGGTTCAGCGTGATGTTGGAGGAGGGGGCGGTGGGATCCGAGGCGCTGAGCAGCGTCATCGCTTCGTTGTGACTGGTGGTGCGGAAGGTGACGACGATGGTTCCCGCGGTGAGCGGGGCGAGTACGCCGGCCTGGTTCGACAGGTCGACGTACTCGCTGCCGTCCAGGTCCACCGGGGTGTCGTGGTCCAGGATCGGGCCGCTGCTCGAAGCAGCGGCGAAGGCGCGGCCGCCGAGCTGGGTGCTCAGGGCTGCCGCGCCTGCGGCAAGGAGCATGGATCGTCTGCGCACGGAAGGTGCCTCCGGTCAGGAGTGGCCGGCCTGCCCGGTCGGCAGGCCTGCGAACAGGGAGCGCACCCAGGCCAGTTGTTCCCGCTGCTGATACTCCGCGCCGCCCTCGTGCCCGTTGAACGCGTAGATCCGCACGTCCTTGGGCCCGGCGTAGCCGTTGTAGGCGGTGAAGCAGGTGGAGGGCGGGCAGATGTCGTCCATCATCGCGATGGAGAACAGGGCGGGGGCCGTGGCCCGGGTGGCGAGCAGTGCGGCGTCGAAGTACGACAGGGTGGAGAAGACCGACTCGGTGCGGTCGCGGTGGAGTTTGAGGTACTCGGCGATCTCGGTGAACGGCGGGCGGCTCGAGATCTCCGCCCCGCGACGGAAGTTGCAGAGGAACGGCACGTCCGGCATCACCCCGGCCAGCCCGGGCACGAGCCCCGAGACGGCGAGCGCGATCCCGCCGCCCTGGCTGACGCCGGTCACCACGATCCGGTCAGGATCGATCTCGGGGCGGGCGCGCACCGCGTCGACACAGCGCACCGCGTCGGTGAACAGCCGCCGGTAGTAGTACGTTTCGGGGCTCTCGATGCCCCGGGTGAGGAAGCCGGGTACGACGCCGGGCGCGCCCCCGTCCGGATCGGCGGTGTCGCCACCCGCGGCCGACCAGCCCTGGCCGCGGGTGTCCATGAGCAGATGCGCGTAACCGGCCGACGCCCACAGCAGGTTCTCGTGCGCCAGGCCCCGCCCGCGGCCGTAGCCGAGGAACTCCACGACGCAGCCCAGCGGTTCGCTCGCCCCGGCCGGCATCCGCAGCCAGCCGCGCACCGGCTGCCCGGCGAAGCCGGGGACCGTCACGTCGTACGTACGGACCTGGGTGAGCCCGGTCTCCACCGCCGTGAACACGGGCTTGTCCGCCGCGCAGGACCGGGCCTCGTCCAGGGTCCGCGACCAGAAGGCGTCGAAGTCCGCAGGAACGGGAAGTGTCGGCCGGTAGTCGCGGCAGTCCGCGAGTGAGAGGTCCGTGAACGGCATGGAGGTGCCCTCCTGGGGGCGCAGCGGGAAGTGCCGGGTGCGAGGTGATGCACCGGTCATCAGACGGATGACGTCTGATGTCCTGTCGGCACACGGACCCTAGGCACCCACTACGGGGGTCGTCAAGGGTCCGTCCGGCCGGCTCCACCGGCTCCGGGTGGTTCGGGGCGGGCGGCTCAGCGCCGGGCGCGGGCCTCGGAGATCCGGCGCCGGACCGGGGCGTAGTGCTCGCCGAGCGCCTTGATGAAGCCGACGCTGTCGCCGGCCCGGGCCGCGTCCACGATGTTCTGGTGGGCGGCGATCGTCGCCGTCTCGTCGGCGTGCGTGAATCCGTCCAGGTGGGGCGCGACGATCGTGTACACATCCCAGAACGCCATCGAGAGCTGACCGATCAGGTCGTTGCCGAGCGGCGCCACGAGAAGGGCGTGGAAGGCGCGGTCCGCGTCGACGAATCCGTGGCCCTCCTGGGCCCCGGTCTCGCGCATGGTGGCCACCAGGCCGTCCAGGGCGTCCAGCTGCTCCGGGGTGAGCGTCGAGACGATCCGGTCGGCCATCCCGCGCTCGAAGAGCTCGCGTACGTCAACCAGGTCGGCCATCACCTGGAAGTCGTCGTCGGGCGAGAGCAGTCCGCGGAAGGTGAGGCTCTCCACCAGGGCGGACAGGCTCAGCCGGCCCACGTAGGTGCCGTGCCCGTGGCGGACCTCCACGATGTCCAGCGCGTTCAGGATCTTGACGGCCTCACGGACGCTGGAGCGACTGGCGCCGAGCGCCTCGCACAGTGCGGGCTCGGTGGGCAGTGGATCTCCGGGACGGAGCCTTTTTTCGAGGATGTACCGCTTGATCCCGTCGACGACTTCCTGCCGGAGCAGCTGTCGCCCGGGCCTCGTTCCGGACATATGTGAACTCCCCACCTCTTGACCCCCATCAATTGTCAAGCTACGTTCCCACGCTATCAAGGCATCAGACATCTGACGTCTGATGCTTCAGGGTTTACGGCCCCCGTGAACCTGTGCCGGACCCCCCGTTTTCACCCCTGACGTCCCACCTCAAGTCCCTGGAGGACCCGTGCCCGAGCTGAGAGCAGCCGGTGTCGAGCGCCGCACCTTCCTGCGTTACACCAGTGCCGTCGGTGCCGCGGCCGCCATCACGGCGGGCCTTTCCGCATGCGGCGGACCGTCCTCGACCTCCAACGGCTCGACGGGCAAGGGCGGCGACACCGCTCTCATCGAGGCCGGCATGTCCTACCCGCTGTCGACCGGCTTCGACCCGATGATCACCTCGGGCGCGACGCCGTACGCCGCCAATATGCACATCTTCGAGGGGTTGGTGGATCTCGATCCGGCAACACTCGTGGCACGGCCTGCTCTCGCCACCGAGATGCCGAAGAAGATCAACGCGACCACCTACCGCGCCACGCTCCGCAAGGGTGCGACCTTCCACGACGGTTCGGCCGTCACCGCCGACGACGTCGTGTTCAGCTTCGAACGCATCCTGGACGAGAAGAACGCCTCGCTGATGGCACAGTTCGTGCCCTTCATCGACACCGTCAAGGCCGTCGACGCCGGCACGGTCGAGTTCAAGCTCAAGTACCCCTTCGCGCTCTTCCCGTCCCGCATCGCCGTGGCCCGGATCGTGCCGAAGAAGGTCGTCGAGGCCGACGTCAAGGGATTCGACGCCAAGCCCGTCGGCTCGGGTCCGTACAAGTTCGTCTCGGCGACCCGCGAAGACAAGATCGTCTTCGAGAAGTACGACAAGTACAACGGCGCACACCCCGCCAAGGCCAAGAAGATGGTCTGGCGCCTGATATCGGACCAGTCGGCCCGCGTCAGCGCCATGCAGTCCGGCCGCGTCCAGGCCATCGAGGACGTCCCGTACATCGACGTGAAGGGGCTCTCCGCCTCGGCGAAGACCGAGTCCGTGCAGTCCTTCGGTCTGCTCTTCCTGATGTTCAACACCGCCGACAAGCGGTTCGCCGACAAGCGGGTCCGCCAGGCCCTGCACTACGCGCTGGACACCGAGAAGATCATCAAGACCGCCATGGTCGGCAACGCCGCCGCCGCCACGGGCTACGTCCCCACCACGCACCCCGACTACCACAAGGCCGCCACCGTCTACACGCACGACGTGGCGAAGGCGAAGAAGCTGCTCGCCGAAGCAGGGGTGAAGGACCTCAAGTTCACCGTCCTGACCACCGACACCGGCTGGGTCAAGGACATCGCCCCGCTGATCAAGGAGAGCTGGGCCGCGGCCGGCATCGAGGCCACCCTCGGCATCGCCCAGTCCGCCGCCCAGTACGCCAAGGTCGACGGCGGTGACTTCGAGGTCCTCGTCGCCCCCGGCGACCCGTCGGTCTTCGGCAACGACGTGGACCTGCTGATGCGCTGGTTCTACTACGGCTTCTGGCCGGAGAAGCGCTACGGCTGGTCCAAGACCGCCGAGTACAAGAAGGTCAAGCAGCTCCTCGACAAGGCCGCCCAGTCCGGCGACGAGGCGACCCGCAAGCAGCTGTGGGGCCAGATCACCGACGTCCTCGCCGACGAGGTCCCGCTCTACCCGATCCTGCACCGCAAGCTGCCCACCGCCTGGAACGAGAAGGGTCTCACCGGCTTCAAGCCGCTGCCGACCACCGGCCTCTCCTTCCTGGACGTCGGCCGCGCCTGACCGCCACGCCCGCCGGGTCGTACGGCAGCCCCCGCACAGACCGCCGTACGACCCGGCACCCAGCACCTCTCGTCCGGACCGGCGCAGGCCGGCCCGCCCCGGTCCGGACGCGAGGCCACAGACCGGCGCCGCCCCCGCCGCGCCCGATAACCCGGTCGGGAAGACACCGGACACCCTCGGTGTCCCGGACCGGATGACCGCCCAACCGCAAGGAACCCGACGATGGTTGCTTTTCTCCGGCTCGCGCTGCGTCGCGTCGCGATGATGCCGGTGATGATCCTCGGTATCGCGTTGCTCGTCTTCGTGGTGCTGCAGTTCTCGCCGGTCGACCCGGCCTACAACGCGCTCGGGGAGAGCGCCAGCCCTGAGGCCCGGGAGGCCTTCGCCGAGGCCAACGGGCTCAACGACCCGTTGATCGTGCGCTACTTCCACTTCCTCGGCCAACTGATCCACCTCGATCTCGGCTCGACCGTCCCGCCGAGCCAGCCCGTGATCGACCGGATCACCGCCGCCTTCCCGCTCACCCTCCAGCTCACCATCCTCGGGCTCATCATCGCCATCGTCCTCGCCGTCGCGGGCGGCGTCCTGGGCGCGATGTACCGCGACCGCTGGCCCGACCAGCTCTTCCGGGTCCTGTCCATGGCCGGGGTCGCCGTTCCGTCCTTCTGGCTCGGCGTCCTGCTCATCCAGCAGTTCGCCCTGAACACCCAGATCTTCCCGACCGGCGGGTACACCAATATCGCCGACTCGTTCGGCGGGTGGCTCCGGACGATGATCCTGCCCGCCGTGTCGCTCGCGGTGCCCGTCGCCGCGTCGCTCGCCCGCCTGATCCGTACGTCGATGGTCACCGAACTCGACCGGGACTACGTGCGTACCGCCCAGGGCAACGGCCTGCCGGTCTTCCTGGTCATCCGTTCCGTGCTGCGCAACGCCCTCGTCACTCCGCTCACCGTGCTCGGCGTCAAGGTCGGTTACCTGCTCAGCGGCGCCGTCGTCATCGAAGCGATCTTCGACCTGCCCGGCATGGGCAAGCTCATCCTCGAAGGTGTCACCGGAGGCGACATCGCCCTGGTCCAGGGCACCGTACTGACCATCGCCATCGCGTTCCTGGTGGTCAACGTCATCGTCGACCTGCTCTACCTGCTGGTCAACCCGCGCATCAGGACGGTGTGACATGTTCGCCACGGGCCGTCTGGCCAAGAAGCTGTCCCGACCGGGCGTCGCCTTCCGCGCCCTCCCGGTCACCTCCCGCGTCGCCCTCGGCGTCCTGATCGTCGTCATCCTCGGCGCCGTACTCGCCCCCCTGCTCACCCAGGACCCGCTGACCACGGGCACCCCCGTCCAGGCCCCGAGCGGCGAGCACTGGTTCGGCACCGACCGGGCGGGACGCGACGTTTTCGCCCGCGTCGTGCACGGCTCGCGCTACTCGCTGATCATCGGCCTCGGCGCGACCGCCTGCGCCCTGGTCGCGGGAGCCCTGCTCGGCTCGCTCGCCGCCACCTCGCGCAAGCTCGGCGACGAGTCCGTCATGCGCACGCTCGACGTCATCATGTCGTTCCCGCCGATCGCGCTCGCGGCCGTCCTCGTCGCCGTGTTCGGCACCAGCATCCCGGTGATCATCTTCACGATCGCCTTCGTGTACACCCCGTCGCTGGCCCGCGTGGTCCGCGCCAACGTCCTCTCCCAGTACGGGGAGGACTACGTCGCCGCCGAGAAGGTCATCGGTGCCCGGCGCGGTTACATCGTGCTCCGCCACGTCGCCGTCAACTGCATGGCCCCGGTCATGGTCTTCGCGACCGTCATGGTCGCCGAGGCCATCATCTTCGAGGCCAGCCTCTCCTTCATCGGCGCCGGTGTGCAGGACCCCGACCCCAGCTGGGGCAGCGTGCTCGCCTACGGCCGGCAGATCCTCCTGGCGGGCGGCTGGTGGGCCACCTTCTTCCCCGGCCTCGCCCTCCTGATCACGGTCCTCGCGCTCAACATCCTGTCCGAAGGCCTCACCGACGCCTCCGCGGCGCCCAAGAACGCCCGCGCCGCCGCCGACCCCACCGCCACCACCGCACCCGACCCGGTCGAGGCCGCCGCCACCGTCGACATCGACGCCGCCCTCACCAAGCTCGCCCGGCACATCAACGCGACCGAGCCCGCCATCACCCCGGTCCGCGCGGACGCCGACGAACTCCTGGTCGTGACCGACCTGGCGATCCGCTTCCCGGACCGCTACGGCGAGATCCCCGTCGTCGACAAGCTGAACTTCACCGTCCACGAGGGCGAGACCCTCGGCCTGGTCGGCGAGTCCGGCTGCGGCAAGTCCATCACCAGCCTCGCCGTCATGGGCCTCCTCGCCCGCAACGCAGAGGTCAGCGGCGAGATCCTCTACCGCGGCCGGGACCTGCTGAAGCTCCCGCCCAAGGAGCGCCGCGCCCTGATGGGCCCCGAGATCGCGATGGTCTACCAGGACGCGCTCTCCTCCCTCAACCCCTCCGTGCTCGTCGGTACCCAGCTCAAGCAGCTGACCTCGCGCGGCGGTACGAAGAGCCCCGCCGAGCTCCTGGAGCTCGTCGGCCTCTCGCCCGAGCGCACCCTGCGCAGCTACCCGCACGAGCTCTCCGGCGGCCAGCGCCAGCGCGTGCTCATCGCCATGGCCCTGTCCCGCAGCCCCCGCCTCCTGATCGCGGACGAGCCGACCACCGCCCTGGACGTCACCGTCCAGGCCCAGGTCGTCGAACTCCTCATCCGGCTCCGTGACGAGCTCGGCTTCGCCATGGTGCTGGTCTCGCACGACCTCGCCCTGGTCGGCGACCTCTCCCACCGGGTCGCCGTGATGTACGCGGGACGGCTCGCCGAGGTCGGCGACACCCGGTCGGTCCTCACCGACCCCGCCCACCACTACAGCCGCGGCCTCCTCGGCTCCGTGGTCTCCCTGGAGGCCGGATCCGAGCGGCTCCACCAGATCCGCGGCGTCGTCCCCGCACCCCAGGGCTTCGGCGCGGGATGCCGCTTCGCGGGCCGCTGCGGTGCGGCGACCGACCTCTGCCGCACCACCACCCCCGTACTCGCCGGGCGCGGCGCCGCGAAGGACCACGGCTTCGCCTGCCACCACCCGGCCGAGGCGGCCGCGAAGAAGCTGGAAGGGAGCGCCCTGTGATCAGGCTCAACGGCGTTCACGTACGCCACAAGGCACGCAGCGGAGGTCTCTTCAGCCGCGACGCCGTCCATGCGCTGACCGACGCCACACTGGAGGTCAAGCGCGGCGAGATCGTCGGCCTGGTCGGCGAGTCGGGCTGCGGCAAGTCGACGATGGCCCGGGTGCTGACCGGTCTGCAGAAGCCCACCGAGGGCGAGGTCACCTTCCACGGCAAGGACCTGTGGGAGATGTCCGGGGCCCAGCGACGCGACGAATTCGGCTCCGCCGTCGGCGTCGTCTTCCAAGACCCCTCCACCGCGCTCAACCCGCGGCTCACGGTCCGCCAGATCCTGCGCGACCCGCTGGATGTGCACCGCCGCGGCACCCGCGAGGAGCGTGAGGCACGCGTCGAGGAACTCCTCGACCTGGTCGGCCTCCCCGGACACACCCTGGCCGCTCTGCCCGGACAGCTCTCCGGCGGCCAGCGCCAGCGCGTCGCCATCGCCCGCGCCCTGGCCCTGGAACCCGAGCTGATCGTCGCCGACGAACCCACCTCCGCGCTCGACGTCTCGGTCCGCGCCCAGGTGCTGAACCTCCTCGTGGACCTGCGCGAACGCCTCGGCCTCGGCATGGTGTTCATCTCGCACGACATCCAGACCGTGCGCTACCTCGCCGACCGCATCGCCGTCCTCTACCTCGGCCGCATCGTCGAGGAGGGCCGGGCGGCCGACGTGGCGGGAAGCCCCAGCCACCCGTACACCGAAGCCCTGCTCTCCGCGACGCCCAGTCTGCTGGAGACGACGGAACGCATCGTGCTCACCGGCCCGGTGCCCTCCGCCACCAACCCGCCGCCCGGCTGTCCGTTCAGCACCCGCTGCTGGAAGGCCGACGACGAGTGCTCCACCGCCTTCCCGGTGGAGACCTTCGGGCCCGGCGAACACCGCTGGCACTGCGTCCACCCCCAGACCCCCGCGTCCCCTTCCGGGGACCCGACCCCCGTACCGTCCGCAAGGAGCACCGCATGACCGCCCGAACCCCCCGCTACTCGGGAGTGATCCCGCCCGTCGTCACCCCGCTCACCGCGGACGGCGAGCTCGACCGCCCCTCCCTGGAGCGGGTCGTGGGGCATCTTCTCGACGGCGGTGTCAGCGGGCTCTTCGCCCTCGGCAGCTCCGGCGAGACCGCCTACCTGACGCCCGGACAGCAGGACGAGGTCATCGAGGTCATCGTGGCGGCCGCCGCGGGCCAGGTGCCGGTCCTCGTCGGCGCGATCGAGACCACCACCAACCGGGCGATCGAGCGCGCGCAGCGCGCCGCCGCGCTCGGAGCGGACGCCGTCGTCGCCACCGCGCCGTTCTACACCCGCACCCATGACCTGGAGATCGACCGGCACTTCCGGGACATCGCCGCCGCCGTCGACCTGCCGCTCCTGGCGTACGACGTGCCGGTGTGCGTGCACAGCAAGCTGGACCCGGAACTGCTGCTGCCGCTCGCGGCCGACGGCGTGCTGGCCGGCGTGAAGGACTCCAGCGGGGACGACGGCTCGTTCCGCCGGCTGGTCCTCGGCGCCCGCGATCTGCCGGACTTCTCCGTCCTCACCGGTCATGAGCTGGTCGTCGACGCGATGATGCTCGGCGGCGCCGACGGCTCGGTCCCGGGGCTCGGCAACGTCGACCCGCACGGGTACGTACGCCTCCACCACGCCGCGGTCACCGGCGACTGGGCTACGGCGAAGGCCGAACAGGACCGTCTCGTCGGGCTCTTCGACATCATCCGGGCCGCACGTCCCGGCACCGCGTCCGCCACGGCGGCCGGGCTCGGCGCGTTCAAGACCGCGCTGATGCTGCGCGGCATCATCACCACCAACGTGATGAGCCCGCCGATGCGCCGGCTGGACGCCGTGGAGACGGCGACGATCGCCGAGTGCCTCGACCGCGCGGGTCTCTCCAGGGCCTGACGGCCGCCGGTCCCGGGAGCCCGGCCCGGGGAGAGGGGGGGGGGGGGGCCGCGGGGGGGGGGGGGCGGGGGCGGGGGGGGCCCCCCCCGCGCCCGCCGCCCCCCCGCCCCCCCCCCCCCCACAGCCCCCGGGCCGGCCCCCCCGCTGGGGGGGGCCCCCCCCGCACCTTTCTCATGTCCGGGTTCCGGGACCTCTCGTTCGAGTCATGCCGGGCTCGCGGGGTCCGGCATGACCCGAATGAAAGGCCCTACGTCACTTCTGCGCGGCGCGGCTGCGGCGCATCAGCAGGCCGCCACCGAGCACCAGCGCGGCGCTGGCGCCACCCGCGATGCCCAGGTTGTCGTTGGCACCGGTGTGCGCCATCTGCGGCGGCTTGTGGTGCTTGGGCGGGGTGTGGTGCCAGGTGTGGGTCGGCGGGTTGTGCGGGTGCCAGGTGTGCGTCGGCGGGTTGTGCGTGGGCGGGTTGTGCGTGGGCGGGTTGTGGTGGTGGCTCGGCGGGCAGTTGTGGTCGTGGTGGTGCTTCGGAGGCTTCGGAGGCTTCGGCGGGTTGTGGTGGTGGCCGCACTGGCAGTCGTGGTCGTGGTGGCCCGTCGGCGGCTTGTGGTGCGTCGGCGGCTTGTGGTGGTGCGGGGGCTTCGGGGTGTCGACCCCGCCCGACTCGTTCTCGCACTCGTTGCCGAACGCGGGGTTCAGCAGACCCACCACGTCGACCGTGTTGCCGCAGACGTTGACCGGGACGTCGACCGGGGCCTGGATCAGGTTGCCCGACAGCACGCCGGGGGAGCCCGCGGCGACACCGTCGGCGTCCGCGCCCTGGGCGTCGCCGGCCTCGGAGCCGCCGTCCTCGTTCTCGCACTCGTTGCCGAATGCGGGGTTCAGCGCACCGATCACGTTGACGGTGTTGCCGCACAGGTTGACCGGGATGTGTACGGGCACCTGCACGGCGTTACCCGAACCCACACCGGGCGAGCCGATCGCGGCACCGTCGGCCGAGGCGTCGGCGAACGCGTAGCCACCGGAGGCGGTCAGGATGCCTGACGCCGCCGCCATGACGAGCACGCTTTTACTCAAGGCTTTTCGCATGGGTTGCCCTTCCTTAGGACATTTGGCGCGGGCGGTATTGACCCGCAATTCATTCATCAGGCGGTCCAGCAGCCGTCGGGCCTGCCAGTTCTGCTGGGTGGGCGTCCCGGCGGGCGAGCTTGACGACACCCATAACGAAGCAAAGGCGAGAGGGAAACGTGGAACCAGTGAGAATCCTGTGACCACTCGGACGGGCTACGGATAGGTGTTCGATTGACCTTTCCGTTCCATGTCGTCCGACCTCATTCGTACTCATTCGTACGGGCGTCCGTGCGGTCGTGGCATTCGGGTGAATGGAGATAACCAAACGTCCGGAAGTCAGTTGGTCAGTGCGCTCCGGTACGGGGCATCCAGTACGAGAAGGGTTCATCGTGATCAAGAAGGTCCTGGCTACGGGTGCCGTCGCCGCCTCCATCCTCGGTCTCGGCGCAACGCAGGCGATGGCCATCGGCGACGCGGGCGGCACGACCTCCGTCAACGGCAACGGTGCCTCGCAGTCGTTCGGCAACGCCGAGACGCACGGCGACGGCAGCCCGCAGTTCGGCCTGGTCCAGGGCTCGCTGAACAAGCCCTGCATCGGCCTGCCGGCCAAGGCCAACGTCGGTTCGCTGATCGGTCTCATCCCGATCGCGGTCCAGGACGTCAACGTCCTGTCCTCCCCGCAGAACCAGCAGTGCACCGAGAACTCCACCCAGGCCAAGGGTGACGAGCCGCTGTCGCACATCCTGTCCGGCATCCCGGTTCTCTCCGGCAACGGCGCCGGCAACAGCTGATCCAGCTGTCAACAGGCCCGGGCCGTCGGCGAATTCCGTCGGTGGCCCGGGCCTGCTGCTGTCCTTCTCGGGGTCGCCCGAGAAATCAGGACGACCACGGCGGTGACAGTGTGTGACTGGAACTGTGTCATTCGGGCGGATTCCGAAGAATCTCCCCGACGGAGAGTTTCGCTTACCGTCTGAAATCGTTACGAATTACAGCAGCGGAGTTACGAGTGATCAGGACCGCGCTCGTGCGGCACGAAAGTCGTGGCCGCTCCGGACTCCGTCGAAGAAAGGGTTGAAAGTGAAGTACACCAAGATTGCCGCCGTCGCCGCCGGAACCCTCATGGCGATGGGTGCCGCCGCCCCGGCCTTCGCCGACTCCGGCGCCGAGGGTGCGGCCGTGCACTCCCCGGGCGTGCTGTCCGGCAACGTCGTCCAGGTTCCGATCCACATTCCGGTGAACGTCTGCGGCAACACCGTGAACGTCATCGGGCTGCTGAACCCGGCCTTCGGCAACACCTGCGCCAACGTCTGATTCGCGCTCGCCGAATCCGTTCGGCACCGGTCTGCCCCGGATCGCATTCCATGCGATCCGGGGCTTTCCTCTTTTCTGCGTTCCGTCCCGGGAGTTCGCAGCCCTCCTCGATGCAGCGGAACGGCCGAAGACATTCCGCCGGCCCGGGGCGCGGTGCGCCGGCGGCTGGGGGCGGACATCCGGTCGGGCGCGCGGGACGGAGCACCGACAGTGCACCACTGAATCGTGTCCGGTGTCCTCCTCCGTACCCGAATCAGTGATTAGTCATGCAATCTGTCGAAGCCACGGGAAAGCAGACCCGAGAAAAGCCGAAACGTCCAGTTGCCCGGCCGCAATCGGGTCGTTACCCAGAGAGAAAGCGGCAGAAGTCACAGCTAAAGAAGGCTGGTGCGGCGCGGGGACGCGACCGAAGCGGATGCCGCTGCAGAAGGGAACCCGAAAGTGAAGTACGCGAAGACAGCTGCGTTCGTTGCCGGTTCCGTGGTTGCTCTCGGAACGGCTGCTCCCGCCTTCGCCGTTACGAACGCCACGGCCCCCAGCTTCAGCCTCGACGGAGGTGTCAACCAGGTGGTGGCTGCGGCCCCCCAGGCCGTCGACCCGGTCGTCGACACCGTCGGCGGTGCCGCCGACTCGCTGCAGAAGGACGGCACCGTCACCAAGGTCGCCGGGCAGGCCACCGGTGCGGTCAAGGGTGCCGCTCCGCTCATGGGCGGCCTTCCGGTCGGCGGCTGACCCGTCCTCACGACGTCGGTTCCCGCCTCGCTCCGAGGCACGCGTATTTCTCCGGTGCCACGCGTTCCGTAACCGTACGGATCGCGGAAGCACCGTTCGAGTGAAGCGCCACAACCATTTCTGCCACCGCGAGTTGATCAGGTCGCTCCGGACAGGCGGGCAACAGAAAACCCCAGAAGGGCTATTTCATGATCAAGAAGATTCTGGCCTCGGCAGCCGTCGCCGCTTCGATCGTCGGCGTCTCCGCCGCGATCGCGCCGCAGGCCATGGCGATCGGCAACGAAGAGGGCACCACCTCGGTCAACGGCAACGGCGCTGTGCAGTCGTACGGCAACTCCGCCACCCACGGTGACTGGAGCCCGCAGTTCGCGCTGATCCAGGGTTCGCTCAACAAGCCCTGCATCGCCCTGCCTGCCAAGGCCAACGTCGGCTCGCTGCTGGGTGCCGTCCCGATCGCGGTCCAGGACATCAACGTCCTGTCCTCGCCGCAGAACCAGCAGTGCACCGAGAACTCCACCCAGGCCAAGGGTGACGAGGCTCTGTCGCACATCCTGTCCGGCATCCCGATCCTCTCCGGCAACGGCGTCGCCAACGACTAGTCGTTACCGAGGCGCCCGCAACTCCTGGGGTGCCCGCGGTTCCTGGACCACGCGTGGGGCCGACCCGTCCTCGCGGCAGCCGGAGTTCCGGCCGCCCGGACGAGTCGGCCCCACGTCGTGTTCAGCACCGTTCCGGGGCGCGGCCCGACGCTCCCCCGAAAGGACGGGTCCACTGGGCCGGTTGCCGTAGTGCCGGCGGAGGCGCACCGCCTTACCGGGTAAGGGCCACTCATGGACCAGCACGGCAGTCAGCAACGGCGGGACCCGCACCGGTACCCGCAGGACGGCACGCCGATCTACGACCGTCTCCTCGCCGAATGGCAGGCGGCGGCGCGCGGCGGGACGGCGCCGCCGGGTGGCGCGGAGCCAGGACCGCCGGGCGCGGGCGGCCTCGTTCCCGGGGCGCGCGTCTCCGGAGAGGGGTCGCGGGGTTGACGGAACGTCGAACTTACGCCGGATCGAACCCATTTGAGTGGAACCGCGGAACCGAAGCCTCCGTAAGAGGTTGATCAGTACGTTCCAGAACGGAACGCTCCGAAAGGTGAAGCGTGATGAAGAAGATGATGGCCGGCGCAGCAGTGGCCGTGTCCCTGGTCGGCCTGTCGGCCGCCCTGGCCCCCTCGGCCATGGCGATCGGGAACGAGGGGGGCACCACGTCGGTCAACGGCAACGGTGCCGTGGACTCGTTCGGCAACAGCGTGACCCGGGGTGACGGCAGCCCGCAGGTCCAGCTCGTCCAGGGCTCGCTGAACAAGCTCTGCGTCGGAGCGCCGGTCAAGGCCAACGCGGGTGCGCTCGTGGGCCTGCTCGTGCCCGTGGCGGTCCAGGACATCAACGTCCTGTCCTCGCCGCAGAACCAGCAGTGCGCCGACAACTCCACCCAGGCCAAGGGCGACGAGGCTCTTTCCCACCTGGTGAACGGCATCCCGGTCCTCTCCGGGAACGGCATCGCCAACAACTGAGGCCGGACACGACCGCGGGCGGCCCGGAAGGTTCCGGGCCGCCCGCGGTGCGTGGGTGAGGCACCTGAGTACGCAGATGCCCACCGCTCCACGGGGGGCGGTGGGCATCGTGCGTGGCGGGGACGGTCAGCCCAGGCTGCGTACGGGAAGCACGCAGTGGGCGGAGCTCGCGATGACCTCCGGGTCACCCGCGAAGAGGCGCAACTCCTCCTCGCCCACCGGGAGGCCGGGGGCTCCCTGAGGCCACGGGCGGGTGGCGAACATCGTGTGCACCTCGCCCCGTTCGGCGGCGGCGGCCAGCCACTGGGGCGGCACGGGGTACTGGGCCTTGAAGTGAGGCAGCGTCAGGACGGCCTGTCCGGCCTGGACGAGGAGCTTCACCGGGAGGCCCGGCGTCTCGTCGGCGCGCACCGGGCCGCCGCCGGCCGGGAGTCCGCAGCGGTCCAGGGCGATGCGCATGGCGGCCTCGCCGACCGCGGGTCCTTCCGGTCCGTCGCCCAGCGAGTAGGCGAGCAGGAAGGCGACTTCGCGTCCGTCGTGGGGGTGCTCGCCGCTCCAGCCGATCAGGATGAGCGTGCCCAACTGGGCCTGGGTGAACGTGCCGGGGGCTGTCTGGGGGGAGGTCATGTCCGGCACCCTAACCGTCCGCGACCGGTCGATCTCCATGCGTATCACCCGATCGGGGGAGGGCATGTGATATTCCGGCCGGATCTCCCGGCCCGGCGCCGCCGCAGGGCTCCGGAACGGGCTCCCGCGATAAATCCGTTGACGCCACCCGGCCGCCGCGGGCTATCGTGTGCAGCGTTACGGACGGCGGAGAAGACCGCCGTGCCGGGCCGTGCGTGAAACCGGAGGTGAGGACATTGATGACTGTCGCCGCGATGGGCGCTGCCCACAAGCCGAAGATCATCGTTCCCACTTCCGTGGCCGCCGGCTGACCCACCTCGAGAACCTCCGCGCCGCAGTGCGCACTGCCGGGGCCACCCTGTGAAGGGTTTCCCTTGTCTTTCCCGTCTTCTTCCTTCTCCGCTCTTCAGGGCTCCTCGTCGGCGCACCTCCTGACCGCTTACGGCTGGGACGACGGCTGGGCGGCCGAGTTCGCCCCGTACGCCGAACAGGGGCTGCTGCCGGGGCGCGTGGTGCGCGTCGACCGCGGGCAGTGCGACATCGTCACCCCGCACGGCACGGTCCGCGCGGACACCGCGTTCGTCGTGCCCCGTGACCCGATGCGGATCGTGTGCACGGGCGACTGGGCCGCCGTCGACCCCGACGGTGACCCGCGGTTCGTCCGTACCCTGCTGCCGCGGCGCACCGCCTTCGTCCGTTCCACCTCTTCCCAGCGTTCCGAGGGGCAGGTGCTCGCCACCAACGTCGACCACATCGCCATCTGCGTCTCGCTGGCGGTCGAGCTCGACCTCGGGCGGGTGGAGCGCTTCCTGGCCCTGGCCCTGTCCAGCGCCGGCGGTGACGCGCTGCTCCGCGACGGGGCGGCGGCCGGGGACGGCGCCGCGGAGACCCTCGTCGTGCTGACCAAGGCCGACCTGGTCCCGGACGCCGTCACGCTCTCCCACCTCGTCCAGGACGTCGAGCGGCTCGCGCCCGGCGTGCAGGTGCTGCCCGTCAGCTCCGCCACCGGCGAAGGCGTCGACGTGTTCGCCGCCATCGTCTCCGGCGGTACGAGCGTGCTGCTCGGGGCTTCCGGCGCGGGCAAGTCCACCCTGGCCAACACCCTGCTCGGGCACGACGAGATGGAGGTGCAGGCCACCCGTGACACGGACGGCAAGGGCCGGCACACCACCACGACCCGCAACCTGCTGGTCCTGCCCTCCGGCGGTGTCCTGATCGACACGCCGGGACTGCGCGGGGTCGGCCTGTGGGATGCGGAGACCGGCGTCGGCCAGGTCTTCTCCGAGATCGAGGAACTCGCCGCGAAGTGCCGGTTCCACGACTGCGCCCACGAGGCGGAACCGGGCTGCGCGGTGCTGGCGGCGATCGAGGACGGATCGTTGCCCGAGCGGCGCTTCGACAGCTACCGCAAGCTGCTGCGCGAGAACCAGCGCATCGTCGCCAAGACCGATGCCCGGGTCCGCTCCGAGATCCGGCGCGACTGGAAGCGCAAGGGGGCCGAGGGCCGCGCCGCCATGGAGGCCAAGCGCGGCAGGGTCCGGTAGCCGGGGCAGGCCTGGTCGGCGTCCGAAAACCGCGAGTACGGCCGTGTCCGGTGGCGCACACTGGACGGTGTGATGGACGAAGAGACCAGGTACGAGGCGGTGAGCAGCCGCGACGCGCGTTTCGACGGGGAGTTCTTCTTCGCCGTCGAAACGACCGGCATCTACTGCCGGCCGAGCTGCCCCGCCGTCACCCCCAAACGCAAGAACGTCCGCTTCTACCCGACCGCGGCCGCCGCCCAGGGCAACGGCTTCCGGGCGTGCCGGCGCTGCCGCCCGGACGCCGTGCCCGGCTCCGCGGACTGGAACGCCCGGGCGGACGTGGTCGGCCGTGCCATGCGGATGATCGGCGACGGTGTGGTGGACCGGGAAGGCGTCCCCGGTCTCGCCCACCGGCTCGGCTACAGCTCGCGGCAGGTCCAGCGCCAGCTCAACGCCGAGCTGGGCGCCGGGCCCGTCGCCCTGGCTCGCGCCCAGCGCGCGCACACCGCGCGTCTCCTGCTCCAGACCACCGGGCTGCCCGTCACCGAGATTGCGTTCGCGGCGGGTTTCGCCTCGGTGCGTCAGTTCAACGACACCGTCCGGCAGATCTACGCCCGCACCCCGAGCGAGCTGCGCACCGAGGCCGGCACCGGGCTCGGCGCCGCACCCCGGCAGGCCCGCACCACCGGCATTCCGCTCCGGCTCGCGCACCGGGGTCCGTACGCGGCCCGTGAGGTCTTCGACCTGCTCGGTGCCGAGGCGGTCGGCCGGATCGAGGAGGTCAGCGGGGAGCCCGGCCACCGGACGTACCGCCGCACTCTGCGCCTGCCGCACGGCACCGGCATCGCCGCCGTGGACGAGCGGTCCGCCGGGTCATGGCTGGAGGCCCGCATCCACCTCACGGACCTGCGGGACCTGACCACCGCGGTGCAGCGGCTGCGCCGGCTGTTCGACCTGGACGCCGACCCGTACGCCGTGGACGAGCTGCTGGGCGCCGATCCGCTGCTCGCACCGGGTGTCGCCGCCCGGCCGGGACTGCGCTCGCCCGGTACGGCGGACCCCGAGGAGTTCGCCGTACGGGCGCTGCTGGGCCCGGCGGCCGCCGGTGAGCTGGTCGAGACGTACGGAAAGGTCCTGGACGTGCCCTGCGGCGGGCTCACCCATGTGTTCCCCGAACCGGGCGTCCTGGCGGGTGCGGTGTCCGACCCGGTGCTGCGGGCACTCGCCACCGCTCTCGCCGACGGCGGCGCACAGCTCGACGCGGGGGCCGACCGGGATGCGGCCGAACAGGCGCTGCTGCGGCTGCCGGGCATCGACCCGGCCACCGCGAAGCTGATCCGGATGCGCGGCCTGGGCGACCCCGATGTGGACCCGTACGGGACACCCGGCTCGGACCGGTGGCGGCCCTGGCGCTCCTACGGGGTACGCCGCGCGGAGGCCATGGACCGGGTGCCCGCGTAACGGGGTCAGGCCGGCAGGCCCCAGCTCGGTGCCGGCTCGTTCGCCGCGACCGGGCGGACGGTCAGGTCCGGGCGGTCGCCCGCCGCGGTGATCAGCGCCGACTCGCCCTTGCGGAGCCGGATGCGTACCGCGCCGCCGTCCAGCTCCTCGTGGGCCAGGGCGTGGCCGTGCCGGTCACGGACCTCGACGGCCCCCTCGATGCCGTGCCGTACGACGCAGGGCGCTCCCGCCTCGCTGGTGAGGCGTACCCAGCGTGTCCGGCCGCCCTCCCGCACGGCGCTGAGCAGGAAGGCGCCCTGCGTACGGAAGTCGTGGACGGTCAGGTCCTGCCAGGCCGAGGGCAGCGCTGGGAAGACCCTGATGGTGTCGCCCCAGGACTGGCAGACCATGTCGTGGAGCGACTGGGCCGCCGACAGCGGGGTCTCGATGACCGGGCCGGACTCCTTGTACATGGTGTTGGGCTGGATGAACCGGCTCATCAGCTGCCCCAGGTACTTCAGCGCGTCCTCGCCCTTGCCGAGCAGCGCGGACATGGAGGCGGCGCCGGTGAAGGTGTAGCCCTGCAGCGCGCCCTCGAAGCCGACCCAGTGGGCGAGGGACTTCTCGATCAGGGCGCGTTCCGCGTCGGTCGTCCCGGTGACCTCGTACAGCGGGTACACCGCGAGCATGTGCGAGTAGTGGCGGTGGGACTTCGCGAACGGCACCCCGGCGCCGATCATGTAGCCGTTCTCGTCGGCCGGGTACGGGGCGAGCCTGGCCAGCACCTCCTGCCAGCGGGCGGTCAGCGGGTCGTGGAGGCCCAGCTCCCGGTCCGAGTCGATCAGGGTGCGGCAGCCCCAGCGCAGCAGCATCAGGTCGTAGTTGCAGTCGGGGGCGTTGACGCCGTACTCGGGGGAGAAGGTCGCCGGAAGGTGCAGCCGGCCGTCGGCGCCCGGGGTGAGGAAGTGCAGGTAGTAGTTGACGGCCTTGCGCAGCAGCGGGAAGAGGGTGTCGCGCAGGACGGACCGGTCCATGGTGTGGCGGTAGGAGAGCCAGACGTTGTGCAGGGCCCAGGTCAGGTTGCCGACCTCGGGGGTGGGCGGGTCCTGGCCGGGGATGCCGACGCCGTAGCCGCCGTCGGCGACCGCGGCGCCGTTGACGAGCTGGGGGTCGGTGGTGCGGGGGATGCCCGCCGAGTCGGCCCGGTAGGGGGCGGCCACCTCACGGGAGAGCTGGTCCCGGAATTCGCTCAGGGCCCGGGTGACGGCGTCGAGCTCCAGGTGGTTGGAGCCGTGGATCAGCCAGTACTCCAGCTGGACGTTGAGGTTCCACCACGTGTTGGGCCACGGCGTGGGCTCCAGCCAGGGGCCCGAGGTGGCCATCACGGGGGCGTCCTTGCGCGCGGCCGACGCCGTTTTGTAGAGCTGGATCCAGTAGAAGCGCTGCAGCCGGGCGTCGGGCAGGGACAGGAAGCTCCTGCGGTAGAAGCGGTCCCACCAGGCGCGGTGCGGGGCGGCGAGCAGGGTGTACGGGAGGGGGGAGGCGGCCGTGACCGTGCGCAGGGCGCGGTCGCGGGCGGTGTTCTTGGGGTGGGAGTGCGCGACCGTCACGTACAGGGTGCGGGCGGCGCCGCGTGCCCGTTCGCGCCAGGCGGTGACGTGCTGTCCGCCCGCGAGCAGCGACTGCACGGCCGCGGTCGTCGGGCCGTGTTCCTCGACGACGGCCGGGGGGTTGCCCGTGTAGCCGTCCGGGAGTGGCTTGAAGGCGGCCCGGGGGCTGATCGCCTCGGCCGGGTGGAAGACCCAGCGGAAGTCCTTCTCGCCGGCGCTCGGGGTCACCTCGACGGCCAGCACGTCACCGGTTGACTGCACGAGGGCGCGGAGCGTGAGGGTGCCGGCCGAGGTGGTGACGGTGCCCTGCAACTCGGCGGTGTGCAGCCGCATCCGCCAGTCGACGCCCGTGATGGTGCCTGCCGGCTCCAGGGTGAAGTGGCCGATCGGGAGCCGCGCCAGGCCGAAGAGCGAACCGAACTCGGGCCGGTGGTCCTGGACCTCGGAGTGCTGGACGTTGAAGCGGATCGCCGTGGTCTCGGCGCCGGGCTCCGCGTAGATACCGGAGCCGAGCCGGCCGTTGCCCAGGTACGGGCCCTCGTACCAGGTCTTCGGCATCCTCTGCCAGCGCAGGTCGGCGTCGTCGAGGACGGTGGTCCAGCTGTCCGCGGGGGAGTGCACCAGGGTGGAGGCGGCCGGGGCGGGAGCCTGGGCGGCCTGGGCGGGGACGGCGGCGCCGCCCACCACGAGGGCTCCGCCGAGCGCCGTGCCCGTGGCGAGGACGCTTCTGCGGGAAGGGGCGGGCGAGGAATCGGTGTGGGAGAAGGCGGCGGGGTCCGGTGCTGTGGGCAAGGAAACTCCTGGCGATTCGTACGCAGGCGGGCGCATCAATTCATCCGAGCTCTGTCCTCACGGAACGTAGACTTGAGCCTTCTGTCCGTCAATAGGGGGTGAGAGATCCGATGTGTTTCCCTCTATGTGATCGCGCTTCGCCCATGTGACGATGAGGGGGTCGTCAGCCCCAGATCACCGCACCCAGCCACGCCCCCGCCACCAGCAGGCACGCGAACAGTTCGACGAGCACGGAGTAGCCGGTCGCCCGCATCACCGAGCGGACCGATGCCCAGGCAGCCCCGCGGCTGCCCAGCCGCAGCCGCTCCGCCCCGTAGATCACGCCCACGTACCCGGCGACGGCACCGACCACCGGGATCACGAAGAATCCGGTGATCGCGCCGATCCCGCCGAGCATCAGCGTCCGCCGCGGCGCTCCGGACTCACGGGGTCGCCGCGGTGGCAGGAGGGGTTTGAGTGCCTGGTTCAGCAGCAGCAGCGCCGTCGCCCCGATCAGCACACCCCAGGCGGCCGGGGTCATGTCCGTCAGCGCCCACCACAGGACGGCGGCCCAGACGATCGCCTGCCCGGGCACGCCGGGCACCAGCACGCCGATCAGGCCGAGCAGCATGACCAGACCGACGGCGACGAGCTGCCACACACTCATCTGACCAGCCTGCCGGAGTCCGGCCGGTCCCGCCCGTCGTCGCCTCCCACCATGGGCCCGTCGGCGCAGCTCAGAGGCGTGACGCCGTGGTCTACGGGCGGGGTTCGCGGGCGACCCAGCCCCGCTCGTACGCATGCCAGCCCAGCTGGAGCCGGGTCGACACCCCGGTGAGTTCCATCAGGCCCTTGACCCGGCGCTGCACCGTCCGCAGCCCCAGGTCCAGCTGTTTCGCCACGCTGGCATCGGTCAGCCCGGCCAGCAGCAGCGACAGGATCTCCAGATCCGTCGGATCGGGCCCGGTCGCGTCCTCCCCGACCTTGCCGCTCTCGGCGAGCCGCAGCGGCATCGCCTCGCGCCATACCGCCTCGAAGAGCCCCGTCAGCGACTCCAGCAGCCCCGAGGCGTGCACCACCAGGGCCGCCGGCTCCGCACCGCGGCGGGTCAACGGCACCATCGCCAGCGCCCCGTCCGCGATGACCAGCTTCGTCGGCACCCGGTCCACGACGCGGCACTGCTCGTCGCGGCTCAGCGCCGCCGACAGCTCCAGGATTCCCGACGGCAGCCCCAGCACCTCGCGCTCGACCACCACCCGGAACGACACCCCGCGGGTGGCGGCCTGCTCCTCCGACTCGTTGTCGAGCCCGCTGACCGCGATGGGGTTCCCGGTGACCAGGGCGCACACCTCGTTCGTCGCCCCCAGTTGCAGCTGATGGAAACGGTGGGCCACGGCGCTCGCCCCGGTGACCACCTCGACCAGATCGTGCACGGCCGGCTCGGCGGCGTCCGCCCGGTACTCCTCGGCCAGCAGCACCGCCGCCAGTTCCGCCTGCTCCAGCTCGTGCCGCTGCTGCGTCAGCAGCGCCCCCAGCGCGACCCCGGGCGGCGCCGCGACCCACCGCCCCGTACGGGCCGACGACTGGGCGGCCAGCCCGTGCTGCTCCAGCCGCCGCAGTGCCCGCTCGGTGTCCCGTTCGGGCAGGGCCAGCCGGTGAGCGAGATCGGAGACCTCCGCGGCTCCCACCGCCACCAGCGCGCGATAGGCCGACTCCTGCGCCTCGTCGAGACCTATGGCTCCCAGCATCCCCGGACCCCTCCCGACCGTGTTGCTTGCCTGTCCTGTCGTGCTGCTCGGCCGACCCGTCATGGCGGAAAGCGGCCACGGCGTAAACCCGCCGTGGCACATCATCGCTGTACCGCCCGTCACTCTGCCAATGTGGCGCCACCGCAGCACCAACAACCTCCGGAATACGAGCCTTTGCGCCTGTTCATTCCGGTTCTACTTGGGGAGAGCGATGCGTCCGATATCGCGTACGGCACTGGGGGCGGCCACCGCCGCCGTCCTCGCCGTCACGGTGATCGCACCGTCCGTGGCAGCGCCACAGGGCGACGCGACCGCGAGGAGACCGCTGACGGGCAGCGCGGCTGCCAGCGCCAAGGCGAACAAGCCGGTCACCGTCACGCTGGTCACCGGCGACAAGGTGCTGGTGAGCACCGACGGTTCGGGGAACGCCTCGGCCACCGCGCTGCCCCGCGAGGACGGCACGCTGCCCCTCGTGCAGACCCGCCGCTCGGGCAAGGACCTGTACGTCTACCCGGACACCGCGGTGAAGGCGCTCGCCGCGCGCACCGTCGACGAGGAACTCTTCAACGTCACCGGGCTCATCCGCCAGGGGTACGACGACGCGCACACGGACTCCGTACCGCTGATCGCGACCTACTCCAAGAACACCGCACGCAGCGCGCCCGTCACCCCGCGCGGCGCCGAGCGCGGCCTCGCCCTCCCGGCCATCGACGGCGTGGCGCTCAAGGCCGACAAGAAGCAGACCGCCGGGTTCTGGTCGGACATCACCGCGACCACCCGGTCCCGCTCCGCCGCCGGACTGAAGAAGCTCTGGCTGGACCGCAAGGTCGAGGCCAGCCTCGACCGCTCCACCAAGCAGATCGGCGCCGACCTCGCCTGGGCCGCCGGCTACGACGGCAAGGGCACCAAGGTCGCCGTCCTGGACACCGGCGCCGACGCCGAACACCCGGACCTCAAGGGCCGGATCACCGAGTCGAAGAACTTCACCGACTCCGACACCACCGACGACCGCCAGGGCCACGGCACCCACACGCTGTCCACCGTGGGCGGCACCGGCGCGGCCAGCGGCGGGAAGAAGAAGGGCGTCGCCCCCGGCGCCGACCTGCTCGTCGGCAAGGTGCTCAACGACCAGGGCTCCGGCGACTCCTCCTGGATCATCGCGGGCATGCAGTGGGCCGTCGACCAGAAGGCCGACGTCGTCTCCATGAGCCTGGGCAGCCAGACCCCGACCGACTGCACCGACCCGATGAGCCTGGCCGCCGAGGAACTCGGCAAGAGCAAGGACACCCTGTTCGTCATCGCCGCCGGCAACGCGGGGCCGACGCTCAACACCGTCTCCTCGCCCGGGTGCGCGCCCAGCGTGCTGACCGTCGGCGCGGTCGACCGTGACGACTCCACCGCCCAGTTCTCCAGCCGCGGCCCCGCGATCGTCTCGCACACCCTCAAGCCCGAGATCGCCGCCCCGGGCGTCAACATCTCCGCCGCCGCCGCGGGTGGCCGCGGCGTCTACGCGTACCAGTCCATGTCCGGTACGTCGATGGCCACCCCGCACGTCGCGGGCGCCGCCGCCATCGTCAAGGAACGCCACCCCGACTGGACGGCCCAGCAGGTCAAGGCGGCCCTCGTCTCGTCCGCGAAGAGCGACATCCCCGGTGACGTACGCGAGACCGGCGGCGGCCGGCTCGACGTGAAGGCCGCCATCGACACGACGCTCACCGGAGCGCCCGCCGTCCAGGGCGGCACCTTCAACTGGCCGCAGGACAGGACCGACCGCACCACCGTGCAGATCCCGTACACGAACACGGGCAGCAAGCCGGTGAAGCTGTCGCTCACCCTCCAGGGCGTCACGGGCAACGACGGTTCGGCCGTCCGGTCCACCGTCGCCGCACTCGGCGCGAAGAGCGTCACCGTGCCCGCCGGAGCGACGGTCCAGGTCCCGCTGAAGCTCGACCCGACCGCGAAGCTCCGGGACAGCCAGTACGGCGACGTCACCGGCCGGGTGCTGGCCACCGCCACCGGCGGCGTCAAGGTCTCGACCCCGTTCTCGCTGTACGTCGGCGCCGAGACCGTCACCCTGCGCGTCAAGCTGATCGACCGCAACGGCGAGCCCGCCACGGGCTCGTCCTCACTGGACATCATCGGCACCGACACCGCCACCGGCGAACGCCGCTTCAACGACGGCTCCACCGACCAGGTGTACGAGGTGCGTCCCGGCGCCTACTTCGTCTCCAGCTTCATCGTCTCGGCCGACCCGGATGACGCCACCGGCAGTCTCGCCAAGTCGGTCGGCTACCTCGCCCGGCCCCAGCTCAACGTCACCAAGGACACCGTTCTGGTGCTGGACGCCCGCAAGGCGCACCGGATCAAGCTGAAGACGGAGGACCGGACCACCGAGACCCGCAGTGCGACGCTCGCCTTCGGCCGCAGCTGGGACGACGTCTGGCTGCACTCCGGATCCATCGCCGGCAGTAGCGTCATCAAGGACTACCTGGTCGACATCCAGGGCCGGGCCCGTGACGGCGACTTCGAGTTCGACAGCTTCTGGCGTGCCTACGCCCCGCAGATCGAGAAGCTCGCGGTCGTCGGCGGCGTCACCCTGCACCCCACCACCGCCTCCTCCGGTTCGGTCAACCTCGACGGAACCGGGCAGGCCGCACTCGTCGACGCCGGCACCGGTACCCCCGATGAGCTGAAGGCCGCCGACGTGTCGGGCAAGATCGCCCTGGTCCTCGTCCAGGACGGCGCCGCCATGGCCGTCCAGGCACGCGACGCCCGGGCCGCCGGCGCCGTGGCGGTCATCGCCCACCGCCCGTCCGCGGGCCCGTGGAAGCCGTCCGTCGGATACGGCGCGGCGCCCCTGCCCTCGCTCGGCATCCAGGCGGACGAGGCGGCCGCTCTGACCGCCGCGCTCGCCGCCGGACCGGTGAAGCTGAGCTGGAAGGCCACCGCGTCCAGCCCGTTCGTCTACAACCTGGCCTTCCCGGAGAAGGGCACCGTCACCTCGGACCGCACGTACAAGGTCAGGGACAAGGCGCTCAGCTCGGTCGGCTCCACCTACGAGTCGATGGGCGTCAAGACCGACTTCGTGGACACGCTGCTCGTCGCCACGCCCTACGGCGCCCGGTTCGGCGTCGGCGCCTTCGACAGCGTGGCCGCCCCCGGAAAGCGCACCGAGTACTACTCGGCGGGCGACAATGCCTGGCAGCAGGCGCTCTCCTCCAGCTTCCCGTGGGGCGAGTTCATGACGGACGAGTTCCGTACGTACAAGGCCGGTTCGAAGCGCGCTGCCAACTGGTACCGGGGCGTCCTCGTCCCGTCCGCGCCCCGCGACGACCAGGGCAAGGAGATGCTAGCCGCCGAACGCCAGGACAATCTGATCGGCGTCGCCCCGGGCTTCTGGAGCGACAGCGAACACGGCGGACTCCAGGGCTCCTTCGGGGACATGGGCAGCATGCGGCTCACCAGTGGTGGCCAGGTGCTCGGTGAATCCGGCTGGCCGTCCGGGGTGTTCACGGTGCCGGCCGAGGACGCGGCGTACGAACTCACCATGATGACCATGAAGTGGGGTCAGCCCGCCGCGGTGTGGAAGCGGTCCACCAGGACCGAGACCACCTGGAAGTTCCGCTCGCACCGGGACGAGAACGCCTACTCGCAGGGCATCCCGCTCCTCTTCCCGGGCTACGACCTGCCTTCGGACGGGATGAAGACCCTGGCGGCGAAGGACGGTCAGCAGATCGGCCTGAGCGTCTCGGGCCACGCCGGTTACACGCCCGGCAAGGTCACGGCCGCCAAGGTCTCGTACTCGTACGACGGCGGCGAGACCTGGACCGCGGCCACCACCGCGCAGCGGAACGGCCGTTGGACCGCGACCGTGAACCACGCGGACGCGGCCGGCAAGTCGGTCACGCTGCGCACCGAACTGACGGACGCCAACGGCAACTCCGTCGTCCAGACCGTGACCGCCGCCTACGCAGTGCGCTGACGGCGCGTCACCCGACCGGTCCGCCGGGCGTCCTTCCCGTGGGGGGTGGGGCCGCCCGGCGGACCTCTTCCATGACGGGACTCGGCCACTATTTCCGGATGTCCCGTTTTCGCATGGCCTCCGCGGTGGACAATAAGGGCATGAGTCAGCAGGGGGAGAGGCCCGCCGCCCACGAGGACGACTGGTGGCGCAGGCTGTACGACGAATCCGCCCCGGACACCGGGGCGAGCCACGCGGCCGACAGTCTCGACGACCGCTTCGACTCGGCGTCGGGCGCGGTGGGGCCCGATGGCGGTGAGGCGTACGAGACCGCCGCCGCGGTGCCCGAGCCGAGGGCGGCACCGTCCGCGGTCACCCGAACGGAGGACGTGTCCGCGGCCCCGCCGCCCGAGGTGGCCGCGCGCGCCCCGTGGGAGCCACCCGCCGGCCCGCCAGGGCCGCGCACCTTCGCCGGTCCGCCACCGCCCCCACCGGCTCCCGCCCCCGCGCCACCACCGCCACCGGCTCCCGCGCCGGAGCCCGCGCCACCTCCCGCCGACCCCCGCATCGCCCGGAGTCTTCCGGCCGGGCAGGAGGCCGAGGCGCCGACCGTCGTGTCCCGGCCGCCCGTCGGGCCGGACGAGGCTGTGCCGCCGCTGCCCAGGCGCCCGGTCGTCGAGCGACCCCACGACTCCGTTCCGGCCGAACCCGGCCCAGCCCCGGAACCGGCCCCCGAGGCGGCAGCGCCGCGTCCCCCGGTCGCCCACGTGGGCGCGAGGCCGCCCACGTACGACGCCGAACCCACCGCGCTGCCCGCGAGCGACCCGCGCGAACTTGACGGGCTCGTCGCCGACACCGTCCTCGACGGCGCCCGGTACGGCACGTACACCCTGCGAGCCGCCTCCGTGCGGGGGGACTCCGCGCGCTTCCGGGGCGAGCCCCGCCGCGACGCACTGCTCACCGCGCGGTTCGGGACCGCGGAGGGAGCGCTCGTCCTCGTCGCCGTCGCGGGCGGCGACCGGTCGTCCGAGAGCGCGCACCTGGCCGCGGCCGACGCGTGCCGCTGGATCGCCGAAGCCGTCGGACGCAGCCACGCCCGACTCTCCGACGACATAAGAGCGGGCCGCCGCGGCGACCTCAAATCCGGACTGCACCGGCTGACCGACCGCAGTTACGGCAGGCTGCGCGCGCGGGCCGCCGAACTCGGCCGCGAACCGGACGCGTACACGACGGGCCTGCGCTGCCTCCTGCTGTCCGCCGATCCCGACTGCCGCACCCGGGTGTTCTTCGGCGTGGGCGGCGGCGGGCTCTTCCGGCTGCGGGACGGCAGCTGGCAGGACCTCGAACCGATCGTGCCGCAGACCGGTGCGCTCACCGGGGAGGCCGTCGTCGGCTACGGTTCGGCAGCGCCCGAGAGCGGGCCCGAGGGCGACCGGCTGACCATGGACCTGGGGGTCACCACCGCCCCGCCCCCGTACATCGAGGACCCGGTTCCGCCGCCCGCCGAGCCGTTCCGCTTCCGCGCATCGGTCGCCCGGCCGGGCGACACCCTGTTGCTGTGCAGCCAGGGCCTCGCCGAGCCGCTGCGCGGCGAGCCGGCCCTGGCCGAGGAGCTCGCCGAGCGCTGGACACCGGCCGAGGCGCCCGGCCTCGGCGCGTTCCTCGACGACACCCGGCTCAGGGTGAAGGGGTACGCCGACGACCGGACGGCGGTCGGCGTCTGGGAGGCGTAACCGCCCGGGCCATGGGTTGATGGACTCCGGAGAATCCGTCCGGCCGGGGTTTCGTCCTCCGGAGGCCGGACAGCCGGAAGCCGGACAGCCGGACGTGCACGGAGCACAGGCAGAGGGAGTACGCATCCATGGCCAAGCAGAACGTGTCGGAGCAGTTCGTCGACATCCTCGCCCGGGCGGGCGTCAAGCGCCTGTACGGGGTGGTCGGCGACAGCCTCAACCCGGTCGTCGACGCGATCCGGCGTAACCCGGACGTCGACTGGATCCAGGTCAGGCACGAGGAGACGGCCGCGTTCGCCGCCGGCGCGGAGGCGCAGATCACGGGCGATCTGGCGGCCTGCGCCGGATCGTGCGGCCCCGGCAACCTGCACCTCATCAACGGCCTCTACGACGCCCACCGGTCCATGGCGCCCGTCCTCGCGCTCGCCTCGCACATCCCGTCGAGCGAGATCGGCCTCGGCTACTTCCAGGAGACCCATCCGGAGCTGCTCTTCCAGGAGTGCAGCCACTACAACGAGATGATCTCCAACCCGCAGCAGATGCCGCGGCTGCTCCAGACGGCCATCCAGCACGCGATCGGCCGGGGCGGCGTCGCCGTCGTCTCGATGCCCGGCGACGTGGCCTCGCAGCCCGCGCCGGAGAAGTCCGTCGAGCACGCCCTGGTCACCTCGCGGCCCACCGTGCGGCCGGGCGACGCGGAGATCGAGAAGCTCTGCCGGATGGTCGACGAGGCCAAACGGGTGACGCTGTTCTGCGGCAGCGGCACGGCGGGCGCGCACGCCGAGGTCATGGAGTTCGCCGAGCGGGTGAAGGCCCCCGTGGGCCATGCCCTGCGCGGCAAGGAGTGGATCCAGTACGACAACCCGTACGACGTCGGCATGAGCGGACTGCTCGGTTACGGCGCCGCGTACGAGGCCACGAACGAGTGCGATCTGCTGATCCTGCTCGGCACGGACTTCCCGTACAACGCCTTCCTCCCCACCGATGTGAAGATCGTCCAGGTCGATGTGCGCCCCGAACACCTGGGCCGCCGCTCCAAGCTCGACCTGGCGGTCTGGGGCGACGTCCGCGAGACGCTGCGCTGTCTGACCCCGCGGGTGAAGGCCAAGAGCGACCGCAAGTTCCTCGACCGGATGCTCAAGAAGCACGCGGACGCGCTGGAGGGTGTGATCAGCGCGTACACCCGCAAGGTCGACAAGCACGTCCCGATCCATCCGGAGTACGTGGCCTCGGTCCTGGACGAACTCGCTGACGAGGACGCGGTGTTCACCGTCGACACCGGCATGTGCAACGTCTGGGCCGCCCGCTATCTGACGCCGAACGGCAAGCGCAGGGTGATCGGTTCGTTCAGCCACGGCTCGATGGCCAACGCGCTGCCTCAGGCCATCGGCGCGCAGTTCACCGACCGGAACCGACAGGTCGTCTCGATGTCCGGAGACGGCGGATTCACCATGCTGATGGGGGACTTCCTGACCCTCGTCCAGTACGACCTGCCGGTGAAGGTCGTCCTGTTCAACAACTCCTCGCTGGGCATGGTCGAGCTGGAGATGCTGGTCGCAGGGCTGCCGTCGTTCGGCACGACCAACAAGAACCCCGACTTCGCGGCTGTCGCGCGGGCCTCGGGGGCGTACGGCGTCCGCGTGGAGAAGCCCAAGCAGTTGGAGAGCGCCCTCAGGGACGCCTTCAAGCACAAGGGGCCGGCGCTCGTCGACGTCGTGACCGACCCGAACGCGCTCTCCATCCCGCCGAAGATCAGCGCGGACATGGTGACCGGCTTCGCGCTCTCCGCGAGCAAGATCGTGCTGGACGGCGGTGTGGGCAGGATGGTCCAGATGGCCCGGTCCAACCTGCGGAACGTGCCCCGGCCGTAGGGCTCGTCCAGGGCTGCTGACGGGGCGTCATATCCAGGTTGTTGACGCCCCCTTGGCGGGCATAGAGCAATGTGACATATTACTGGCGTGTTCACGAGACAGCCTTTGGACGTGGTCGTCGTCGGCGCCGGAGTGGTCGGTGCCGCCTGCGCGTACTACGCCGCCCGGTCCGGACTTGCCGTCGCGGTGGTGGACAGCGGACCGGTCGCCGGAGGCACCACCGGGGCGGGGGAGGGCAATCTCCTGGTCTCCGACAAGGTGCCGGGGCCGGAGCTGGATCTCGCCCTCCTGTCCGCCGCGCTCTGGCGTGAGCTGGCCGAAGTGCTCCCCGAGTCGGTCGAGTTCGAGCAGAAGGGCGGCCTCGTCGTCGCGGCAGGCCACGATTCGCTGGCCACCCTGATCGCCACTGCCGCCGGACAGCGGGCGGCAGGGGTGCGTGCCACCGCGGTGGCTGCCGACGAACTCACCTCGCTCGAACCGCATGTGGCCTCCGGACTGGCCGGGGGAGTCCTCTACCCGCAGGACGCCCAGGTCCAGCCCGCTCTGGCGGCGGCCCATCTCGTCCGCGCGGCCCGCGACGCCGGGGCGAGCCTGTACCCGGGGCAGGCGGTCACGGCCGTGCTGACCGGGCCGACGGGCGCGGTGCGCGGCGTACGGACCGGCGCAGGCGACCTGCTCGCCCCGGCGGTGGTCAACGCGACGGGCGTACGGGGCGGGGAGCTGGCGGCTCTGGCGGGCGTGGAGCTGCCCGTGCTGCCCCGGCGCGGCTTCGTCCTGGTGACCGAGCCGCTGCCGCGCCTGATCCGGCACAAGGTGTACGCGGCGGAGTACGTGGCCGACGTGTCGAGCGCGTCGGCCGCCCTGCAGACCTCGCCCGTGGTGGAGGGCACCCGGGCGGGGCCGGTCCTGATCGGTGCCAGCCGTGAACGGGTGGGCTTCGACCGGACGTTGTCCGTCCCCGTGGTCAGCCGGCTGGCCACGGCGGCGGCCGCGCTCTTCCCGGTGCTGGCCGACGCCCGGGTACTGCGGACCTACCACGGCTTCCGCCCCTACCTGCCCGACCACCTCCCGGCCATCGGCCCCGACCGCAGGGTGCCGGGCCTCTTCCACGCCTGTGGTCACGAGGGCGCGGGCATCGGACTCGCGCCCGCCACGGCCGCGTTGGTCACCGCCGCGATCCGGGGGGAGCAACCCGCCCTCGACCCCGAGCCGTTCCGCCCGGACCGGTTCGACTCGGGCCCCCGTCCCGGCTCCGGCAGCTGATGCCGCCGCTGTGACGCCGTACGCCCCGAGTAGCCCGCTGACGGTCCGGACCCGCCCGACCGCCGACTGAGCAGGAGCCCTGGTGAGACGTCCACGCATCCGCACGGCCGCGCCGACCCCCGCCGGTCTGGCCGGAGCCGTTCCCGGCCCCGCGTTCGAGATCACGTTCGACGGGCGACCGGTCCCGGCCCTGCCCGGCCAGAGCATCGCGGCCGCACTCTGGGCCGCCTCCGTCCTCACCTGGCGCACCACCCGGGTGAACGGTCGGCCGCGGGGCGCCTTCTGTGGGATCGGCTCCTGCTTCGACTGCCTGGCCACCGTCAACGGGCAGCCCAACCGGCGCGCCTGCCTGCTGCCCGCCCGTCCCGGTGATGCCGTCACCACGCAGGAAGGGAACGGACATGACGGCCCCGTCCGCTGAACCGGCCGCCGCCCGGCCCGAACGCACCGAACTCGCGGTGGTGGGCGCAGGGCCCGCCGGGCTGGCCGCCGCCGTCACCGCGGCCGACGGCGGACTCGACGTGGTCCTGCTCGACGCGGCGGACGCACCGGGCGGCCAGTACTACCGCGCCCCCGCGCCCGGCCTCGGCGCCACCCGCCCCGAGGCACTGCACCACGGCTGGGCGGAGTTCGCCGCCCTCACCGGACGGCTCGACCGGCACCGCACGGCAGGCCGGATCCGCCACCTCACCGGCCACCACGTGTGGGCCGTGGAGCGCAGCGGAGCGGACTGGACCCTGCACGCGGTCACCGGGCCCGACGGCCGGGACGGGGCCACCACGCTCGACGCCCGCCGCCTGCTGGTCGCGACCGGCTCCCACGAGCGCCAACTCCCCTTCCCCGGCTGGACCCTGCCCGGGGTCGTCGGAGCGGCCGGGGCGCAGGCCATGCTGAAATCCGGCCTCGTGCTGCCGGGCCGGCGCATCGTCGTCGCCGGCAGCGGGCCCCTGCTCCAGGCCGTCGCGGTCTCCCTCGCCCGAGCGGGCGCCCGGGTCCCCGCCCTGGTGGAGGCCTCCGGCTACGGGGCGTACGGACGCGCGCCCGGGGTGCTGGCCGCCAACCCCGGCCGGCTCGCGGAAGGGGTTCGGCACGGTGCGGCGCTGGCGCGCCACCGGGTCCGGACGCTGACGCACCGCGCGGTCACCGCCGTCCACGGCACCGACCGGGTGGAGGGCGTCACGGTCAGCCGGCTGGACCGCGACTGGCGCCCGCTGCCCGGCACCGGGCGCCGCATCGACTGCGACGTGCTGGCCGTCGGGCACGGTCTGGTGCCCCAACTCGACCTCGCCGTCCAGCTGGGCTGCGCCACCCGGTGCGGCATGGACGGCTCGGCCGCACTGGAGCTCGACGAGGAACTGCGGACCACCGTGCCCGGAGTCTGGTCCGCCGGCGAGACCGGAGGCATCGGCGGTGTCCGTGTCGCCCTGACCGAGGGCGAACTGGCCGCCCGCTCGGTGATCACGGATGCGCGCGGTGGCCGGATCACGGCCCGCACGGCGGCGTTGCTCCGGGCCCGGCGCCGGATGCGCGCGTTCGCCGAGCTGATGGGCGCGGTGCACCGTCCCGGGCCGGGCTGGACCGACTGGGCGGCGGCGGACACCGAGGTCTGCCGGTGCGAGGAGGTCACCACCGGCGCGATCCGCAGCGCCGTCGGCGAACTCGGCGCCGGGGACAGCCGTACGGTCAAGCTCCTCACCCGGGCCGGGATGGGCTGGTGCCAGGGCCAGACCTGCGGTTTCGCCGTGCGGGAACTCGCGGGCTGCGCCGAGGACACCGGGGCCCCCGACCGCCGGCCGCTCGCGTGCCCGGTCCCGCTGTCCGTACTCGCCCGTGCCACCCGCCCCGAGGACGCGTGAGGGCGCGCGGCCCACCCCGCGGCCTGCCCTCATCCCCTTCGTCACACCTCACAAGGAGCACCTCATGACGACGAATACCCCCGCACGCACCAGCCCCTGGCGGGGCGTCATGGTCGCCACGCCGCTCACCCTGCGCGAGGACCGGTCCATCGACTTCGACGCCTACGCCGCCCATGTGCGCGACCTCGTCGCCGCGGGCTGCGACGGCGTGGTGCCCAACGGTTCGCTGGGGGAGTACCAGACCCTCACCGACCAGGAGCGTGACCAGGTCGTGCGCGTCGCCGTCGAGGCGGCCGGCGACGGAGCCAGGGTGATGCCCGGCGTCTCCGCCTACGACAGCACCCAGTCCCGGCGCCGCGCCGAGCAGGCGGCCGAGGCCGGGGCCGGCTCCGTCCTGCTGCTGCCGCCCAACGGATACGTGTGCGAGGAGGCGGCGGTCCGCGCGCACTACGCCGAGGTCGCCTCCGTGGGCCTGCCGGTCGTCGCGTACAACAATCCGTACGACACCAAGGTGGACCTGACACCGCGGCTGCTCGCCCAGCTCCACGCGGAGGGTTCCGTCGTCGCCGTCAAGGAGTTCAGCGGGGACGTCCGCAGGGCCTACGAGATCGCCGAGGAGGCTCCGGGGCTCGACCTGCTGGTCGGCGCCGACGACGTGCTGCTGGAGCTCGCCCTGGCCGGGGCCGTCGGCTGGATCGCGGGCTGCCCCAACATGCTGCCCGCCGGCTGTGTCGCGCTCTACCGGGCCGCCGTGTCCGGGGACATGGAGACGGCGCTGCCGTTGTACCGGCGGCTGCACCCGCTGCTGCGATGGGACTCCAAACCGGAGTTCGTCCAGGCCATCAAGGCGTCGATGGACATCGTCGGACGGCACGGGGGGCCCACCCGGCCGCCGCGCCTGCCGCTCGGCGCCGAAGCCCTGGCCGCCGTGCGCGCGGCCACCGAGAAGGCCCTCGCCGAGGGCCTCGACTGAGAGCGACCGGCCACCGCAGAAGACATCCGCCGGCCGGAGCGTCGTACCGGGCCGGCCGGACGACCGAGGGGGACACTTGCGTACGCGTCACATCTTCCACGCCGTCGACTCGCACACCGAAGGCATGCCCACCCGGGTGATCACCGGCGGCATCGGCACGCTGCCCGGCGCCACCATGGCCGAGCGGCGCGCCCACTTCATGGCGCACCGGGACGCGGTGCGCACCCTGCTGATGTACGAGCCCCGGGGCCACGCCGCCATGAGCGGGGCCGTGCTCCAGCCGCCGACCCGACCCGACGCCGACTTCGGGGTCCTGTTCATGGAGGTCTCCGGCTGTCTGCCGATGTGCGGGCACGGCACCATCGGGGTGGCCACGGTCCTGGTGGAGACCGGCATGGTGGAGGTCACCGAACCGGTCACCACGGTGCGGCTCGACACCCCCGCCGGACTGGTGAGCGTCGACGTCCGGGTCGAGGACGGCGCCGCCACCTCCGTCACGCTCACCAACGTGCCCGCCTTCAGCGCCGGGCTCGGGCTCACGGCGAAGGTCCCGGGCCACGGCACCGTGCCGTACGACCTCGCGTACGGCGGCAACTTCTACGCGATGGTCCAACTGGAGGACCTGGGCCTGCCGTTCGACCGGTCCCGCAAGGACGAACTGCTGGCCGCCGGGCTCGCCCTGATGGACGCGGTCAACGCCACCGACCGCCCCGTCCATCCGCTCGACCCCGCCATCCACGGGCTCAAGCACGTCCAGCTGATCGCCCCCGGTTCGGACGCCGTCCGCTCCCGGCACGCCATGGCCATCCACCCCGGCTGGTTCGACCGCTCGCCGTGCGGCACCGGAACCTCCGCGCGCATGGCCCAGTTGCACGCGCGGGGCGAGCTCGCCCTGGACGCCGACTTCGTCAACGAGTCCTTCATCGGTACGGAGTTCACCGGCCGGCTCGTCGCCGAGACCACCGTGGGGCCGCTGCCCGCCGTCGTTCCCACCGTCACGGGCCGCGCCTGGATCACCGGGACCGCGCAGTACTTCCTCGACCCGGCCGACCCGTTCCCCGAGGGGTTCCTGTTGTGACCCATCAAGTCCGGGGCGGACAACGGCACTTGATTTCTTCGAGGATGCCCCGGCCTTCAGGCTGGGGGGAATCGGAGTCCTGCGGAGCAGGGCAGAAGAACCGAATCGCCGTCAGAGCGATTCGGCGCCCGCCACGGCGGCGTCACGCTCGACCTCCAGGCGGTAGACGATCTCGGAGTTGAGGGACCGGCGGGCGGACTTGGCCTGAGCGGCCAGCCACTCATGCAGGTCGGCGGGCAGGCGGAGCGTGATGCGCTTGTCTTCATCCATGACCTTAGAATAGTGGCCTAACGGTGGTCACTGACTGGTAGGATGACACCATGACGACACTACGGGGAGCGGGTGAGGAGTCCGGGCACGCCCGGTACACCTACCGGCTTCGCGTGTCGTCGACCGCGCTCGCCGGACTCGATGCCGAGTGGGCGCGCTGCCGTTGGATCTGGAACGAATGTGTGGCCATGTCCCGCAAGGTCCACGGTCTGAACAAAGACGCCACCGAGAAGACGACGTGCGGCCCCGCGCAGCTCGACAGGATGCTGACCGAGGCCCGTACCGCCATGGGGTGGCTGCGTGAAGGCTCCTCGGTGCCGCAGCAGCAGACCATCCGCGACTTCGCCAAGTCCCGCACCAAAGCCCTGAAGGACATCAAGACGGGGCTGCCGATGCGTCAGCGCGCCGGGATGCCCCGCATCAAGCGTAAGCGCGACGCGCTGCCGTCGATGAACTACACCCGGCGCGGCTTCCGGATCAAGGACGGCCGCCTGTACCTCGCGGGCGGCGTCGCCCTGACCGTGGTGTGGTCTCGTGACCTGCCCGCCGACCCCACGTCGGTGCGGGTGTACCGGGACAGCCTCGGCCACTGGTACGCCTCGTTCGTCGTGGAGGCAGCCGCAGAGCCGCTGCCGGAGACGGGTCGCGCGATCGGTATCGACTGGGGCGTCAAGGAAACCGCGACCACCACCTCGGACGCGCACGACCTTCCCCATCCCCAGCACGGCAAGAGCGCCGCCGCGAAGCTGGCCCGGCACCAGAAGCAGATGGCGAGACGGAAGCCCGCACGGGGGAAGGCCGCGTCGAAGGGCTACCGGACCGCGTCCCGCGCGGCGGCCAAGGTCCACAAGAAGGTTGCCCGGCAGCGCCAGGACACCGGCCGCAAGTGGGCCAAGACGGTCGTGCGCGACTTCGACCAGCTCGCCGTCGAGGACTTCCGCCCGAAATTCCTCGCGAAGTCGACGATGGCCCGCAAGGCCGCCGACGCCGCGATCGGCGCGACCAGGACCGCGCTCACCGAAATGGCCCGCAAGCACGGCCGCATCGTGCACCTCGTGCACCCGGCCCACACCACGATGGACTGCGCACAGTGCGGTGCGAGAACCAAGCACGCACTCCCCCTCTCCGAAAGAACGTACGCGTGCACCGCGTGCGGAGCCGTGTCCCCCCGGGACAAGAACTCCGCCCACGTGATGCTCGTCCGGGCAGGTCTCAACCCGGCTGGTGCCGACGGCAGAAGCCCTCCGGGAGCGCCGCTCCCAGAGGCAGCCTGAGCCAGGAATCCCCCTGCTTCAGCTGGGGGAGGATGTCAAATTGTATTCTTGGGCTCCGCACGGTCCTGGAGGAACAGACATGGCCCGCCTGACGTCGCTCAACGTGATCTCGGCGCAGGAGCATCTGCGCGACCAGGTGGCGCACGCGCTGCGGGCGGCGCTCGTCTCCGGCGAACTGAAGCCCGGGACCGTCTACTCCGCGCCCGCCCTCGCCTCGGAGTTCGGTGTCTCCGCGACGCCCGTCCGTGAGGCGATGCTCGACCTGGCCCGGGAGGGCCTGGTCGAGGCCGTACGCAACAAGGGCTTCCGGATCACCGAACTCACCGAGCAGGACCTCGACGACTTCACCGAACTCCGCGCCATGATCGAGGTCCCCACCGTGGGCCGGATCGCGCGGATGGGCCTCACGCAGGAGTTGGAGGCGTTGCGCCCCGTCGCGCTGGAGATCGTCGAGGCGGCGACGCGGCACGACATCCTGGGCTATCTGGAGGCGGACCGCCGCTTCCATCTCGCCCTGCTGGCGCTGGCCGGGAACCGCCGGCTGGTCGAGGAGGTCGGTGAACTGCGCAAGCGCTCCCGGCTGTTCGGTCTGAACCGGCTGGCCGAGTCGGGGCAGTTGATCGCCTCGGCGCAGGAGCACGTCCAACTGCTGGACCTGGTGGTCGCCGGGGACGCGCCGGGGGCCGAGGCCTGCATGCTCGCCCATATGTCCCATATCCGGTCGCTGTGGGCCGACGGACGGCAGGTCTGAGTCCTCATCGCGGGCGCGCGCCGGCCACCACCTCGCGAGGAGGTGGCCGGCGCGCGCTCAGCCGTCCAGCAGCCCCGCCATCCAGGCCTCGATGCCGTCCGCTGTGCGGGGGAGCGCGGCGGACATGAGGCGGGCGCCGTCCCCGGTGATCACGAGGTCGTCCTCGATCCTGACGCCGATGCCGCGGAGCGCACGCGGCAGTGACGTGTCGTCCGGCCTGAGGTACAGCCCCGGCCCCACCGTGAGCACCTGGCCCGGCTCCAGGACCCCGTCCGGGTAGACCCCGGCGCGGGCCCGGGCGCAGTCGTGCACGTCCATGCCGAGCATGTGGCCGCTGCCGCACAGGGTGTAGCGGCGGTGGAAGCCGTTCTCGGGAGCGAGTGCCTCGTCCGCGGGCATCGCGAGTACGCCCCAGTCGTGCAGCCCCTCGGCGATGACCCGCATGGCGGCGTCGTGGAAGTCGTGGAACCGGGCGCCGGGTCGCAGCGCCGCGATGCCCGACTCCTGGGCGGCAAGCACCAGTTCGTACACCGCGCGCTGGACCGGGGTGTAGGCGCCGGAGAGCGGGAGCGTGCGCGTGACGTCGGCGGTGTAGAGGGAATCGGTCTCCACGCCCGCGTCCAGCAGCAGGAGCCGGCCGCGTTCCAAAGGGCCGTCGTTGCGGGTCCGGCGCAGTACGCACGCGTGGTCTCCGGCGGCCGCGACGGTCGGGAACCCGGGGCCGTTGCCGTCGAGCCGGGCCCGCAGCGCGAAGACGCCCTCCACCCGGCGTTCGCCGCGCGGGTCGGCGATGGCCTGTGGGAGCGACCGGACGACGTCCTCGAATCCGGCGGTCGTCGCGTCGACCGCGCGCTGCAACTGGCCCTGCTCCCATGAGTCCTTGACGAGTCTGAGTTCGTCGATCACGGCGTGGAGACCGGCCGGAGCGGGCCGGAGGGCGGGCAGCCGGCGGGCATCCCCGAGCCGGGCGTCGACGGACGGGTCCACGCCGGTGAGGACGCGGGTCAGGGGCTGGGCGCCGGTCAGGAGCTTGTCCCACGCGCCCTGGTGCTCGCACCGGATGCCGGTCAGCGCGGCCGTCTCGGCCGGGCCGGGTCTGCGGTCGACCCAGAACTCCCCGTGTCTGCGGTCGCGGTGGAACTCCTGGCCGTTGCGGGAGGAGCCGGGTCTCACATACAGGACCGCCTCGTGGCGCGCGTCCCCGTCCGGTTCCAGGACCGGCACATGACCGGCCTGGTCCTCGCCGGTGAGGCCGGTGAGCCAGGCGTACGCGGTGTGCGGCCGGAAGAGGTGGTCCGTGCCGTGCGACCGGACGGCGAGGGGGCCTGCCGGAACGACGAGCCGCTCGCCCGGGAACCGTGCCGCGACGCGGGCGCGGCGGGCCGGAGGGAGGGCGTGGGCGGGGACGCGGACGCCGGCCGGGAGCGGGGCCGCGGCCCAGCCCGTGCGCATGAAGGTGTCCAGGGCCGGAGGTACCGGCAGGTCGTGGGTGGCGGTCTGCGGGGCGAGTCGGGTCTCGGTCACGGGCGGAACTCCTCGGGCTGTAGCGGCATCGTCCGCAAGCCGGGTGCGGCGGACGGGAGTTGGCGCGCAGATGAATGTGCGCCCAGCGCCTTCCAAAGAACATGTGACATGTGCCATTGTACAGACGGCTGCAGTCGGGGTCGTGCTCATGTCACGAGCTGGTTCATGGACCCGCCGTCCGGCCCCGGCCGCACCATCCCCCACGCCGCGCAACGTCGCGCGGCACCACACCGCTGGGAGGCGGCACGTGAAGAACCGTTTGGGTCGACAGAGATTCACCGGCTTGTCCACCGTGGCCCTGGCGGCCTGTCTGGGTGTCGGCATGCTCGCCGCACCGAGCCGGGCCGCCGAGCCCCGGCCCTCCACCACGGCAGCCGTCAGTACGACTGCCGCCGCGGGCAAGGCCGTTGGCGTCGAGGCGCCCGATCCGGGCGGCCCCGCCGCGCAGTCCCTCACCGCACCCGTACAGGACGCCGGCCACATAGCCGGCACCGCGCTGAAGCCCGCCGACCGGGCCCCGCAGACCGCGTCCAAGGACGCGCTGAGGCGCGACTACGACGACCCTCGCGCCTCCGCGCCGAGCCACCCGGCCCCGTCGATGAGGACGAAGGCCCGCTCCGCCGCGAAGGCCGCCGGACTCGCGCCGGCCGCCGCGTGCTCCGTCGCCGACTTCACGAGCCGCACCGGAAGCGCCCTGGTCCAGCAGGTCAAGTCGTCGACGACCGACTGCGTCAACACCCTGTTCGGGGTCAAGGGCAATGACGGCTACCTCGCCTTCCGCGAGGCCCAGATGGTCAGCATCGCGGGCGCCCTGCGTGACGGATCCGCCGCGTACCCGGGTGACAGCAGCACCGGAATGCCGCAGCTGGTGCTCTTCCTGCGCGCCGGCTACTACGTGCAGTACTACGACCCCGGCACCGTCGGCTCCTACGGCGCCCCGCTGCGCACCGCGATCCAGGGCGGGCTCGACGCCTTCTTCGCCTCCGCCCACTCGCGCGACGTCACGGACGCCAACGGCGAGACGCTGGCCGAGGCTGTCACGCTCATCGACAGCGCCGAGCAGAACGACCGCTACCTGTACGTCGTCAAGCGCCTGCTCGCCGGCTACAACTCCTCGTACAACAGCTCCTGGTACATGCTCAACGCGGTCAACAACGTCTACACCGTGACCTTCCGGGGCCACCAACTGCCCGCGTTCGTCAGCGCCGTCCAGGCCGACCCGAGCCTGCTCGACTCGCTCGCCGGCTTCGCCCGCGGTCACCTCGACCTGCTGGGCACGGACCAGTCGTACCTGACCTCCAACGCCGGGCGTGAACTCGGGCGCTTCCTCCAGGAGGAGCCGCTGCGGCCCAAGGCCCGTCCGCTCGTCATCGACCTGCTCGGCCGCAGCTCGCTGACCGGGCCCACCGCGCCGCTCTGGGTCGGACTCGCCGAGATGACCGACTACTACGACCGGGCGAACTGCACCGCGTACAACACCTGCGACCTGGCGGCACGGATCAAGAGCGCCGTCCTGCCCGTCGAGTACACCTGCAGCGCCAGCATCCGCATCCTCGCCCAGCAGATGTCCTCGGCCGACCTCACGGCAGCCTGCACCAGCCTGAAGGGCCAGGACGCCTACTTCCACGAGGTGGCCCGGGACAGCGGTCCCGTCGCCAACGACAGGAACACCACCATCGAGGTGGTCGTCTTCGATTCGAGCACCGATTACCAGACCTACGCCGGAGCCATCTACGGCATCGACACCAACAACGGCGGCATGTACCTGGAGGGCGACCCGGCAGCGGCCGGCAACCAGCCGCGCTTCATCGCCTACGAGGCCGAATGGGTGCGCCCCGCCTTCCAGATCTGGAACCTCAACCACGAGTACACGCACTACCTAGACGGCCGTTTCAACATGGCCGGCGACTTCGAAGCCGGTGTGACCACTCCGACCATCTGGTGGGTCGAGGGCTTCGCGGAGTACGTCTCCTACTCCTACCGTGACGTCGTCTACGACGACGCCGTCACCCAGGCCGCCGCCCACACCTACACCCTGAGCACCCTGTTCGACACCACCTACGAGAACGCCGACCAGACGCGCATCTACAACTGGGGCTACCTGGCCGTCCGTTACATGCTCCAGTCGCACCGCGCGGATGTGGACAGACTGCTCGGCCTCTACCGCAGCGGCGACTGGAACGGCGCCCGCACCCTGCTCACATCCACCATCGGCAGCCGCTACGACACCGACTGGAACGCCTGGCTGACGGCCTGCGCGGCCGGCAGTTGCGGCACCACCACCAACCCGCCGACCGAGCCGTCGGCCGAGTGCACCGCGGGCGACGTCCGTGAACTCGGTCAGGACTGTGCCCGGAGCGGACAGCAGGCCGGGCAGGGCAACTACTCCTACCTGTACGTCTACGTGCCCGCCGGAACCGCCAGGCTGAAGATCACCACGAGTGGCGGCACGGGCGACGCCGACCTCTACTACAACGCGAACGGCTGGGCCACCACGGCCGCCTACACCTCCCGGGCGACCGGCAGCGGCAACGCCCACACGCTGACCGTCGAGGACCCGGCGGAAGGAGCCCACTACATCAGCCTCTACGCCGTGCAGGACTTCGGCGGAGTGAAGGTCTCCACGCAGTACTGACCGGCCGGGGGGCCACGACTGCGGCCGACCGCAGCCGTGGCCCTCAGAGCAGTCGCAGGGTGCCGGGGGCGGTCTCGTCCCGGATGATCTCCAGCAGATGGTCGAAGAGCGTCGGACCGGCGCCGGCCTCCGCCTGTGCCAGCTCCTCCCGGACCTGCGGCAGGTTGCTCGGATGGGCGCGGCCGAGCAGGCCCCGGAGACGGCGGGCGGTCTCCTCGTGCCCCAACGCGCGTGCGGACACCGTGTGGTCCCGCCACTCGATGACGAAGTCGCCGTCGTCCGGCGTGCCCATCCCGCCCCTCAGGCAGTCCGCGAAGGAGTCGAGGCCCCGGCCGAAGTAGCCGCCGGGCCCGTTCACCGCCTCGCCGATCACGTCCCAGAAGCGCTCCAGGCCGGTGACCCGGGAGCCGTCGATCACATAGGTCACGGTCATGGGGGGAGCGTACAAGTACGTCGCGCCGGTGATCCGCGCCGCAGGTGGGGGGCTGCGGCGCGGACCGGACCGGGGGCGCGCCTCAGCAGTCGTGGTCGACGAGGTCGAAGGTCTCGTAGTGGTCGGCGGTGTAGTAGTCCTCCTGGACCTCCTCGCCCGTGACGATGCGTCGCGCACCGCGGGTCGGGGAGCCAGGGGTGATCACGGTGTACTCGTGGTAGTAGCCGGTGCTCTGACCGGGCAGGACGCCTTCACGGTTCTGGAAGACGGTCCCGTCCTGGTCGTACGGGTAGGGCCCGCCGGCGTCGATGAGATCGAGGGTGTCGTGGGCCTGGGACGGCAGCGCGGAGTAACAGACGCTGCCCACCGAGGTGGTGGCCGCGGTCGCGGTCGCCGTGACGGGGCCACCGACGAAGAGGACGGACAGGAGGGCGGCGACGCCGCCGAGCGTGGTGATCCGTGGGGGGATTCGCATACTCACCATGATGACGCGCGTAGATGCGGTCCCGTCAACGCCAACAAGGGTGAATTTTGCGGAAGTTAACCGAGGAGACGGCAAACACCGTGCCCCGCGGAAGTGTCCGTACGCCGGTTCCGCGCCCCTTGATGGGGTCGCCCGCCGGGACCCAAAGTAGAAGAATGTTCCAGAACTATTCCCGGAAGCGGTTCCAATGGTGACCCGTTGGGCCCCAGACTGAGTGCGTGTTGCACCAAGTCGTCTGTGCTGCAGGCGATTTCAGGGGGCGGACGCAGTCCCGGGGGACTGCGCGGCGGGACTCACGGGAGAGTGCTCGAACATGACCAGCGTGCACGACGACGACCACGGGAACGACGAGGACAACCTCGACGGCGGCATCAAGCCGCTGGCCACGACCGATCCGGCCCGCATCGGGCCCTACCTCCTGCTCGGCAGGCTCGGCGCGGGCGGCATGGGCCGGGTCTACCTCGCCCGTTCCGAGGGGGGCCGCACGGTCGCGGTCAAGGTGGTGCACCCGGAACACGTCGCGGACCCGCAGTTCAGAGCCCGGTTCCGCCGTGAGGTGGATGCGGCGCGGCGTGTGGGGGAGCGCTACACCGCGCCCGTGCTGGACGCGGCCCCCGACGCGGAGTACCCCTGGGTGGCCACGGGCTATGTCCCCGGACTCTCCCTGGAACAGGTGGTCCGTGGGCACGGCGCGCTCCCGGCCGCGTCCGTACTCGCCCTCGCCGACGGGCTCCTGCGCGCGCTGAAGGACATCCACTCGGCCGGAATCGTCCACCGCGACCTCAAACCGTCGAACGTGATGGTGACGGTCGAAGGGCCCAAGGTCATCGACTTCGGCATCGCCCGGGCCGTCGAGACGTCCGTCGACTCCCTCCTCACCAGCACGGGAATGGTGATCGGTTCACCCGGCTTCATGGCGCCGGAGCAGATCCGCGGCGAGAGCGCGGGCCCGAAGAGCGACGTGTTCACCCTCGGCTGCGTGCTGACGTACGCGGCCACCGGCATGCTCCCGTTCGGCAACGGGGTGAGCAACCAGCATGCGGTGATGTACCACATCGTCGAGGCCGAGCCCGCCATCGAGCAGGTCCGTGACGAGGGGCTGCGCGCCCTGATCGCCCGCCTACTGACCAAGTCCACCGCCGAACGGCCTTCCGTGGACGTGCTGTTGGCGGAGCGCGGCGGTGATGCCCCGGCCATGGCGGCGTCGTGGCTGCCGGCCGGAGTGGTGGGCCATCTCGCACGTCAGTCGGCGCGGCTGCTGGACGCGGAGGCGGCGCCGGTACGGGAGGAGGGCGTCGACCGTGGGACGGTCGACCTGCGGGCGCCGGAAGTGGTCTCCTCGGTCGTCCCTGTCGGCGGGACGGTCGAGCCGAAGCGCAAGCGCGAGGGCCGGCGCCGCCAGTGGATCATGTCCGTCCCCCTCGTCGTGGTCCTGGCCGGGGGAGGCGGCACGCTGGCGGTGCTGCAGCCGTTCGGCGGCGACAGCGGCAGCCACGCGTCCCCGTCCAGCGGTGCGACGACTCCGTCCGCCCCGGCGTCGCCGTCGACACCGGCGCACAGCACACCTCCCCCGGGCGCCAAGAGCCCCAAGGCGTCCAGCAGCGAGAAGAAGGGCGAGGACGGAAAGGACGGGGAGGACGGCCGGGACGCGGGGAGCCCGGGCGGCGGCGCGGGAGCACCGGACAGCGGCGGCGCATCGTCAGGGGGCGGTTCCGCCGGCGGCGGTCCGGGGTCGGGAGGCGGCAGCGACGCGACGGGCGGCGGGAGTTCCGGCAGCGGAGGCTCGACCGGTGGGACGACGACCGGAGGAACGGCGACCGGAGGAACGACGACCGGAGGAACGACGGCCGGTGGGAGTTCGAGCGGTGGGAGTTCGGACAGCGGTGGCTCGGGCAGCACCTCGGGCTCCACGACCGGCTCGGGCGGTGCCACGGGATCCACGGGCGGCTCGGGCGGCGGGGGCACGGTCCCGTCGTCGTTCGTGGGCACCTGGAAGTACGGCACGACGTACAACGTGGGTCAGCCGGACACCATCACCATCTCCCGGTCGGGCGCGGTGCGCATGACCGGCTTCCCGTACAGCAACTGCCCCTACGCGGCCGAGGTGACCTCCACGGCGAACGGCAACAGCCGCATCAACGTCAGCACGGCCAAGCTCGGCAGCCCCAACTCCGGCACGTGTCACCCGACGCTCGACGCGTCGTACTTCTCCCTCAACGGCAGTGGAGTCCAGCACAACGTGGGCCCCGCCCATGCCGACGGCTACTACTACAAACGGGCCTGAGGCCCGCACCGAGGCCTCCGCACCGAGGCCGTCCCGGGGTTGCCGAAATCACCGTCCATGTGCTGCGTCGAAGCGTGACAGCCCGTAGGCGGGGCATGCATTGCGTGAGCACCTTCGAGAACAGGGGGCGATTCACTGTGTGGGCGGGGGAAACGATGGAGCGTCAGGAACTGGCCCGACTGCATCGCAGAGTCGGCCGCGCCGATGTGGCGGCCGTCGCGGAAGTGCGCGGCGCGGTACGGGAGTTACTGCGATACCGATGGAAGGAGGAGCCCGCTCAGGTGGCCGAGCTGCTGCTCAGCGAGCTCGTGACCAACGCGCTGGTGCACACGGACGACGGAGCGGTCGTCGCCGTGAGCGTGGCGCCGCAGAAGCTGCGCGTGGAGGTAAGAGACTTCGTCCCGGGCATGCCCGTGTCGGACGTACCGGACGCCGACGACGGTACGCACGGCAGGGGACTGGTCCTGGTGGAGAGCCTCGCGGACTCCTGGGGGATCAGCCCGCACGCCCTGGGCAAGGTGGTCTGGTTCGAGCTGGACGGCGAACGGCCCTGACGGTCCGGTCGGATCGTCAGGGCCGCGTCCCGCAGGTCGCCACATCAGCCGAACTGCTGCTCCAGGTCCTTCAGCTTCTGCTCCAGCGAGTCGAGCCGGGGCAGTGCCTGGGTGTCGTCCTCGGCGGTGAGGTCGACCGTTCTCGGATCAGTCGCGTTCAGCTCCGGGACGGCCCCGGAGTTCGGGCCGTTCACGGCTTGCAGGGATGGCCGGGGTCGCAGGGGCAGCTGACCCGGCTCGGATATGGCGGGCTCCGCGACGGACTGCGCGGAGCCCGTCGCGGAGGCGATGGCCTGGACGTCCACCTGGGTGCCGCCCCGGCCGACCCGCCCCCAGGCCCGGTTCTGCCGGTTCAGGGCCTTGATCTGCGCCCGGTCCAGCTTCTCCTGGTCCCTCCTGCGCAGACGGTTCTGCTCCTTCTCCCGGCGGTCCTCGCGTACCTCGTCGACCGCTTCGTCCAGCGTGCGTACGCCTTCGAGCAGCATCAGCGACCAGGCACCGAAGGTCTCCCGGGGTGCGCGCAGCCACCGTACGATCCGGATCTGCGGCAACGGGCGGGGCACCAGGCCCTGTTCACGCAGGGCGGCCACCCGGGTCTGCTTCAGCGCCCGGTCGAAGAGCACGGCCGCCGAGAGCGACATCCCCGCGAAGAAGTGCGGAGCGCCCGCGTGGTCCAGGCCGCGCGGTGCGTGCACCCAGTTGAACCAGGCGGCGGCACCGGCGAAGGTCCACACCAGCAGCCGCGAGCCGAGCGCCGCGTCGCCGTGGCTGGCCTCGCGCACGGCGAGCACGGAGCAGAACATCGCCGCCCCGTCGAGGCCGAACGGCACCAGGTACTCCCAGCCCCCGGAGAGGCCGAGGTTCTGCCGGCCGAAGCCGACGAGCCCGTGGAAGGAGAGCGCGGCGGCGACCGCCGCGCAGCAGAACAGCAGCACGTACGAAGCGGTGGCGTAGAGCGCCTCCTTGCGTCTGCGCCGTTCCTCGCTGCGTTCCCAGGAGTCCTCGGCCGCGGATGTGTCAGAGGCGCGCTTGCCGCGCGCGACCACCGCCACCGCCGCCATGACCCCCGCCAGCAGCACGGCAGCCGGAAGCAGCCAGTCAAGCGATATGTCGGTCAGTCTCATGCGCGGTCCCTTGCGTTGCGATAGGGCGTTTCGGCCGCCATCGTGCCGGGAATTGCCTCACGTCCAGGCGGTTTCGGGGCAAGAGAACGCCAATGGGGTGGCAGAGCCGACCGATAACCGCGATCTGGTCGAATGCCCGTATGACGCAGAGGAGTTGTGTTCGATTCAGGCCACTCGTGCGGGCGGTGTGGATCAGGAGGCGGGTGCCAGCTTCCGGACCCGGTCCTCGTCGCAGGTGCGCGGGCAGGTGACACAGGTGTCCTCGGGGCGCACCGTGTAGAACATGCAGCAGCTCGCCCGGTCCCGGGTGGGCAGCGACTGCCCGTCCGGGCCGGTCAGCTCCCGGAAGCCCGCCGTGCCGACGTACGGCTTCGTGGTGCCCGGCAGGAGCGCCTCCAGCTCGGCCATCGCGCGCCGCTCCTCGCCGAGGAGATGGGCGATGTACCAGAGGCCCTCGACGATCTCGTCCGTCGCCATGCCCCACAGGGCCCGCTTGCCGCGCCGCATCCGCGGGCCGAAGCCGTCGAGCACGGGGCCGAGGTGTCCGGCCACGGACGCGAGCACCTCGGCGCGCAGCGCGGCCTCGTCGGCCACCACGCGCGCCCCCGGCAGCTCCGCCGCCGGATCGCCGGGCAGGCAGGCGAAGTCCCGTACGCGTACGGTCAGATGGCCCAGCGCCCGCTGGAAGGCGACGTCCTCGACCGGGATCCGCGGCACCCGCCGGTGCAGGAACCAGGGGACCGTCACCAGCAGGCAGGCCGGCCAGGCGTACCGGTGCAGTCCGAAGCCGGCGACCACGTCGGGCCGGGCCCGCTGCCCGTAGTCCCGCAGCACCTGCGCGTCGTCCCAGGCGAGGAAGGTGTCGAGCCCGCTGCCTCCGGCCGAGAGCTCGTGGGCGCCCACCCAGCCGGCTCCGCCGGGAGTGGGCTCGCCGTCGTTGAGCACCTCGGCGCGCAGCCCGGGGAAGACCTCGGTCAGACGCGCGTACGCGTCCGTCACCGCCGAGGTCGTCGTGCCCGGAAGCAGAGTGGGAAGGGTCATGCAGGGACCACCGAATCGCGATCGTTTGCAGGTAAGCCTTACCTTACCCGACGCGATCGATGTTTGAACTGGAGCTTCCTCCGCCTATCGTGCACACGAGGCGCCGCGCACGCGAGCCGCGCCCGCGACCGGCCGAGGAGGTACCCGTGGAGCAGGGCAGGGCCCGTGAGGAAGTGTGGGCACCGCACGCGTCCGCGGCATCCGTGGCCGCCTCCACGTCGCTCCGGGTGCCGGAGCAGGTCCGCGGCCTGCCCGAGCAGGCTCGTGGCGAGCACACCCACAGCGAGCCGCCCGCTCCCCGGGCCGCGGTGCGCCGGCACTCCGTACGCGGCCAGATCCTGGACGCCCTGCGCGCCGCCCTCGTCGACGGCGAGCTGGTCCCCGGGCAGGTCTACTCCGCCCCGGCGCTCGGCGCCCGCTTCGGGGTCTCCGCCACCCCCGTGCGGGAGGCGATGCAGCAGCTGGCCGTCGAAGGGGCCGTCGAGGTCGTGCCGAACCGCGGCTTCCGGGTCGCCGAACGCGGGCCGGGTGAGCTGGCCGAGCTCGCCGAGGTGCGGGAGCTGATCGAGGTCCCCGTCATGCTGCGGCTCGCCCGCACGGTGCCGCCGGCCCGCTGGTGCGCCCTGCGCCCACTGGCCGACGCCACCGTCGCGGCGGCGGCCGTCGGTGACCGGGCGAGCTACGCGGAGGCCGACCGGGCCTTCCACGGAGCAGTGCTCGCGCTGGCGGGCAACTCCCAGCTGGTGGCGGTGGCCGACGAGCTGCACCGCCGCTCCCAGTGGCCCCTGGAGGGCAACCCCGTCACCCGTCGCGCCGACCTGCTGGCGGACGCGGCGGAGCACACGGCCCTGCTCGACGCGCTGATCGCCCAGGACGTGGCCGTCGTGCAGTCACTCGTACGGGAGCACTTCGCCGGCTCCGGCGGCTGACGCGGGCCCGATACCGTACCGGACCGGGCCCGCGTTGCCTCAGTTCGCCTCGGCGGTCCGTGGACCCGGCGGGTCCAGATGCGGCGCCAGCCACGTCGGTACGCCGCCGAGCAGCCGGAACAGCCGGCCCGCCTCGGCGCGCAGCCGCGTCGCCGCCTCCGGCTCGGGTTCGGCGTCCGCCATCGCGATGAGCGCCGGTGCCGTACCGACCAGATAGCCCAGTTCCTCCCTTATCCGCAGGGACTCCGCGAAGCCGTGCCTGGCCTCCGCCAACTCGCCCTCGCGCAGGGCGATCAGGGCCAGATGGCGCCAGGTGGAGGAGAGCAGCAGCGCGTCTCCCTGGGCCGTCGCGCCTGCGTGGGCCCTGCGGTACGCGGCGCGGGCGGCCTGTGGCGAGTCGGCGATGTTCTGCGCGATCAGACCCCGCCGGAAGTCGAGCAGCGGGCGTGCCGCGGCGGCCGGGGCCAGGAGCGCCGCGGCACGGCTCAGGGCCACCCGCGCCTCGTCGGCCCGGTCGCGTACGCCGAGCAGGGTGGAGGCGTAGGCGAGATAGCCGCGCTCGCAGGCGGCGGCCCCGCGCTCGGCGTCGTCGTGGGCCATGGCCTCGGAGATGCGCAGCGCGTCCTCCGCGTCGGTCCAGCCCTGCCCGGTGTAGAGACACCGCTCGGTCAGCAGCGCGGTGCGCTGGAGGGCCGCGGCCGGGTCGGTGGCGGCGTCGTGTTCGAGCAGTGCCGCAGCGTCCGTCCAGCAGGCGCGTGAGCGCAGCCGCCATACCGCTGTCTGGAGCGGCGGATCGTCATCTGCTGTCGTTCCGGAACCAGACATGACGGTATCCGCCACATTGCCCTCCCCGAGCGCGCCATCGAGCTGTGGAGAGCGTCCGGCCATGGGCCGGATGCTCTGAGTCTGGCCGCATCACAGCACGGAATGGCACGCCGGGCCAAGAGGTCGAGGCAATGTCAGGTGAAACTTTTCACAATCGGCGGGAACGTGTAGGGGCCGCCGTGACCCCCGTACGTCAGCTCATACGCAGGGCGAGGAAGAAATCGAGCTTGTCCTCGAGCCGGGAAAGGTCACGCCCCGTCAACTGCTCGATGCGCCCGACGCGGTAGCGCAGCGTGTTGACGTGGAGGTGCAGCCGGGCCGCGCAGCGGGTCCATGAACCGTCGCAGTCCAGGAACGCCTCCAGGGTCGGGATCAGCTCCGCGCGGTGGCGCCGGTCGTAGTCGCGCAGCGGGTCGAGCAGCCGTGCGGTGAACGCGCGACGGACGTCGTCGGGCACGAACGGCAGCAGCAGCACGTGCGAGGCCAGCTCGTGGTGGCCGGCCGCGCAGACCCGACCCGGACGGGCCGCCGCCACCCGGCGGGCGTGCCGGGCCTCCTCCAGGGCGCCGCGCAGCCCCTCCGGCGAATGCACCGAGGCGCTGACACCCAGTGTCAGGCGGCCGTCGCCGGCGAGGCCCGCGGAGAGCGGCGCGCGCACGGCGGCCAGCAGCGCGTCGGCATGCAGCGCCGGGTCCTTGGCCGGATCCGCCGGGGCGTCCCCGTCCGCGGTCCCGTCCGCTTCCGGCCGGACGTCGGCGAGAGCGGGCAGCGGTACGAGGGCGATGGCCTCGTCACCCGTGTGGGCGACCGCGATGCGGTCCGCGGAATCCGGACCGGTCACCGCCGGGTCGACCAGGATCTCCTCCAGCAGCGCCTGGGCGACAGGGCCGCCCGCGATCCCGGAAGCGTTGCCGCCGGGCGCGTCCGCATCGTCCCACTCGACCCGGGCCACCACCACCTGCCAGTGCGGCGCGGTGCCGAGGCCGGGCAGCAGGACCGGGGCCGCGACCCGAAGCCTGGCGGCGATCTCCGCCGGCGGCGCACCGGCCTGGACGAGCTCCAGGACCTCCTGGGCCAGCCTGCGGCGTACCGTACGGGCCGCGTCACGCCGGTCCCGCTCGACCGCGATGAGCTGGGTGACGCCCTGGAGCAGGTCGAGCCGGGCGGCGGGCCAGTCGCCCGCGTCGGCCTCGACGGCCAGCAGCCAGTCGGACAGCACCGACTCCCGTGCATCGCGGGAGGCCGGCACGGCGCCCCGGCCGTTGTTGCGGATCGGGAAGAGCGAATACGTCACCCCGTCGACGGTGGCCCGGTGCGGGGCACGCCGGCCGGAGCGCACCGCGGCCAGGTGCAGCCCGGCCAGCTCCGCACCGGCCGGTCCGGACAGCGGGGCGCCCGCACCCGCGATCTGCCGGCCGGTGGGCGAGAGCACCCAGGCGTGCAGGTCGAGGTCGGAGCCGAGCAGATCGAGGACCACCTCGGGGCCGCCGCCCGCCGGGCCCGAGGTCATCAGCCTGCGGTGCCGGTCGACGACCGCGGCCAGGTCGCCGGCTCGCTCGCCGGACACCTGGCGGACCACGTGCTCGGTGATCATTGCGAACGCGACGGTCTCATGGACGGCGAAGAGCGGCAGCCGGTGACGCCGGCATGCCTCGATCAGATCGTCCGGGATGGCGCCGAGCTCCGCCTCGCCCGCCGCGAGCCCGGCGACCCCGGCCCCCGACAGGATCCGTACGAAGGGCTCCGAGTCCTCCGCGCCCCGGTGCCAGGCCAGCCCGGTCAGCACCAGCTCGCCGCCCGTGAGGTAGCGGCTGGGGTCCTTCAGGTCGGTGGTCATCACGCCACGGACCGACCGGTCCAGCTCCTCGTCGCCGCCGAGCAGCCGCAGGCCCAGCGCGTCGGTCTCCAGCAGTGCGCGCAGCCGCATCTCGTCGCCGCCGATCTCATTCGTTGGTGCGGGTGAAAACTGGGTATTGCGGTGAGGTCACCGATCCCCGCCATTCGTTCGAATCTACAAGACGAGCGAGGAGACCAGCCAACTCCTTCATGGTTTCGGTGACTGCACCAGGTGGAGCAGGGCTTGTGTACTGGGCCACACACCGCGTGAACAAGACATGAACAAGTCGAGGGCCGGCCGTCTCCAGCCCCAGCGAACAACCCGATTGAGAAGAAGAGAGCCACTCATGGACTTCCTTCGCCCCGCCAGCTGGGAGGAGGCGCTCGCCGCCAAGGCCGAGCACCCGACGGCTGTACCCATCGCGGGCGGCACCGATGTGATGGTCGAGATCAACTTCGACCACCGGCGGCCCGAGTACCTCCTGGACCTGAACCGCATCGGTGAGCTGTCCGAGTGGGAGGTGGGCCAGGAGAGCGTACGGCTCGGCGCCTCGGTCCCGTACAGCGCCATCATGGAGCACCTGCGGACCGAGCTGCCCGGACTGGCGCTCGCCTCGCACACCGTCGCCTCGCCGCAGATCCGCAACCGCGGCGGCGTCGGCGGCAACCTGGGCACCGCGTCGCCCGCCGGCGACGCCCACCCGGCGCTGCTCGCCGCGGGCGCCGAGGTGGAGGCCGAATCCGTCCGCGGAACCCGGCTGATCCCCATCGACGCCTTCTACACCGGCGTCAAGCGCAACGCACTGGAGCCGGACGAGCTGATCCGGGCCGTGCACATCAAGAAGGCCGACGGGCCGCAGCAGTACTCCAAGGTCGGCACCCGCAACGCGATGGTCATCGCCGTCTGCGCCTTCGGCCTGGCGCTGCACCCCGAGACCCGCACGGTCCGCACCGGCATCGGATCCGCCGCCCCGACACCCGTACGGGCGAAGGAGGCGGAGGACTTCCTGAACGCCGCGCTGGAGGAGGGCGGGTTCTGGGACAGCCGCGCGATCATCACGCCGTCCCTCGCCAAGCAGTTCGCCACGCTCGCCGCGGGCGCCTGCAACCCGATCGACGACGTGCGAGGCACCGCGAGCTACCGCAGGCACGCGGTCGGAATCATGGCCCGCCGGACCCTCGGCTGGACCTGGGAGTCGTACCGCGGCAACGGCCGCAGCACCGAAGGAGCCGCCTGATCATGCGCGTCAATTTCACGGTCAACGGCCGCCGTCACGAGGCCGACGACGTCTGGGAGGGCGAGTCCCTCCTCTACGTCCTGCGCGAGCGGATGGGCCTGCCCGGCTCCAAGAACGCCTGCGAGCAGGGCGAGTGCGGCTCCTGCACGGTCCGCCTGGACGGGGTACCCGTCTGTTCCTGTCTGGTCGCCGCCGGCCAGGTCGAGGGCCGCGAGGTCGTCACCGTCGAAGGTCTCGCCGACTTCGCCGCCCACCGCACCGAGGCCCACCCCGGCACCGGCTGCGCGTCGGGCGCCTGCGGCACCACGGTCGACCAGGCCCAGCGGTGGAAGGCCAAGCCGACCGGCGAGGAGACCCGCGACACCGGGGAGCTCTCCCCGATCCAGCAGGCGTTCATCGACGCCGGAGCCGTCCAGTGCGGCTTCTGCACGCCCGGACTGCTGGTCGCCGCCGACGAGCTCCTGGAGCGCACCCCGGAGCCGTCCGACGCGGACATCCGCGAGGCGCTCTCCGGCAACCTCTGCCGCTGCACCGGCTACGAGAAGATCCTCGACGCGGTCCGCCTCGCGGCCGCCCGCGCGGAAGAGACGGTCTAGCCATGGGCGTTACCGGTTCCCCCACCAATATCAACCAGGGCACCCGCACCAAGGGCGGCATCGGCGAATCCACGCTGCGCCCCGACGGGATCCTGAAGGTCACCGGCGAGTTCGCGTACTCCTCGGACATGTGGCACGAGGACATGCTCTGGGGCCACACCCTGCGCTCCACCGTCGCGCACGCCGAGATCGTCTCGATCGACACCTCCGAGGCCCTCGCCACCTCCGGCGTCTACGCCGTTCTCACCTATGACGACCTGCCGACCGCGGTGAAGAACTACGGCCTGGAGATCCAGGACACCCCCGTCCTGGCCCACGGCCGGGTCCGCCACCACGGCGAGCCGGTGGCACTCGTCGCCGCCGACCACCCGGAGACGGCCCGCCGCGCCGCCGCGAAGATCAGGATCGACTACCGCGAGCTGCCGGTCGTCACCGACGAGGCCTCCGCGACCGCGCCCGGCGCGCCCCTCATCCACGAGGGCCGCGACGACCACCACATCGGGCACGTACCGCACCCCAACATCGTCCACCGCCAGCCGATCGTCCGCGGCGACGCGGACGAGGCGGCGAAGAGGGCCGACGTCATCGTCAAGGGCGAGTACGTCTTCGGCATGCAGGACCAGGCTTTCCTCGGCCCCGAGTCCGGCCTCGCCGTCCCGTCCGAGGACGGAGGCGTCGACCTGTACGTCGCCACCCAGTGGCTGCACTCCGACCTCCGCCAGATCGCCCCGGTCCTCGGCCTGCCCGAGGACAAGGTCCGCATGACGCTCTCCGGTGTCGGCGGCGCCTTCGGAGGCCGCGAGGACCTGTCGATGCAGATCCACGCCTGCCTGCTGGCGCTGCGCACAGGCAAGCCGGTGAAGATCGTCTACAACCGCTTCGAGTCCTTCTTCGGGCACGTCCACCGCCACCCCGCCAAGCTCCGCTACGAGCACGGCGCCACCCGTGACGGCAAGCTCACCCACATGAAGTGCCGCATCGTGCTGGACGGCGGCGCCTACGCCTCCGCCTCCCCGGCCGTCGTCGGCAACGCCTCCTCGCTCGCCGTCGGCCCGTACGTCATCGACGACGTCGACATCGAGGCGATCGCCCTCTACTCCAACAACCCGCCGTGCGGCGCGATGCGCGGCTTCGGCGCGGTCCAGGCCTGCTTCGCCTACGAGGCGCAGATGGACAAGGTTGCCGCCGAACTCGGCATGGACCCGGTCGAGTTCAGGCAGCTCAACGCCATGGAGCAGGGCACCCTGCTGCCGACCGGCCAGGTGGTCGACTCGCCCGCCCCGGTCGCCGAACTGTTGCGCCGGGTCAAGGCCAGGCCGCTGCCGCCCGAGCGCCAGTGGGAGAGCGCCGGCGAGCACGCGGATATCCGCGCCCTGCCCGGCGGACTCTCCAACACCACGCACGGCGAGGGCGTCGTACGCGGGATCGGCTACGCGGTCGGCCTGAAGAACGTCGGCTTCTCCGAAGGCTTCGACGACTACTCCACCGCCCGGGTGCGCATGGAGGTCATCGGTGGCGAACCCGTCGCGACCGTCCACACCGCCATGGCCGAGGTCGGACAAGGCGGCGTCACGGTGCACGCCCAGATCGCCCGTACCGAACTGGGCGTCTCCCAGGTCACCATCCACCCGGCCGACACCCGGGTCGGCTCGGCCGGCTCCACCTCCGCCTCCCGTCAGACCTACGTCACCGGCGGCGCCGTGAAGAACTCCTGCGAGGCGGTCCGGGAACAGGTCCTGGAGATCGGCCGCCGCAAGTTCGGTACGTACCACCCCGCCTGGGCCACCGCCGAACTCCTCCTGGAGGGCGGCAAGGTCGTCACCGACGGCGGTGAGGTGCTGGCCGACCTGGCCGACGTACTGGAGGACGAGGCGGTCGACGTCGAGCTGGAGTGGCGCCACCGGCCCACCGAGGCCTTCGACCTCCGTACCGGACAGGGCAACGGCCACGTCCAGTACTCCTTCGCCGCACACCGCGCGGTCGTCGAGGTCGACACCGAGCTCGGCCTGGTCAAGGTCATCGAACTGGCCTGCGCCCAGGACGTCGGCAAGGCGCTCAACCCGCTCTCCGTCCTCGGCCAGATCCAGGGCGGCACCCTCCAGGGCATGGGCATCGCCGTGATGGAGGAGATCATCGTCGACCCGAAGACCGCGAAGGTACGCAACCCGTCCTTCACGGACTACCTCCTGCCCACCATCCTCGACACCCCGACCATCCCGGTCGACGTGCTCGAACTCGCCGACGACCACGCCCCGTACGGGCTCCGTGGCGTCGGCGAGGCCCCCACCCTGTCGTCGACCCCGGCCGTCCTCGCGGCGATCCGGAACGCGACCGGGCTGGAGCTCAACCGGACCCCGGTCCGCCCGGAGCACCTCACCGGCACCTGACCGGAGCTCCGCCACAGCTCTCCGGGCGGTGCGCGCCTGACGGGAACGTCACACTTCCTGCGCCCGCACCGCCCGGAGAGCCCAAGTTCCGCACCGCTAGCGGCCCTTGACCCGCAGTACCCGCTTTTTGCGCAGCAACAGTTCGTCTCGGGCCGTCCCCCGGGTCGTGCAGCCAGAGCATTCATCCCAAATCCCGCATCTCCACTCACCATCGCGGGTGCCCCTGTGAACCTTGGGAGTCAGGCATCATGACCCAGCATTCAGTGGAACCGAAGACCGTCGCGGAGGAAGCGGGCCCCGGCTCACGCGTCCCCGCCGGCAGATCATGGCTCGACCGGTACTTCCACATATCCGAACGCGGATCGACCGTCGCCACCGAAGTGCGCGGCGGCGTCACGACCTTCATGGCCATGGCGTACATCCTGCTGCTCAACCCGCTGATCCTCGGCGGCAAGGACGTCGACGGGAACCTCCTCAGCCAGCCCGGACTGATCACCGCCACCGCGCTCGCGGCCGCGGCGACCACCCTGCTCATGGGCTTCGTCGGCAAGGTCCCCCTCGCTCTCGCCGCGGGACTCAGCGTCTCCGGCGTCCTGTCCTCACAGGTCGCCCCGGAGATGACCTGGCCGCAGGCCATGGGCATGTGCGTGATGTACGGCCTGGTGATCTGCCTCCTGGTGGTCACCGGTCTGCGTGAGCTGATCACGAACGCGATCCCGCTCCCGCTGAAGCACGGCATCACCATGGGCATCGGGCTCTTCATCGCCCTGATCGGCCTCTACAAGGCCGGCTTCGTGGGCAAGGGCACGGCCACCCCGGTGACCCTCGGTCCCGCCGGTGAACTCGCCGGCTGGCCCGTCCTCGTCTTCGCGGTGACCCTGCTGCTGATCTTCATGCTGCAGGCCCGCAACATCCCCGGCGCGATCCTCATCGGCATCGTCGTCGGCACGGTCGTCGCCGTCGTGATCAACAAGGTCGCCGACGTCGACCCGAAGATCTGGAGCAGCGGCCCGCCCGAGCTCAAGGGCTCCGCGGTCTCCTCGCCGGACTTCTCCCTCTTCGGGGACGTCGAGTTCGGCGGCTGGGGCGACGTCGGCGCGATGACCGTCGGCTTCATCGTCTTCACCCTGGTCCTCGCCGGCTTCTTCGACGCGATGGCCACCATCATCGGCGTCGGTACGGAGGCCAAGCTGGCCGACGACAAGGGCCGGATGCCGGGCCTGTCCAAGGCGCTGTTCATCGACGGCGCGGGCGGTGCGATCGGCGGCGTCGCCGGCGGCTCCGGCCAGACCGTGTTCGTCGAGTCGGCGACCGGTGTCGGGGAGGGCGCCCGGACCGGGCTCGCCTCCGTCGTCACCGGACTCTTCTTCGCCGCCTGCCTCTTCTTCACCCCGCTCACGGCGATCGTGCCGGCCGAGGTGGCGTCCGCCGCCCTGGTCGTCATCGGCGCCATGATGATGCAGAACGCCCGGCACGTGGACTGGAGCGACCGTTCCGTCGCCATCCCGGTCTTCCTGACCGTGGTCCTGATGCCGTTCACGTACACCATCACCACGGGTGTGGCCGCGGGCGTCATCTCGTACGTCGCCATCAAGGCGGCCCAGGGCCGGTCCCGCGAGGTCGGCGCGTTCATGTGGGGGCTGACGGTGATCTTCGTCATCTACTTCGCCCTGCACCCGATCGAGAGCTGGCTCGGCGTCAGCTGACGCCGCCCCTCCGCACATCCGCCAAGGAGACCGAGATGCTGGACATCGCCGAGGAGCTCGACCGGTGGGCCGGGCAGGGACGCGACTTCGCCGTCGCCACCGTGGTCGCCGTCGGCGGCAGCGCGCCCCGGCAGCCGGGCGCCGCGCTGGCCGTCGACCGTGACGGCACGGCGATCGGCTCGGTCTCCGGCGGGTGTGTGGAGGGCGCGGTGTACGAACTGTGCCGACAGGCCCTCGACGACGGCACGACCGTACGGGAGCGGTTCGGCTACAGCGACGAGACCGCGTTCGCGGTCGGCCTGACCTGCGGCGGCGTCATCGACATCCTGGTGACGCCGGTGCGGGCGGACGACCCCGCCCGCCCGGTGTTCGCCGCCGCGCTCGCCGCCGCCTCGCGGGGGGAGGCGGCGGCGCTGGCCCGGATCACCGAAGGCCCCGCCGAACTCCTCGGCCGCCCCCTGCTCGTCCATCCCGGCGGCGGTCACGAGGGCGGGCTCGGCGGACACCCGGAACTGGACCGCACCGCGGTCGCGGAGACCCGGGCGATGCTGGACGCGGGCCGGACCGGAACCCTCGTCATCGGCGCGAACGGCTCGCGGTGCGGACAGCCGCTCACGCTGCTCGTCGAATCCAGCGTCCCGCCGCCCCGGATGATCGTGTTCGGGGCCATCGACTTCGCCGCCGCACTCGTGCGGGCCGGGAAGTTCCTCGGCTACCACGTCACGGTGTGTGACGCCCGCCCCGTCTTCGCCACGAAGGCACGCTTCCCGGACGCCGACGAGCTGGTCGTCGACTGGCCGCACCGCTACCTGGCCACCACCGGAGTGGACGCCCGCAGCGTCCTGTGCGTCCTGACGCACGACGCCAAGTTCGACGTCCCGCTCCTGGAGGCGGCGTTGAAGCTTCCGGTCGCCTACGTCGGCGCGATGGGCTCGCGCCGCACCCATCTGGAGCGCAACGACCGGCTGCGCGAGGCCGGCGTCACCGAACTGGAACTCGCCAGGCTGCACTCGCCGATCGGCCTCGACCTCGGCGCCCGTACGCCCGAGGAGACGGCCCTGTCGATCGCCGCCGAGATCGTCGCCGACCGGCGCGGCGGCACCGGTGTCCCGCTGACCGGCGCCCACACCCCGATCCATCACAGCGGCGCCGCCGAACCAGCCGGGCGCATCGGGTCCGTGGCCTGAAACCCTTGCTCCAACTCCCTTGGGGCGAAGGCGGTTTGCCGCCAAGGCGGCTTCACGCCAGGTGAGAACCTGACGGTAGTCATGGTTCTGCCGGTAGATCAGGGGCATGACACTTACTCCCTCATCCGCATCCGGCCGGGCGAGACCTGTCCGCGCGGGACGCAGAGCCCTGACCGTCGCCACGTCGGTCGCCCTGTTCGGTGGCGCGCTCCTGCCCGCCACCGCGTCCGCGGCCCAGGACGGGGCCGCGGCGGTGGACAAGGCCCCCGGTGCCGTTCACCAGTACGACATCACCCTGGTCACCGGCGACGTGGTCCACTACGCCGACGGCGTGGGCAACCAGGACACCGTCACCGTGGATCGCCCCGACGGTGCGGTCGGCGGGGTCCACATCCAACAGGCCGGCGACGACATCTACGTCCTGCCCGAGGAGACGAGCGCCCTGCTGGCGGCCGGCAAGCTGGACCGCCGGCTGTTCAACGTCACCGCGCTCGCGAAGATGGGGTACGACGACAAGAAGACCGGCGGCATTCCGCTGATCGCCACGTACTCCACCACCAAGGGCCGCGCCCTGCCGGTTGCTCCGCGCGGTGCGGAGAGGACCAGGGTCCTCGACTCGATCCACGGTGCGGCGCTGAAGGCCGGCAAGGACACCATGCGTGCCTTCTGGGACGACATCGCGCGTACCTCCACGGCCCGTTCGCTGGACAACGGCATCGCGAAGCTCTGGCTCGACGGCCGCGTCGAGGCCGCGCTGAAGGACTCCGTCCCGCAGGTCAACGCCCCGCAGGCCTGGGCCGAGGGGTACGACGGCAAGGGCTCCAAGGTCGCGGTGCTCGACACCGGCATCGACCCGACCCACCCGGACGTCAAGGACCGCATCCTGGAGACCAAGAGCTTCGTCCCGGGTGAGGAGGTCCTGGACAAGCACGGTCACGGTACTCACGTCGCGTCCACCATCGCCGGCTCCGGCGCCGCATCGGACGGCCTCAACAAGGGCGTCGCCCCTGGCGCGGACCTGATCATCGGCAAGGTGCTGAGCAACGAGGGCTCCGGCGCGGACTCGGGCATCATCGAGGCGATGGAGTGGGCGAAGGCGGAGGGCGCCGACGTCGTCTCCATGAGCCTCGGCTCCAGCATCCCGGACGACGGCTCGGACCCGATGTCGCTGGCAGTCAACTCCCTCTCGGCCGACGGCGGTCCGCTCTACGTGGTCGCCGCGGGCAACGCGTACGGCGCGGGCACGATCGGTTCGCCGGGCTCGGCGGAGAAGGCGCTCACGGTCGCCGCCGTCGACAAGCAGGACAACCGCGCGGACTTCTCCTCCATGGGCCCATTGACCCGCTCGTACGGTCTCAAGCCCGATGTCTCCGCGCCGGGTGTCGGTATCAACGCGGCCGCCTCGCAGGCCGTGCCCGGCGTGGACGGCATGTACCGGTCGATGGACGGCACCTCGATGGCGACGCCCCATGTCGCCGGTGCCGCGGCCATTGTGAAGGAGCGTCACCCCGACTGGTCCGGTCAGCGCATCAAGGACGCGCTGATGACCTCGTCGAAGGAATTGCCGGACTACACCCCGTACGAGCAGGGGACCGGCCGCCTGGACGTGAAGGCCGCCATCGACACCACCATCGAGGCCACGGGTTCGGTCGCGGTCGCCTCGTACGACTGGCCGCACAGCCCCTCGGACGCGGTTGCCGAGCGGATGATCACGTACCGCAACACGGGTACCGAGGACGTGACGCTGGACCTGGCGACGGACAGCAACGCGGACGCGTACACGCTGTCGGTGAAGCAGCTGACCGTGCCGGCCGGTTCGACGGCCGAGGCGGTGCTGTCGCTGGACCCGTCGAAGGTCGCGAACCACACCACGTTCTCCGGGCAGGTCATCGCAAGGGACGCCTCCGGCGCCATAGTTGCCCACACCGGGTTTGCGCTGAACAAGGAGCAGGAGCTGTACGACCTGACGCTCCAGCTGCGCGACCGTGACGGCAAGCCGATGGACGGCCAGGTCGTCATCGCGCAACTGGGCGACCCCAACCTCGGCGTGGTCGCCGTCCCCGGAGACCTGACGCTGCGGCTGCCCCCGGGCAACTACACCGCCTGGTCCGCCGCCGACATCAAGGGCGACACGGCCGACTCCAAGGCCGTCGCCTTCCTCGCGGCCCCCGAGATCATCCTCGACAAGCCCACCACCGTCTCGCTCGACGCCTCCAAGGCCCGCAAGGTCAGCGTGAGGACGCCGAAGGAGACGGAGACCCGTCAGCTGCGCTACGACATGGCGCGCACCGCTCCGGACGGCACCGTCCAGCGCGATGCGTTCCAGATCCCGCTGACGTACGACCAGTTGTGGGCGAGCCCCACCAAGAAGGTCACCCAGGGCAGCTTCTCCTTCCTGACCCGGTGGCGCCGGGGCGAGAAGCTCGTCGCCCTGACCGCCGGCGGCCGTGACGTCCCCGTCACCGTGCAGGGTGGTTCGCTCGTCGCCGAGGACAGCACCCGCAAGCTCGGCAGCGTCTTCGCGGGCAATGGCGCCCCGGCCGACTACGCCGGTCTCGACGTCAAGGGCAAGGCGGTCGTGATCCGCAGCAGCGACACGGTGGCTCCCGCCGACCGGGCAACTGCCGCGATCGCCGCAGGCGCGAAGGCGCTGTTCGTCGTCAACGCCGGTGACGGCGTGCTGATGGAGTCCTACGCCGACTACGGCACCACGCTGCCCATCCCGGTCGCCTCCGTCCAGCGCCTCGTCGGTGAGGACCTGATCAAGGAGGCCCGCAAGGGCGCGACGCTCACCGTCGACGAGCGGAAGTTCGCGAGCTACGTGTACGACCTGGTCGACCGGCACGACGGCACGATCCCGGACCGCTCGCTCGCCTTCGCCCCGTCCACGCGCCAGCTCGCCAAGGTGGAGAACACCTTCTACGGGGAGAAGACCCGGCTGGGCGGCGGCTTCCGCTACGACATCCCGGAGTACGGCCCCGGTCTCGGCTTCCAGGAGTACGAGCAGTTCCCCGGAACCCGCACCGAGTGGGTCAACCCGTTGCCCGGCGCCTCGTTCTGGTACGAGGACCACTCCGTCCTCACCGCCACCCAGTCCGGCACCGCGCACGAGATGCGCAGCGGCGAACTGGACTACACAGCGGGCCGCGACTACACCGCCGAATGGTTCGCGCCGGTCAGCCACCCGCGCCTGGGCACCGGCTACTGGGGTCCGTTCCGCTCCGTCTACAACGACATCCAGTTCAACTTCACCGCGTGGACGGACTCGGGCGCCGGTCACTCGGGCTCCATGCCGGAGGACGAGTACGACACCACCAACACTGCCTTCTACCAGGGCGACACGCTGATCAAGAAGGTCGCGGGCCGGGCCGGATACGCCTGGGACCTCTCGCCCGAACCGCTGCCGTACCGCTTCGTGCTCGACGCCACGCGTGACGCGCAGACCTGGAAGTCCTCGATCCGGACGCACACCGAGTGGAACTTCGTCTCGGGCGCCATGGACGAGAACGGCCCGTGGCAGGCGGACATCCCGATGCTTCAGCTGGACTACGACGTCCACACGGATCTGGCCGGTGACGTGAAGGCCGGGGCGTGGACGGAGATCGGTCTGTCCTCCACCACGCAGGAGTGGCTGGAGGGTGCCGTGAAGGCGTCGAAGGCCTCGCTGTCGGTCAGCTACGACGACGGGAAGTCCTGGAGCGCGGTGCAGCTGAAGAAGGACTCGGCCGGTTCCTGGACCGCCCGGTTCAAGACTCCGAAGAAGGGTGCCACCGCCGTGTCGCTCAAGGCGCACGCCGAGGCCGGCAACGGACTCGCCGTGGACCAGGAGATCACCCGGGCCTTTGGCCTGAAGTAGCTGGTCGCCGCCCGGGAACGGGCGGCCTCGCACCCTCTCTGGGAGGGGTGCGAGGCCGCCCGCCTGTGCTTTGGCGCCGGACATCGTCCGCCTTGCCCGGAAGGCGGGTCTCCGCCGCGGCGGTTTTCCGCCAGCAATGTCGCATGACGAACCGGTGCATCAACCGTTAGATCAGCTGCATGACATCTTCACCCTCCACCACCGCAGGGCGGGCGAGACCCGCTCGCGCGCGGCGCAGAGCCCTCCTCATAGCGACCTCGGTCGCCCTGGTGAGCGGCGCACTGCTGCCCGTCACGGGCGCCGCGTCCGCCGCGGCAGGCCCCGCGCCGGCCACCGACCGGAGCGCCCCGGTCCATGAGTACGACATCACCCTGGTCACCGGTGACGTGGTCCATTACGCCGACGGCGTGGGCAAGCAGGACACCGTCACGGTGGACCGGCCGGACGGCGCGGTGGGCGGGGTCCACGTCCAGCAGGCCGGGGACGACATCTACGTCCTGCCCGACGAGGCCACGGGCCTGATCGCCGCCGGCAAGCTGGACCGCCGCCTCTTCAACGTCACCGGCCTCGCGAAGATGGGGTACGACGACGCGAAGACCGGCGGCATTCCGCTGATCGCCACGTACCCGGCGAGCAAGGCCCGTTCGCTGCCCGCCGCCCCGCGTGGCAGCAAGACGGTCCGGACCCTGGAGTCCATCCACGGCGCTGCGCTGAAGGCAGACAAGGACACCACGCGGGCCTTCTGGGACGACATCGCGCGTACCTCCACGGCCCGTTCGCTGGACAACGGCATCGCGAAGCTGTGGCTCGACGGCCGGGTCGAGGCCGCGCTCAAGGAATCCGTCCCGCAGATCAACGCGCCGCAGGCGTGGGCCGAGGGCTACGACGGCAAGGGCTCCAAGGTCGCGGTCCTGGACACCGGCATCGACGAGGACCACCCGGACGTCAAGGACCGCCTCCTGGAGTCCAAGAGCTTCATTCCGGGCGAGGGGGTCGACGACAAGAACGGCCACGGCACGCACGTCGCGTCCACCATCGCGGGCTCCGGCGCCGCATCCGGCGGCGCCAACAAGGGCGTCGCCCCGGCCGCGGACCTGATGGTCGGCAAGGTGCTGAGCGACGAGGGCTCCGGCGCCGACTCGGGCATCATCGAGGGGATGGAGTGGGCGAAGGCGGAGGGCGCCGACGTCGTGTCCATGAGCCTCGGCTCCACCGTCCCTGACGACGGCACCGACCCGATGTCCCAGGCCGTCAACGCGCTGTCCGCCGACGGTGGTCCGCTCTTCGTGATCGCGGCGGGCAACGCGTACGGCGCCGGCACGATCGGCTCACCCGGTGCGGCCGAGAAGGCGCTCACCATCGCCGCCGTCGACAAGCAGGACAACCGCGCGGACTTCTCCTCCATGGGTCCGCTGACGCGCTCCTACGGCCTCAAGCCGGACCTCTCCGCACCGGGCGTCGGTATCAACGCGGCTGCCTCGCAGTCGGTCCCCGGTATCGAGGGCATGTACCAGTCGATGGACGGTACGTCGATGGCGACCCCGCACGTCGCGGGTGCCGCAGCCATTGTGAAGGAGCGTCACCCCGACTGGTCCGGTCAGCGCATCAAGGACGCGCTGATGACCTCGTCCAAGGTGCTGCCCGCCTACTCCCCGTACGAGCAGGGCACCGGCCGGGTCGACGTGAAGGCCGCCATCGACACGAAGATCGAGGCCACCGGCTCCGTCGAGGTCGCGACCTACGCCTGGCCGCACAGCGCGTCCGACCCCGTCGCCGAGCGGACGATCACGTACCGCAACAGCGGCACGGAGGACGTCACCCTCGACCTGGCGACGGACAGCGACTCCGACGCGTACACCCTGTCGGTCAAGCAGCTGACCGTCCCGGCCGGTTCGACCGCCGAGGCGGTGCTGTCGCTCGACCCGTCGAAGGTCGCGAACAACACCACGTTCTCCGGCCAGGTCATCGCGAAGGACGCCTCGGGCGCCACCGTCGCGCACACCGGCTTCGCGCTGAACAAGGAGCAGGAGCTCTACGACCTGAAGCTTCAGCTCCGCGATCGCTCCGGCAAGCCCATGGACGGCGAGATCATCATCGCCGCTCTCGGCGACGAGAACCTGAGCGTCGTCCCCGTCTCCGGTGACACCACGCTGCGGCTGCCCCCGGGCAACTACACCTCCTGGGCCGCCGTCGACGTCAAGGGCGACACCGCCGACTCGCAGGCGCTCGCCTTCCTGTCGGCCCCCGAGATCATTCTCGACAAGCCCACCACCGTCTCGCTCGACGCCTCCAAGGCCCACAAGGTCAGCGTGAAGACGCCGCAGGAGTCCGAGACCCGCCAGCTGCGCTACGACATGGCGCGCACCGCGCCCGACGGCACCGTCCAGCGCGACGCGTACCAGATCCCGATCACCTACGACCAGCTGTGGGCGAGCCCCACCAAGAAGGTCACCCAGGGCAGCTTCTCCTTCCTGACCCGCTGGCGGCAGGGCGAGCGGCAGTTCGACCTCACGGTCGACGGCCGGGACGTCCCGGTCACCGGTCAGTTCGGTTCGCCCGTCGACGAGGACAGCCGCGAGAAGTTCGCCACTGTCTTCGCGGGCAACGGTGCCACCGCGGACTACCGGGGCCTCAAGGCCAAGGGCAAGGCCGTCGTCGTGCGCCGCAGCGATGCGGTGACCCCCGCCGACCGGCTGGCCAACGCGGTCGCCGCGGGCGCCGAGGCGCTCTTCGTCGTCAATGACGGTGACGGCGTGCTGATGGAGTCCTACACCGAGGACGGCACCCCGGCGGCCATCCCGGTCGCCGCGGTGCAGCGTCTGGCCGGCGACACGCTCGTCGAGGCCGCCCAGCGCGGCAAGAAGGTGACCGTCGAGCAGCGGAAGTTCGCGAGCTACGTGTACGACCTGGTCGACCGGCACGACGGCACGATCCCGGACCGCTCGCTCGCCTTCGCCCCGTCCACCCGTCAGCTGGCGAAGGTGGAGAACACCTTCTACGGCGCCCAGGACGTCGTCGGCGGCGGCTACCGCTACGACATTCCCGACTACGGACCCGGCGTCGGTTTCGCGGAGGTCGAGAAGTACCCCGCCACCCGCACCGAGTGGGTCAACCCGCTGCCGGGCGCCTCGTTCTGGTACGAGGACCACTCCCACTACAACGCGACCGGCACGGACACCGCGCAGGAACAGCGCAGCGCCCACCTGGACTACGCGGCGGGCCGCACCTACCCCACCGCCTGGTTCGCGCCGATCACCCGGCCGCGTCTGGGCACCGGTTTCTGGGGCCCGTTCCGGTCCTCGTACAACGACATCCAGTACAACATCACGCCGTGGACGGACGCCGGCGCCGGTCACTCCGGTTCCATGCCCGACATGGAGTACGACAACAGCAGCATCGCCTTCTACCAGGGCGACACGCTGATCAAGGACGAGGCCGGCCGCTCGGGCTACGCCTGGGACCTCTCGCCCGAGAAGCGTCCGTACCGCCTGGTCCTCGACGCCTCGCGTGACGCGGCCACCTGGAAGTCCTCGATCCGGACGCACACCGAGTGGAACTTCGTCTCGGGTGCCATCGACCCGGCAGGGCCGTCGGAGGCCGACATCCCGATGCTTCAGCTGGACTACAACGTCGACACCGACCTGGCCGGTGACGTGAAGGCCGGCCAGTGGACCGAGGTCGGTCTGTCGTCCACCACGCAGGAGTGGCTGGAGGGTGCCGTGAAGGCGGCCGAGGCCTCGCTGTCGGTGAGCTACGACGACGGGAAGTCCTGGAGCGCGGTGCAGCTGAAGAAGGACTCGGCCGGTTCCTGGACCGCCCGGTTCAAGACCCCGAAGAAGGGTGCCACCGCCGTGTCGCTCAAGGCGCACGCCGAGGCCGGCAACGGACTCGCCGTGGACCAGGAGATCATCCGGGCCTTCGGCCTGAAGTGACCTGCTGAGACCCTCCTCTTGAGGCGGCCGCGCACCCGTACGCAGGGTGCGCGGCCGCCTTCTTGTGCTCTCTTTGACGGCCAAAATTTGCCTGCTTTGCCCGTATATGGCAGGTGATAACGCCAGAAAGGGACTTTTTGCGGTGCGGTGCGAGTTGCCACGGCATCACCCGGAGGCTTATAAGAGGAAGGTGGCCGAGGCGATTCCGGGAATTCCGGGGAGCGCCGCCATGGAGGTTTCCCATGTTTCTTACTCCGTCCGACACGGAGAAATTGCTGCTGAGCGTCGCCGGAATGGTTGCCCGTGACCGGCGCGAGCGGGGCGTACGGCTCAACTATCCCGAGGCCGTCGCGCTGCTCGCCTGCTGGGCGATGGAGCGGGCCCGCGAAGGGGCCCGCGTCGCCGACCTCATGACCGCGGGGAGATCCGTTCTCACCCGCGCCGACGTGCTCGAAGGTGTGCCGGAGATGCTGCACGACGTCCAGGTCGAGGCGACCTTCCCCGACGGGCGCAAGCTCGTCACGATCACCTCGCCGATCCCGTGATCCCCGGCGAGGTCCGGACGGGCTCCGGCGTACTGCACATTAATTCCGACCGTCAGAAGATTAAGCTCACCGTGGTGAACGACGGGGACCGTCCGATTCAGATCGGATCGCATTTTCATTTCTTCGACGTGAATCCCGCGCTTTCCTTCGACCGGCCGCCGTCGAAGGGATTCCGGCTCGATATCCCCTCCGGTACGTCGCTGCGCTTCGAGCCCGGCGTCGGCGCGGAGGTCACCCTCGTCGCGTTCGGCGGACGCGGGACGGTGCCCGGCATCGTCGTACCCGCCACGCCCCGGCCGGACACCGCAGCAGAGGAGGCCGTGTGACATGGCACAACTGACCCGCGCCGCCTATGCCGCGCTGTACGGACCCACCACCGGCGACCGCATCCGGCTCGCCGACACCGACCTCTGGATCGAGGTCGAGGAGGACCGCTGCTTCGGAGGCGAGGAAGCCGTCTTCGGCGGCGGCAAGTCGATCCGCGAATCCATGGCCCAGGCGACCACCTCGTGGGCCGAGGGCGCCCTCGACCTGGTCATCACCAACGTCGTGGTCCTCGACCACTGGGGCATCGTCAAGACCGACGTCGGCATCCGGGCCGGCCGGATCGTCGCCCTCGGCCGCTCCGGCAACCCCGACATCGCCGACGGGGTCCACCCGGACCTCGTGATCGGGCCCGGCACCGACGTCGTCTCCGGAGAGGGCCGCATCCTCACCGCCGGCGCCGTCGACACCCACGTCCACTTCCTGATGCCGGAGACCCTCCACGAGGCCCTGGCCACCGGCACCACGACCGTCATCGGCGGCGGCACCGGAGCCACCGAGGGGTCCAAGGCCACCACGGTCACCCCCGGCGCCTGGAACCTCGCGATGATGTTCCGGTCCCTGGAGAGCGTCCCGCTCAACGTCATGCTGTTCGGCAAGGGCTCCACCGTCGGCGCCGAGGCCCTGCGCGAGGCGGCGCTCGGCGGCGCGGGCGGCTACAAGGTCCACGAGGACTGGGGCGCCACACCCGCCGCCATCGACGCCGCCCTCAAGGCCGCCGACACCTACGGCATCCAGGTCGCCCTGCACGGCGACAGCCTCAACGAGGCGGGCTATGTCGAGGGCACACTCGACGCCATCGCCGGCCGCTCCATCCACGTCTTCCACGCCGAGGGTGCCGGCGGCGGCCACGCCCCCGACATCATCACCGTGGCCTCCCACCCCAACATCCTTCCGGCGTCCACCAATCCGACGCTCCCGCACACCGTCAACACCGTCGACGAACACCTCGACATGCTGATGGTGTGCCACCACCTCAACCCGCGGGTCCCCGAGGACCTCGCCTTCGCCGAGTCCCGCATCCGCGCCACCACCATCGCGGCCGAGGACGTCCTGCACGACCTCGGCGCCCTCTCCATCACCTCGTCCGACGCCCAGGCCATGGGTCGGATCGGTGAGGTGATCTGCCGCACCTGGCAGGTCGCCCATGTCATGAAGCAGCGCTTCGGGGACCGCGGCAGCGCCCTGCCCGCCGACAACGAACGCGCCCGCCGCTACGTCGCCAAGTACACGATCTGCCCCGCCGTCGCCCACGGCATCGACCACGTCATCGGCTCCGTCGAACCGGGCAAGCTCGCCGACCTGGTGCTCTGGGACCCCGCGTTCTTCGGCATCCGGCCCGCCGCTGTCATCAAGAGCGGCATGGTGGTGTGCGCGCCCCTCGGCGATGCCAACGCCGCGATTCCCACCACCCAGCCCGTGCTGCTGCGCCCCACCGCCGCCGCCGGGGCCGCCCCGCACCTCTCCGTCGGCTTCGTCTCCCCGGCCGCCCTGGCCGACGGACTCGCCGAACGCCTCGGTCTCGTACGCGAACTGGTCGCCGTGCGCCCCACCCGCCACCTCACCAAGGCCGATCTGCCGAACAACACCGCGCTTCCGGTCATCGAGGTCGACCCGGAGACCTTCGCCATCCACATCGACGGGGAGCTCGTCGAGCCGTCGCCCGCCACCGAACTGCCGCTGACCCAGCGGTACTCCATGTTCTGATGGCGTCCCTGGCCTCCCTTCTGCTCGGCGACGGACGGCTCCCGGTCGGGGCGTACACCTACAGCGCGGGACTGGAGCCCGCCGTCGCCGCGGGCCTCACCCGGGACCGGATCCCCGCGCTGCTGAAGGCCCGGCTGCACACCACGGCCGTCACCGAGGCGGCCGCCGCCGTCCTTGCCCTGCGGGCCGCGGGACAGGACCCGGCCGACTACGAACCCGTACAGCACGCCCTCGCCGCCCGGACTCCGGCCGCACCCCAGCGTGAGGCGTCGGCGGCGCTCGGCCGGGGCGTGCACCGGCTGGCCCGGCGGCTGGCCCCGGACCATCCGGCGGTCACCGCACTGGCCGCCTTGGGAGCCCGACCCCTGCGGCCGGTCGCGCTCGGCGCGCTCGGAGCCGTGCTGAAGGTCTCCGAGGAGGAACTGGCGCACGCCGTCGTCTACGACGAGCTCCAGACCATCGCCTCGGCCGCCCTGAAACTCCTGCCGGGCGACCCGCTCGACTCGGTCGCCTGGATCCTCGCCGCCGAACCCGACGCGGTACGGGCGGTCACCTCCGCCCTCGCCGTACTGAGCCCGGACCGACTGCCCGCCCGTACGGCCCTGCTCACCGAACAGTGGGCGCTCGAACACGCACGACGCGAACGGAGACTCTTCCTTGCCTGAGAACGACACCACCCCCGAGCCTGAGAACGACACCACCCCCGACCGGCAGCCGAACCCCCACTTCCACGAGCCGCTCAACCAGCCGCGCGCCCTGCGCCTGGGCGTCGCGGGCCCGGTGGGTACCGGCAAGAGCTCGATCCTGGCCACCCTGTGCCGTGAGCTCGCCGGTGAACTGTCCATGGCCGTCGTCACCAACGACATCTATACCGACGAGGACGCCCGCTTCCTGCGCTCGGCGGGCGTCCTGCCCACCGAACGCATCCGGGCCGTCGAGACCGGAGCCTGCCCGCACACCGCGATCCGTGACGACGTCAGCGCCAACCTGGACGCCGTCGAGGATCTGGAGGAGGCGTACGGGCCGCTGGACCTGGTCCTCATCGAGAGCGGCGGCGACAACCTCACCGCCACCTTCAGCCCGGCACTCGCCGACGCGCAGCTCTTCTGCATCGACGTCGCGGGCGGCGGTGACGTCGCCCGCAAAGGCGGCCCCGGCATCACCGGCGCCGACCTCCTGATCATCAACAAGACCGACCTCGCGCCCTATGTGGAGGTGGACGTGGCCGCGATGGTGGCCGACGCCGAGGCGGCCCGCAGCGGACTTCCGGTCCTCGCCCTGTCCAGGAAGGATCCGGCCTCCGTCGCCGAACTCGTCGACTGGGTGCGGTCGTTGCTCGCCCGCCACCGTGCGGGAAGTCATGTGCCCACGGACCCGGGCCCGATGGCGCCCCACAGTCACTCGTGAACGAACCGGTGGTCGTCGCCGTCGAGCGCGACGCCTCGGGGCGTCATGTGGCACGCGAGCTGCGGCCCGGGGCGTTCCTCGCCCCCCGCCCCCTCATGCCGGCCTCCGACCGGATACGGATCGCCCTGGTCGGCACCCGGGCCGGGCTGCTGGCGGGCGATCACCTCGGGCTGCGGATCTCGGTCGGTCCTGGCGCGCGCCTGGAGCTCGTCGAGCCGGCCGGTCTCGTCGCCTACGACCACCGAGGTGGCAGCTCCCGCTGGGAGGCCCGGGTGGACATCGCCGAAGGTGGCGAACTCCTTTGGAAAGGGCTGCCGTTCGTGGTCTCGGGCGGGGCGGACGTCGTCCGCGTGATGGAGGCCCGGCTCGCCGCGGGGGCCCGGATGCTGTGGCGCGACACCCTGGTCCTCGGCCGCTCCGGCGAACGGGGCGGGAGCCTGCGGGCCACGACCCGGGTGACGTACGACGGGCGTGAGCTCCTCGTCGAGGACCTCGACCTGACCGAACCGGAGCTGCGCGAACTGCCCGGCGTCCTCGGTCCCCATCGTGTCATTGGCGCCGTCACCGCACTCGGCGCGACTCCGGGGGGTCCGCCGCACCCCTACCGCGCCGAGCTGGCGGGCCCGGGTGCCCAGGTGCGGTTGCTGGACACGGTCGCCCCGGCCGTGGAGGCGGAGCTGACCGCGGTCTGGGAGTCCTGGCTGGCGAGTTGATATGCACCATACATAAAGAATGTATGGTGCATATAGAGGGCGCGCTGCGGGGGTGCGGCGCCGGACACAACGACTCGGAGGAGCAGCGCAATGACACTGGAGAACAAGGTCGCCGTCGTCACCGGAGGAGCCTCGGGCATCGGCGAGGCCGTCACCCGGATCTTCGTCGAGCGGGGCGCACGGGTCGTGGTCGTCGATCTCCAGCAGGAGGCCGGCGACACCCTCGTGGCCGATCTCGGGGACGCGGTCGCGTTCCTGCGGGGAGACGTCTCCGACCGGGCGGTCGCCGACCTGGCGGTGGCCACCGCCGTCGAGCGCTTCGGCGGACTGGACATCCTGGTGAACAACGCCAGCGCCTCCCGCGTACGGCCCTTCACCGAGCAGACCGAGGACGACTGGAAGCTCGCCCTGGACTCCGGCCTGTTCGCCACCCGCAACTTCATGCTCGCCGCGTACTCCGAGCTCCGCAAGAGCCGCGGTTCGGTGATCAACTTCGGGTCGGGCGCGGGCATCGACGGTCAGCCGAACCAGGCGTCGTACGCCGCCGCGAAGGAGGCGATCCGCGGACTGAGCCGGGTCGTCGCCAACGAGTGGGCCGCCGACCAGATCCGGGTCAACGTCGTCGCGCCGATGGCGAAGACCGCGGGCGTCGCCGCCTGGGCCGAGGCGAACCCGGAGCAGTACGCCCTCTCCGCCGCCAAGGTCCCGCTCGGCCGCTTCGGCGACCCGCGCACGGACGTCGCCCCCGTCATCGCCTTCCTGGCGAGCGACGACGCCCGTTACATCACCGGTCAGACCCTGATGGCCGACGGCGGCGCGATCAAGCTCCGCTGACCGCGTCCGGGGCCGCCGCTTCCGTCATCCGGGAGCGGCGGGCCCCGGCGCGCGCCACCGCCGCCGCGCACACCAGCGCAGGGGCCGCCGCCAGCGCGAAGCAGAGCGCGAGCGGCAGCCGGTCCACGAGCAGACCGACCACGGCGGTACCGCCCGACGCCCCGGCGTTGAACGCCGTGTTCACCCAGGCACCCGCCTGGGTGCGCCGTGCGGCGTCGACCGACTCGTCGGCGATCAGGTACGCCGTCGTGAGCGCCGGGGCGACGAAGAGCCCGGCCACCGCGACGACGGCGACCAGCACATACAGATGCGGCGACACTCCGGCCACCATCAGCGCCGCACCGAGCGCCGCGGCCACCACCGGCAGCCGCACCCGGCCTGCCGACTTCCACCGGACCGCCCCGTAGGCCAGGCCGCCGACTGCGCTCCCGGCCGAGAGGGCGGCCAGCACCCAGGACACCGCCGCCGGCTGATGGAGCCGCTCGGTGAACGCCACCACCAGCAGATCGAGCGCCCCGAGGCACAGCCCCACGGCGGCCGTCACCACGACCGCGTGCCGCAGCGCGACGATGCCGTGCAACCGCAACCGTGGCGCGGCAGGCACGCCGGCCGGAAGCCGCTCGGCACGCACCCGCTCCCGGGACACCGCCGGCGACGACACCAGCGCCAGCGCCCCCGTGAACACGAGCACCGCACCGGCCAGGACACCGGCGGCCGGTTCGGTGACCGTCACCACGATCCCCACCAGCAACGGGCCCGTGACATACAGCAGTTCCTCGGCGACGCCGTCCAGGCTGTACGCGCGCTGCAACAGTTCCCGGTCGGGGACGAGGCTGCTCCACAGCGTCCGCATGACCGGCCCCAGGGGCGGCGTGCAGGCACCCGCCGCCACGGTCAGCGCGCCCAGGACGAGGGGCGGGGCGCCCGGACGCCAGGCCGCCAGGGCGATCACCGTGAGCAGCGCCGCGTACAGCCCCGCCATCGGCGGCAGGACCCGGCGCGGCCCGTGGCGGTCGATCAGCGCGGCACGGGCGGGGGAGAGGATGACACTCGCGGCCCCGAACAGGGCCATCGCACCACCGGCCATGGAGTACGAGCCGGTGGCGTCCTTGATCGCGAGCAGGAGGGAGAGGGGGACCATTCCGTACGAGAGACGCCCCAGCAGCGCGGCACCGAAAGTGCGGGCGGCATGCGGGGTGCGGAGCACGGTGGCGTACGAAGGCGCGCGCGAGGGCGCGGGAGATGGTGTGAGCACGATGACATTCCTCGTGAGGGCAGCGCGGAGAAACCCGGGCTGCCGGCGTGCGGGGACACCGGAGTGCCGCACCCGTGACGACGGGTGCGGTCAGTGCGGGGTCCTACGCACGAGGAGATGACATGCGGGCAAATTATCAGAGCGGGCGTCGCGGCGGCAGGGGCCCCTGTCCGGTGATGTCCGGGTTGGCCGCCAGGACGGCTTCGGTGGCCGCCCCCAGCCGGGGCAGGTACCGAAGGACTTCCTCACGCCGCTCCAGGAGATCGGCGGTACAGGTGATCCCGGTGAGCTCGGCCACGGCCGTCTCGAACGCGGGCAGCCGCGCGGCGTGCAGTGCAGGGTCGTCCACGGCCAGCGCCGTGTGGCAGCGGGCAAGTGTCGCGATGATCCAGAAGACCGCCTCGCGGTGCTCGCCCCGGTCGAGGAGTTCCAGGCTGCCGTCGACGGCGATGGGGCGCGCCTGCCCGGTGAGGTCGCTGCTGAAGAAGAACGGGGTGCGCGCCACCGGGACCGTGGCGTCGAACGTGCGCGTCAGCTCGGCCACGTGGTGACGGACCAGCTCTGCGGACACGTCGGCGCAGCCGAGTAGTTCCAGGAGCTCGCGATAGAGCTCCGGCTGCCCGTACGAGGTGAGGACGTCGCGTACGGCCCGGTAGCGCAGCCGGACGGTGGGGTTGCGCAGGGCGGCGACCAGCAGGACGTGCGTGGTGACCCCGGTGGGGAAAATCCACGCCGGGACCTGCTCGTGAAAGGGGACGGAGGCGTCGAACGCGGCCAGGCGGCCCTCGACGCGCTGCCGGGCGTCCAGACACCGGCGGCGCACCCAGTCGCGCTCGGCGAAGCGGGGCGAGACGTCCGCGTACAGGGCGCGCAGCCCGCCCGTGGGATCGTCGATGACCGTGTCCCGGCGGAAGCTGCCGGCCAGATGGTACGAGGAGAGCACCGCCTTCGGGTCGCGCAGTTCGGCCCACGGCACGTACGTGATCTCCAGCAGCACGCCCTCGTGGCGGAGTTTGCCGGGCTTGGCGGGCGGGTCGTACTCCTCCGTGACGACCACGACATCGACGTCGGAGGAGGGCGGCAGCTCGGCGTCGTCGGGCCGGCCGACCGTCGAGCCGCTGAAGTACGCCCCGCGGTAGCCGGGGGCGGGACGGGCGTGGGCGGCCACCCAGCGGACCGCGGCGGCGCGCGCGGCTCCGATCCTCATGACGGAACTCCCCGGGACCGGTCCGGCCGGGCGAGCCCGAGATCGTAGGCGAGGATCGTCGCCTGGACCCGGTCGCGCAGTCCGAGCTTGCGGAGTACCGCGTTGACATGCGATTTCACGGTGCCGACGGTGATGTCGAGGTGCTCGGCGATCTCCGTGTTGGTGAGCCCGGCCGCGATCAGGGTCAGGACGCCCTGCTCACGGCCGGTCAGGCCGTTCAGCTCGCGGGGGGCCGGGGCGCCCGGGGTGCCGGCGGCCGGTGCGGACGCGTAGTGGCCGATGAGCCGACGGGTGGCGGACGGGGCGAGGACGCTCTCGCCGGCGGCCACCACCCTGATGCCGTCCAGCAGTTCGCCGGGACGCACGTCCTTGAGGAGGAAGCCGGACGCCCCGGCGCGCAGGGCGTCGAACACGTACGCGTCGAGGTCGAAGGTGGTCAGCACCAGGACGCGAGGGGCCCCGGGGCGGCCGGTGATGATGCGGGTGGCGGCGATGCCGTCGAGTTCCGGCATACGGACGTCCATGAGGACTACGTCGGGTGCCAACTCCTCGGCAAGGCGCACCGCCTCCGCTCCGTCGGCGGCCTCGCCGACCACTGTCATGTCCTCCTCGGCGTCGACCACGGCGGCGAATCCCGCCCGTACGATGCCCTGGTCGTCGACGACCAGCACGCTGAGGCTCATCGTTGTCCCTCCTCGTCGTATCGCCGCACGGCAGGTGCCGCCGTCAGCGGGAGCCGGACCCGCACCGGGCCCGAAGGGCCGCCGGCGACGGTCCCGCCGATCACCGCGGCCCGCACGGCCAGCTGCCGGCACAGGGACGGGCGCACGGAATCCGGCACTCCGGTCGCCGTGAGCGTCAACGCCGAGTCGTCCGCGTCGAGTGCCAGCACCATGGGCTCCTCGCCGCCGGCCGTGATGATCGTTTCGCAGGCATGGTAGGCGGCCAGGTCCACGGTGGTGGACAGCTGTCCCGGCATCAGGCCGGCCGGCCGTATCTCGACCTCGCGGCCGGTGGCCCGGATCTGATGGGCCAGCAGGTCAAGGGCCTGGAGCGTGGGCTGCGGACGGAGCGACGGTGGCGCCTGCGCCTCGCGGGCCGTGTCGAGCAGGCCGCGCATCGCGGCCAGGGCCTCGCGGGCGTGGTCGGCGACCGCGTCGAGCCGGCCCGCCTCGGCCTGCGCGACCATGTCGGCGGTGCGCGCCAGCACGGTGGTCTCCAGCCCGTCGGCGATCCGGCGGCGCTCCGCCCACGCGTCCCGCACCGCCTCCTCGGTCCAGGCCGCAAGGTGTTCCGCCTGCGAGCTGCGGGCCGCCCGGATGCGACGCCCGCGCAAGGACCCGGCCCACCAGGCCGCGCCGGTCACCAGGGCCGCCTGGGCCGTCCGCCCTGCGGCGAGCGCCCACACGGGTACGCCCGCGCCCCGGTGCAGGAAGGCGGCGGTCGTGGCGACAGAGTGCGCCACCACGGCCGCCACCGGGACGATCGGCAGGGCGACGCGCGTGCGGCCGTCCGCGTCGAGCGTGCCGGAAACGGCCGCGCGCACCGCGGCGGAGGCGACCGCCGCACACGTGGCGGCCATGCTCAGCACCAGTGGCAGGAGCACCGGACCGGTGTACTGGCCCACGGCCATCGCCACCGGCCAGAGCAGGGCCAGGCCCGTCACGATCCCCAGGGTGGCGAGGGGCGCCCGTCGCCGCCACAGCAGCGCGAACGCCTGCGCCGCCGCCAGCAGGGCGAAGAGCACGCCTGCCGACACCCGTGCACCGCTCGAAACGGAATCCGTACGGACGACCAGCATCGGAAGCAGCGGCTGCAGGACGAGGACGACCGCGGCCGTCAACTGCGCGAGGCGGTAGTTCCACGGGACCGGCTGCTCCACCGAGGCCGCGCTCCTGCCGGGCAGGACCGCGTACACCTCCCAGCCGCCCTCCGCCGTCGGACCGCTGGTCAGCGTGCCGCCCGCCTCCCGCGCCCGGGACCGCAGAAAACCCTGTCCGCGCCCCGAGCCGAGCCCCGCGCCGTGCGCGGCCGCTCCCGCCGGTGGCGCCGCGCTCGTGATCACGACCTCCGTGCGTGCGTCGCCGTACCGGCACGTCACCGTCGTTGCCGCACCCGGAGCGTGCCGGGCCACGTTGGTCAGCGCCTCGCGCACGATGCCGAACGCCGCGTCCGCGACGGCGCCGTCCGGCAGGGCATCGATCTCGCACTCCACCTGCCCGCCCAGCCGGGAGAATCCGGCGGCCAGTCCCAGCAACCGCTCCCTCGGCGACGGGAGCTGTTCCCGCGAGGGCGCCGGAGCCCGCACCGCGCCCAGCGCCCGGGTGACTTCGCGGCCGGTCTCGGCAGCGAACCGCAGTGCTTCACCGGCCAGCTCCGGCCGGCGCTCGCGCAGCCCGAGGGCGGCCCCCGCCGTGACGACCACGGCGGTCAGGTGGTGGGCGCTGACATCGTGCAACTCCCTTTCCATCCGCTTCCGTTCGGCTCCGGGGAGCCGATGGCGTTCGGTCTCGGCCCGGATCAGCAGTTGCCCGGCGGTCCGTCGCGCCTGCCGGGCCCGGCGTACGAGCAGCCCGGCGGCGCACGTGGCGGCGTACAGCACGGCCGTCAGGACGAGGTCGAGTCCGTCGCGGTCACTGAGCCCGTGCAGGCTGAGGTTGTGCACGGATTGCCAGGCGGCGAGTGCCAGGACGCACAACACGGCGGTGAAGGTGTCGTGTTCGCAGGCCACGGTGAACAGCGCCAGCGCGACACCGGCCGTACCCAGGACGGCCACCGCGCCCGGCGGCAGCGGACCGGCCCCCAGGGCGCAGGCGGCGGCGACCAGGACGAGGGTGGTCACCGGCCTCGCGCGGCGGACGAGGAGCGCGGCCGTCACCAGCCCGGCGACGAGGGCCGCCACGAGGAGCGCGGACCCGGCCGGGACGGACCCACGGATCAGGCCCGCCCCCGGCCACACCGCGGCCTGGGCGCAGATCAGCAGGAGCGGAAGCAGTCGGTGGTCGGTTCGATTCATCAGGGACCAAGGGTATGACCGCAGGTGAGTGGCCGTCCTCCGACCGGAGGCGGACACCGATCTCTTACCTGGGGTGCAGGCTCTGCACCCACGGTGGGAGGCCGCGATCGTCCCGCAGCCCGAGGACCGCGGGCATCTGCCGGCCCTAGGCTCGATCACATCGGGAAAGCGGCCGGTCACCGGCTTCCGCACCTCCCGCCCATCAACTCCTCCATCGATTCAAGGGGTCCCCATGTCCAAGCGCGTCCTCGTCCCGTCCCTCATCGGCGCCGTCGCTCTCGGTGCCGTCGCCGCCGGCGGATACGCCATGGCCTCGGCCACCACCGAGCCGAGCGTGAAGAACGGTTCGGCCCACTACGCGGCACCGTCCCCGGGTGGGGCGGGGGCGCTCACGTTCACCGCAGACGTGAGCGACGACTCGGGGGTACGGGGCCTCAAGGTCCTCGCCTGGCCGACGAGTTCGAAGCTCGATCCGACCGAGGCCGAGATGCGGTCCGCGGAAGCGGCCACGTGCCGCAGCACCTCGGACACCACCTCGCGCTGCACCTACACGCTGAAGGTGACACAGCAGGAGGCGGCCGGTCTGGCGGAGGGGGTCTGGGACGTGTCGGCGCTGGCGACCGCGAAGGACGGCGGCACGAAGTTCGTACCCCGCGCGGCCACTTTCACCGTCACGCGCTGAACGGTCGGTACTGAGCCTTCACGCGCGTCAAGCGGCACCCTCCGGGTCCCGCTTCCGCGATCGACTGCCGGGTATGGTCGGGAATCGTCCCGCAGATCCGTCCCCCCCCACCCCCCCAGGCTTCCGGCGAGGTTCGTGATGCGCAAGATCATCTATTCCATGTCGGTCTCCCTCGACGGCTTCTTCGAGGGACCGGACCGGGATATCAGCTGGCATGTCGTCGACGACGAACTGCACCGCTACTTCAACGAGCGCATCGCCACGATGGGCGGGTTCCTCCACGGGCGGGTCGTCCATGAGCTGATGGCTGACTTCTGGCCCACCGCCGACCAGGACCCGGCCAACGCCGGGCCGATGGCCGATTTCGCCGTCATCTGGCGGAACATGCCGAAGTACGTCTACTCCCGGACCCTGGACCGGGCGGACTGGAACACCACCGTCGTCCACGAGGTCGTCCCCGAAGAGGTCGGGGCGCTGAAGGAGCAGCCCGGCGGCGACCTGGGGCTCGGCGGCGCCGACCTCGCGGCGTCCTTCGCGGCGCTCGATCTGATCGACGAGTACTGGGTCTACGTCCACCCGGTGCTGATCGGCCGGGGGAGGTCCATGTTCCCGTCGACGGACACCAGGACCGCACTCCGGCTCGCGGGGACCAGGACCTTCGGCAGTGGGGTCGTGGAGCTGCGGTACGAGCGGGCCTGAACACCTGCGCCGGTGCCGAACCGTGGGGCGTGAGACCGGTGCCCCCGGCCCGCCACCGGCGCACGGGTCAGCGTCCCGCCTGCAGCGCCGCCCAGGTGCCCGGTCCCACGATGCCGTCGGCCGTCAGTCCCCGGCTCGTCTGGTAGCTGCGCACCGCGGTCGCCGTCCCCGGGCCGAAGCTCCCGTCGACGCCGACCGTCGAGCCGAGCGCCGCGGTCAGCGCGCGCTGGAGCCGCTTCACGCCGTCGCCCGAGGCGCCCTCGGTGAGCGTGGGCGTGTCGCCGGCGGACAGCAGCGCGGTCCAGGACCTGGCGCCGACGACGCCGTCGGCGTCCAGCCCGTGGGCCGACTGGAACGCCGTCACCGCGCTCTGCGTGGCCGGGCCGAAGGTGCCGTCCACCTCGCCCGCCGGGTACTTCTGCGCGTTCAGCAGCGTCTGAACGGCTCGCACCTGGGCACCCGTCGAACCGCTGCGCTGCGTGGCGTACGCGGTGAAGCTCAGCCCGTCGGCGCCGGTGCCGCCGTCGGTGCTCCCGCCGACCAGTTCCATGTAGCGGGTCCAGTCCCAGTACGCGCCGGGGTCGGTGTGGTCGTTGCCCGGCGCCTCGCTGTGCCCGATGATGTGCGCCCGGTCCTTCGGGATGCCGTACCGGTCGCACAGGTACGCGGTCAGGGCGGCCGAGGCGCGGTACATCGAGTCCGTGAACCAGGACGGGTCGTCGATGAAGCCCTCGTGCTCGATGCCCAGCGCCGAGGCGTTGGCGCTCCGCGCGTGGTAGGCGGTGTCGCTGTCGCGCACCATCTGGGTGATCTGGCCGTCCGAGGAGCGCACCACGTAGTGGGCGCTCACCTCGGACACCGGGTCCTGGAACCAGCTGATCGAGCCCGCGTACGAGCCCTGCGTGACGTGGACGACCACCTTGTCGATCGCCGCCGAGCGGCCCGTGGCGAAGTTGTTCGGGTCGGCCGGCACCCACAGCGCGGACGGGTAGTCGGCGCTCCGGGTGCTTGCGTCGCCCGCGGTGAGCGAACCCTTCTGCGGTGACACCGGCCGGCCCGTCACCGAGATCCGCTCGCCGTCCGGGGCGACGGTGTCGAGCCCGTCGGCCAGGAAGGTGTAGACGGTGTCGGCGTAGAGGGCGGCTGCCGGGCCGTCGGCGCCGCTGTAGCGGGCGACGGCCGGGTACCAGGCGTCGAGGTCGTCGCGGTCCCGGGCGTCGAGCCCGAGCTTGTCCGCGTAACCGCGCAGCACGGCCGCGCCGCCCAGGATGTTGGCCGCGGTGTCGGTGCGGAGTTCGGCCACGGGTTTCCCGGTGAGGCCGGCGGCCTGTTCCAGGGTCCGGTTCACGGGATTGCTGACCAGGTGCATGACGCCGAAGCCGTTCGCCTGGCTGGGGCGTCCGGAGTGGCCGTCGAGCCGGGTCTCGCCGTAGCCGACGGCGGCGAGCAGATCGCGGGGGACGTCGAACCGCTCGGCGGCCTGCTCGAACGCCTGGTTCATCGGGGGCCCGGTTCCCGTCGTGGCGAGGGCGGGGGTGCCGGTCGCGGCCAGGACGGTGGCGGTGAGGGCCGCCAGCACCGATGCGCGGGCCTTGGTGTGGGCGGCGGCGCGTGTGGGCATACCTGCTCCTGCTCTGTGGGGGAGATGAACGGCCCCCGGGCCCGGGTGGGGTGGGCCGAGAGCCGCGAAGCCCGCTCAGGCTATCGATCTGCCCAGGGCATGACAATCTCCTCTCCGTGTGTCGAACTCCCTTTCATCCCAATGGAGTTGAAGTCGCCCACGAGGAGTGTGGGTGCCGTCCGGACCCCGCCGTGGAAGCGCGGTCCGGACGGCGGGTTCTACCAGCGGTCACGGTGAATGACGTCGGCCACCGGGCGGCGCCGGATCGGTCCGAAGTTGCCCTGCGGCCATCCGACGGGAACGGCCGCGAAGGTCTGCATGTCCTCGGGGATGCCGAGCGCTTCCTTCCACTCCTGCTCCAGCATCAGGTGCCAGATGGTGACGTTCGCCGCGAGTCCCAGCGCCCGGGCGGCGAGCAGGATGTTCTGGACCCCCGGGTACACGCAGGAGCCCTCGGCCAGCGCCTGGAACCGGGTCTGGGCGCTCATCATGTGCTCGACCCCCGCCGGACCGAGAGCCTGCGCGTAGGCGGCCAGGCCCTCCTCCTCCATCCGGGGCTCCGGGAACCGGTAGCAGGGCACGATCAGCGCCGGCGTGTCGGCGAAGTGGTCGCGCTGGTACTCGATCGCGGCGACCATCCGGCCGTACGCCGCGTCGTCCATGCCCTTCGGCGCGTACTTGCCCGTCGTCGCCAGATACGCGTCCACGCACCGCTTCCACAGCGGCGCCAGACGCGCCATCACCTCACGGTCGGTCACCACCACGTACTCGTAACACTGCATGTTCCCGCCGCTGGGACCCCGGACGGCGGCCTGTATGAGCTGCTCGATCGTCTCGTCCGGCACGGGCTCCGGCTTGAGGCGGCGCATCGCGCGCATGGTGGACATGGTGGAGAACAGGGCCTCGGCCTCGGCCGTTCCGGCTGACTGCGTCGTTTCGATCGTCATGATCGCGGCGTTTTCGGGCGAAGCCCGGCCGTGAGGAGACCCGTTGACCGACCGCGGCCGGCGTGCGCGGTGGCGCCCTCGCTCGCACGATCCGCCCCCCGTGGCACCCCGGCGGATTCGCACACCTGGACAGCCCCCCACCGCACGGGGGAACGCGGACCGGCCCCGCCGCCATCAGGGCGTATAAAAGGTTCCTCCGGAACCCAGCCGGCGTCCCCCGATGGCACGCACACCCCACGCGGCAAGGCGTCACCGCGTACGACAGCGGAGGAGTGCCCCCATGAGCACGGCAGACGAGATCAGCACCTTGCTGGTGGCGAACTTCGGAACCGACCCGGTGGCGATCCGCCCCGAGACGTCGCTCCGTCAGCTCAGGCTGGATTCCCTGGCCCTGGAGGAACTGCGGCTCCTCATCGAGGACCGGATGGGCGTCGATCTCGACGACGTCCAGCTGACCTCGCGCGACACCGTCGGCCAACTGGTCGACGCCGTGCACAGCAAGGCCGCCGCATGACGGCCCCGTGCCGCCCCGAGCCGTTCGCCGCCGCCGTCACCGGCATCGGCCTGGTCACCGCGGCCGGCGTCACCGCCGCAGCCACCTGGCGCGGGGTGTCCGAGGCCGCCGAAGCGCCCTCGGTCCTGCACCGGCCCGAACTCCACGACCTGCCCTGCGACTTCATGTACACCATCACCGGCCTCGACACGAGGGCCGTGCTCGGGGTCGCCACCCAGCGGCTCATGGACCGCTTCTCGCAGCTCGCCGTCATCGCCGCCCGCGAGGCCGTCGCCGACGCCGGACTCGACCCCTCGGTCTGGGACAGCGGCCGCGTCGCCGTCGTCATCGGCTCCGCCCACGGCGGACTGCCCTTCTACGACCAGCAGCACACCGCCCTCACCGAGCGCGGCGCCCGCCGGGTCTCCCCGAAACTCGCCCCCCTCACCGTCGTCAACGGCGCGGCCAGCAGCGTCGCCACCGACCTCGGCGCCCACGGCCCGAGCCAGGCGGTCTCCACCGCCTGCTCATCCGGCACCGTCGCCATCGGCACCGCCCACCAGATGCTGCGCACCGGCGCCTGCGACATCGTCGTCGCGGGCGGCGCGGAGTCCGTCTGCTCCCGGCTGCTGATCGCCAGCGCCTGCCAGCTGAAGGCCGTCTCCACCCGGCGCGACGACCCCGAGGCGGCCTGCCGGCCCTTCGACACCCACCGTGACGGCTTCGTCGTCGGCGAGGGCGCCGGACTCCTCGTCCTGGAACGCCCCGGACACGCGGCCGCCCGGGGCGCCACCGTCCGCGCCCACATCGCCGGCTACGGGGCCTCTAGCGACGCGTACTCCGCCGTAGCCCCGGACCCCGACGGGCTCGGCATCGAACGGGCCCTGCGCGCCGCACTCGCGGACGCCGGGATGGCCGCCGCCGACATCGGCCACGTCAACGCCCACGGCACCTCGACCGTGGCGAACGACCTGATCGAGGCGACGATGCTGCGCCGCGTCCTGGGCGAGCACCCCCTCGTCACGTCGACCAAGGCGATGACCGGTCACACCCTGGGCGCCGCGGGCGGCATCGAGACCGCGCTGACCGTGCTCGCCCTCCAGCACCAACTCGTGCCGCCCACCGTCAACCTGGACGCGCCCGACCCGGAGATCCCCATCGAGGTGGTGAGCAAGGAGGCCCGGCCGGGAGTGTTCGACGCGGCCGTCAAGACCTCGCTCGGCTTCGGCGGGCACAACGCCGCCCTCGTACTCACCCGGGCCTGACCGTGCGGCGCACGTACGGACCACGGACCAAGGACCGGTGACCATGCCCATCGAGACCATCCGGAACCTGTCGGTGCACGGGCTGCGCTACAGCTACCGCGTCCTGGCGCAGCCCTCGCCCCGCACCGAGCCCGTAGTCGTCCTCGGCGGCGCGCTCCAGGGGATGTACGGCTGGCCGCAGATGGACGAGCACCTGGGCCCGCACGCCCCGGTCGTCACCGCAGACCTGCCCGGCATGGGCGGCGCCGACCCGCTGCCGCCCGGCACCGGCGACGACCTCCTGTACGCCGCCGTCGCGGGCATCATCGACGACCTGGGCGTGGACCGGGTCAACCTCTTCGGCTTCTCCTACGGCACATCGATCGCGTTCGGCTGCGCCCGGCAGAACCCCGGCCGGATCGCCCGGCTGGTCCTCGGCGGCGTACCGGCTCATATCAGCGACGCCCAGCGCAGCCACTGGGGCCGGGCGGTCGAACGGCTGGGGGAGGGCGACATGGACGGGCTCGCCACCCTGACCACCGAGGCGCTGATGTGCCAGGACCCGCGGCGGACGGTCCACCGCAGGGAACTCGCCCGGCGCTACGTCCGGCGGTCGTTCGTGCACGCGCTCACCCACTCCCCGCACGCGGCGCAGTCGTTGCGCCGGGCGCTGGGGCACCGGCCGGACTTCTCCGGCGGGCTGAGCGGGGTGCCCGCGCTCGTCTTCGCGGGCGAGCACGACACCGTGACCTCCCCCGAACGCCAGCGCGCCTTCGCGGCGACGATCGAGGGCAGCCGCTTCCTGACGATCGGCGAATCCGACCACTGGGTCGTGCTGGAGCGGTCCGACGACGTGGCGGACCTGGTCGCCCGCTTCTTCACCGACCGCCCGCTGGAGGCCGCGCCCGCGCTGCGGCCGCTCGCCTCGCTGCCGCGCCCGCGGACGGGCGCCGCAGTTCAGGTCCTGCCGCGGCAGGGCGGCTGAGCCGTCCTGCCGGGCGCCCACGGGATCAGCGGCGGCTGTCGACCTTGATCCGTACGATCTGCGGGTCGTGGTCGCTCGCCTGGTCGGCGAACTCCGCGTTGATGTGGACCACGTCGTAGTCGAACCGCCGGATGCCGGGGCTCGTCAGGATGTGGTCCAGGGTCTGGGAGTTGCCCTCGTACACGTAGCTGTACTGCTCGTTCGCCGGCAGCGTGGTGATGAGGGGCTTGAGTGCCTTGCCGGCGGTCAGCGCGGACATCGTCGGTGAGAACGCGAAGTCGTTGAGGTCGCCGAGCGTGACGACCCGCGCCGACTTGTCGGCTGCCAGCAGGGACTTGACGAAGGTGTTGACCTCCGCCGCCTGCTGGACCCGCTTCGTCTCCGAACTGCGCGACGGCTCCTGGTAGCGGCCGTGCAGCGGCTGGTCGCCGCCCTTGGAAGCGAAGTGGTTCCCGATGACGAATACGGGCTTGCCGTGGAAGCGGAACTCGCCGACCAGCGGCTTGCGGCTGTCGGACCAGGCCTCGCTCGCCGGGTCGATGCGCCCGGGCGACACCGACAGGGTGACGCCCTTCTTCGTGGGCACCGCCGCCACGGCGGTCGTCGCGTCGCCGCCCGCGCGGTCCACGAAGGAGACCCGGTGCGGGTTGAAGAGGAAGACGTTACGGATGTTGCCGCCGGGCTCGCCGCCGTCCTGGCCGTCCTGCGGGGCGACATAGCGCCAGGAGTACCGGGGCCCGCCCGCCGCCACGATCGCGTCGGTGAACCGCTTCAGCGTCGCCTCGGAGCCGACCGTGCCGTCGCTGACCGCGCCGTTGTCGTCCTGGATCTCCTCCAGCGAGACGATGTCGGGGGAGGAGAGGTTGACCGCGACGCCCTCGGCGAGGGTGTCGAACTTGGCCTGCTCGTCCAGCGCGTCCAGGTTCTCCACGTTGTACGTGGCGACGGCGAGTTCGCCGCCCTTCTGCCGGCGCGTCACCTCGCGCTTCAGGTGGTGGTCGGTGAGCGTGCCGAGCTCGGTCGCCTGGAGGTTGTAGCCGCCGAACGAGGCGTAGTCGATCACACCGGTGGTGGTGCCGGACAGCACGTCGCCGACGTTGCCGACGGGGAAGGGGCGCGTGGTGTCGAGGGACATCACCTTGATCCGGCCGGTGTTCTGGTCGGTGTACGAGGAGTACAGCGTGCCGCCGCGCCGGGTCGGGTTCTGCTTCGGCTCGACGGTCACCCAGATCTCGTCGTACGCGGTCGTGGCACCCGTGACCCGGGTGTCGGCGATCTGTACGCGGGTGCCTTCGAGGGACTCGTAGAGGTCGAGGGCGTACGCCGCCGGCTCCAGGGGCAGCGCGTCGATCGAGCCGCCTCCCGCCGAGGGGACGTACGCGGCGGGCACCGCGGCCGCGTCGAGCACCACCGGCGCCGGAAGGGCGTTGCCGGAGGAGAGGACCGTGGTCCTGGGGGAGGTGATCTCGGTGATGGACTGTGTGGTGGCCGACGGGTAGTACTCGTCGATGGTGCCGCTGACCAGGACGGAGTCGCCCACCGCGACCGCCGGGGCGGTGGAGCCGGTGTAGACGAAGACGCCCTCGCCGGTGCGCGGGTCCGCGTCCGGCGCGATGTCCTGGATCCAGAAGCCGCGCGAACCCGTGGTGCGCACCGCGGTGACGATGCCGGGCACGCCGGTCACCGCCTTGCCGTCGAGCGGGGAGAGGCGGGTGGTGCCCTGGATGTCGTGCACGCGCACGGTGCCGGGCTCGGTCGGGTTGCCCGGGTCACCCGGGTCCGTGCCGCCGCCGGACGTCTCACCGGCCGCGTTGACGGGGGTGGGGGCCGCGGCGGACAGGTCCGCGGCGTTGTCATCGGTGTCGGAGAGGGAGGCCGCGCGCGCCACGGAGGCGGTGGCGGAGGCGCCGGTCGCCGGTCCGCTGCCTTCCCGGACGACCGCGGAGCCGTAGCCCACCAGGTCGACGACACGGGTGTCGGCGGCGCAGTCGGCCGCCGTCCTGCAGGTCAGCGGAGTGGTGCCGGAGACCAGCGCCACGGTGCCACTGGCGGCGGACATGGCGACGGTGCCGGTGGCGTCCGGTGCGGGCAGGGCGACGGTGCCGCCGGTGCCCGCGGCCTCGGCGACCAGATAGCGGCCGCCGGGCGCGACGGAGCCCGTCAGCGCCGAGACCTGCCACAGCGAGCCCGCGGACGGCGCTCCGGGCAGGTACTGGACGCTGAACCCGGACAGGTCGTACGCGGCGGAGCCGGAGTTGGCCAGCTCGACGAAGTCGCGGGTCAGCGTCGCTCCCGAGTTCCCGCCGCCCCCGTACACCTCGGAGATCACGGCGGTCGAGGACGGTGCCGCGAAGGCGGCGGGCAGCGCGGTCGCCGAGAGGGTCACGGCGACCGCGCCGGCCAGCAGGACGGAACGGGATCTGGATATGCGCACGGAAACTGCCCCTCAGAGTGTGATGAGGGAGCACAAGCTATGCGCGTAGAACCGGCGATGACAAGGCATCAGAGGTTAATTCCTGAAAACGCTCCGCGGTCCGGCCCGCAGCGGCTGCTTTCGCACCTGCGATACCACATGACCTCCTCCCGGAGAATCAGCGTAGGTGGAAGGTGAAGGTGTGGTGAGGACCAGTACGAATGTTCTGATGTACGTCTATAACCCGACTGGCGTACGTTGGCTGGCATGCAACTTCGGTACACGTTCCGTGTGTACCCGAACGGTCCTCAGCGTGCGGCGTTGTCGAGGGCGTTCGGGTGCGCCCGTGTGGTGTTCAACGACGCGTTGCGCGTCCGCAAAGACGCCTGCTAGCAGGGGTTGCCGTTCCCGAAGTCCGGGGAGTTGTCGAAGCAGGTCATCACCGAGGCGAAGAAGACTCCGGCCAGGGCGTGGCTGGGTGAGGTGTCGGCGGTGGTGTTGCAGCAGTCGTTGCGGGACCTGGACACCGCGTTCACGAACTTCTTCGCGTCGCTGAAGGGCAGTCGTAAGGGGCCGAAGGCGGCGCAGCCGCGGTTCAAGTCCAATAAGGACACCCGGCAGTCGGTTCGCTTCACGAAGAACGCCCGGTGGAAGATCACCCCGGGCGGAGATCTGGTGTTGCCGAAGATCGGTGCGGTGCGGGTGAAGTGGTCCCGGCCCCTGCCTTCGGTCCCGTCTACTGTGACCGTGATCAAGGATGCGGCCGGGAGGTACTTCGCTTCCTTCATCGTCGAGACCGAACCCGAGACCCTGTCCGCTGCGGATGCGGTTGTCGGGATCGATCTCGGGCTGGGTCACTTCGCGATCCTGTCGGACGGGACGAAGGTGAGCAGTCCGCGGTTTCTGCGGCGGGCGGAGAAGAAGCTGAAGCGGGAGCAGCGGAGTCTGTCCCGGAAGGTGAAGGGCTCGAGGAATCGGGAGAAGGCTCGGGTGAAGGTGGCCCGTGCTCATGCACAGGTGGCTGATGCGCGGCATGAGTTCCATCACCAGCTGTCCACACGGATCATTCGCGAGAACCAAGCGGTGGCTGTGGAGGACCTGGCGGTGAACGGGCTGGCCCGCACACGCCTCGCGAAGTCTGTGTATGACGCGGGGTGGGCGTCGTTCGTCGCGATGCTGGAGTACAAGGCCGCCCTGCGCGGGCGAGTCTTCATTCGGATCGGTCGTTTCGAGCCGACGAGTCAGGTCTGTTGCGTCTGCCGTGTCAAGGACGGTCCCAAACCCCTGCACATTCGTGTGTGGCAGTGCCCGGGGTGCGGGGCGGTTCTGGACCGGGATATCAACGCGGCGGTCAACGTCGCGCTGGCCGCCGGACTGGCGGTGTCAGCCTGTCGAGCGCAGGTAGGACCGGGATCCCTGATCCCGGCACAGCGTGAAGAAGCAGGAACCCACCGAGACGGCCACCCGGCCGTGGCAGGAATCCCCGTTCTGTAGATGGGGAGCGGAAGTCAAATGATGTTTCAGGCCCTCTCCCCATCTCCCCCTCTCCGCGCCGTCCGATGTGTTCATCGCCGAATCTGGCGCGTCACCTCATCATGCTGGCCGGGGTGGGCTTCGAGGACAGGGGGTCGGCCCTGACCGCAGAGGTTGTCCGGCATAGGCCAGGGGCCTCGCCGGAGAACACCGCCAAGCTCGACGCCGCCGAAGCGCTCGCCCAACTGGCCGACGAGGCCGGGCTGACCCTGGTCCAACTGGCCCTGGCATTCGTGCTGGAGCACCCGGCGGTCACCTCCGCGATCATCGGCCCGCGCACCTTCGAGCAGCTGACGAGCCAGCTCGGCGCGGACCGGGTGCGGCTGAGCCAGGATGTGCTCGACCGGATCGACAAGATCGTCCCACCGGGCACCAACCTCTCGTCCCGGGACGCCGGTTACCACCCGGCCGGCCTCACCGACCCGGCGCTGCGCCGCCGTTCGCACCCGTCCGGGTAGCTCAGGCGCCCGGCACGCGGTCCAGGAATCCGCTGACCGAGCTGATCCGCCCGTCGTCGGCCAGAGCGATCACGTCCGAGCCGGCGACGGGCGCCGAGCCGTCGGCCGCGGCGACCAGCTCCCAGCTGAAGCGGGCGAGGGCGTGGTGCCCGTCCACCGCCCCGGACGGCCGGAAGGAGAACCCGGGGAACTGCTGCTGGGCACCGCTGATCGCGGCGGCCAGGGCCTCATGCCCCCGTACGTCGGCCAGCGGATCGGTGTACGTGGCGTTCTCCGTGAACGCCGCGGCGACGGCCTTCTCCAGTTCCTCGGGGGTGGCGGCGTTCCAGGCGGCGAAGTAGCGCTGGACGGCCTCGTCGTAAGCGGTCATCGTGCGGTCCTCTCCTCGGCCCCGGCCGGTGGGCCGGGAGCGCTGTGCTCGTGAGGAACACGATGTCCGACGGGGGTGGAAGGCGTCGATTACCTCAGGGGTAAGGGTGGCGGGGGCGGGTCAGCGCCGGTGCTCGTCCAGGAAGCCCATGAGCGCCGTGTTGAGCTCCTCGGCATGGGTCCAGCCGATGTTGTGCGGGCCGCCCGCGATCTCCACGAGACGGCTGTCGCGGATGAGGTCGGGCAGCCTGCGCCCGGTGGAGTCGATCGGCAGGATGCGGTCCTGGTCACCCTGCACGACGAGCGTCGGCACGTCGTTCTTCGGCAGATCGTCGCGGAAGTCCGTCAGCCAGGTCGGGACGCACGCCAGGGTGGCGTGGGCCGCCGCACCGGTGGCCACCGTCCACTGGGAGCGCAGCGCCTGCTCGCTGATCCGGGTGCCGCCGAGCTGGTCGGTGTTGTTGAACGCGTCGAGGAAGTCCGTCAGATAGGCGGGCCGATCCGCCACGATGGCGCTGATGATGCCGTCGAAGACGCTTTGGTCGACCCCCTCCGGGTTGTCGTCCGTCTTCAGCAGGAACGGCGGCACCGGCGCCACCAGCACGGCCAGACCGACCCGCCCCGAGCCGTGGTTGCCGAGGTAGCGGGTGACCTCTCCGGTCCCCATGGAGAACCCGACGAGTACGGCGTCCTGGAGATCGAGCTTCTCCATCACCGCGTTCAGGTCGGCCGCGAAGGTGTCGTAGTCGTAGCCGTCCGTGGGCCGGTCGGACCGTCCGAAGCCGCGCCGGTCGTACGTGATGACCCGGTATCCGGCCCCGAGCAGGACCGGCAGCTGCTTCTCCCACGAGGCTCCGTTCAGCGGGAAGCCGTGGATCAGGACGACGGGCCTGCCCGTCCCGTGGTCCTCGTAGTACAGCTCGATCCCGGCGGAGTTCTCCCGGCCGACGGTGATGTACGGCATGTGACTCTCCCCTGTGATGGGTGTGGTTGTGGTGGGTCCTGTGGTGGGTGCGGTGATCCTGCGAGGGGTGGTCGCCGGGGCAGGCTGAGTGCCCCCGGACCGCGGCGGCTCTTCTCAGGCGTCTGCTTGCGCGTCTACGTCTGGGCGTCCGGAATGACGTGCATGGCCGCCTCCTCGGCGGAGGCGGCCGCCCCGTCGATCCCGACGTCCTCGCCCGCCATGCTGTCCGGTTCGTCGAGGTCGAGGTCGCGGGTGAGCCGTCCGGCGCGTGCGTCCCCGACCTCGGAGTCCCAGACCTCGCCGTCCCCGTTGGACAGGTCGCCCACGTCGTCGCCGGGCGGATCGGCGGTCTCGGGCAGCTCCCGGGCCAGCCGGCCGTCCAGAGTCTCCCCGCTGAGCTGCTCGGACCCGGTGGTGCCCCGGTCCTCCACGACCCACGGTCGCTCGGGTGGCGAGTACCCCTCGTCCAGGACGTCGGTGAGCTGCCGGTTGTCCAGGGTGTCCGCCGTGTCGAGCTGCTCGACGGGGTCGGACGCCTCCGGCTGCTGGGGCTGGTACACATCGTCGCCCCGGTCGGCACCTTCCATGACGATTCCCTTCCCGGTGTCGGGGATCCCGGGTCATGCCTGCCGTACGACGCGGGAGCAAAAGGGCCTATCGGTCCGATTGCCTTTGAACTCCCCATACCCCTTCAGGATAGGCAGCCAGGGCCCGGGCCCGCACCGTGCGGGCGTGCACGGGCGGGGACGGCAGGTGTGCGAGACCATGGAAGGTGCGGGCCGGAGCGCGGACGCCGCGCAGTCGGAGCCCGCCGCACAGGCCGGCCCGCGTACTGCCCCCGAAGGCCGTCGTGAGGAGGCCGTCATGGATTACCCGGAGAGCTACCAGCTGGTGTTTCAGACGTCCGCCGTGGAGGACGACACGGTGATCGTCCGCCGGACCGCGCAGTCCGGGGCGGGCGGATACCCGGTCTACGAGGACGAGACCGGCATCGTCCGTGCGGAGATCAGCGAGCGCGGAGAGGTACGCATGCTCGCCAGTGGCGGGCACCAGCGCCTCGGAACGCCGCTGGTGGTGCCGGAGCCGTCCGCCTGAGCGGTGACGCGCCGGGCACGTACGCACGCGACGGCCCGGGATCATGTGCGCATGACCGAACCGCTTCCGCTCCCGCTCGCGGGCATCACCGTCGTCAGTCTGGAACAGGCCGTCGCGGCGCCCTTCGCCACCCGCCAGCTGGCCGACCTCGGCGCCCGCGTCATCAAGGTCGAGCGCCCCGGCGGCGGCGACTTCGCCCGCCGCTACGACACGACCGTGCACGGACAGGCCAGCTATTTCGTCTGGCTCAACCGCTCCAAGGAATCCCTGACCCTGGACATCAAGGCACCCGAGGGGCGCGAGATCCTCGATGAACTCATCGCCGGAGCCGATGTGTTCGTACAGAACCTCGCCCCCGGCGCGGCGGACCGGACGGGCCTCGGCGCCGCCGCCCTCCAGGCCCGGCACCCCTCCCTCATCACCTGTACGGTCAGCGGTTACGGCACCAGCGGATCGTGGTCCGGACGCAAGGCGTACGACCTCCTGGTGCAGTGCCAGACCGGCCTGCTGTCGATCACTGGCTCGCCCGACGAACCCGCGCGCTCGGGCATCTCCGTCGCGGACATCGCCGGCGGCATGTACGCCTACAGCGGCATCCTGTCCGCCCTCTTCACCCGGGCCACCACCGGCCGCGCCCCCTCCGTCGAGGTCTCCCTCTTCGACGCTCTCGCCGAGTGGATGAGCCAGCCCGCGTACTACACGCGCTACGGCGGCACCCAGCCGCCGCGGATCGGCGCGCAGCACGCCACGATCGCGCCGTACGGCCCCTTCACCGCCGCCGACGGCAAGGACGTCATGCTCTCCATCCAGAACGAGCGGGAGTGGGACGCCCTGTGCGTCACCGTCCTCGGCCTGCCCGGGCTCGTCGACGACCCCCGGTTCGTCACCGGACCGGACCGGGTCGCCCACCGCGAGGAACTCAACGCGATCGTCGCCGCACGGTTCGCCGGCCTCGGCAGCGAGGAGGCCGGGGAACTCCTGGACCGGGCGGCCATCGCCAACGCCGGCGTGAACTCCGTCGCGGAGTTCCTCGACCACCCCGCGCTCACCGAACGCGACCGCTGGCGTGAAGTGTCCGTGCCCGGCGCCCCCGGCCCCGTACAGGCACTTCTGCCACCGGTGGACCTCGGCGGGGTCGGAACGCGGATGGACCCGGTGCCCGAGGCGGGCCGGCACACCGAGCAGATCCTCGCCGACCTGGGCCGCAGCCCCAGCGACATCGAGGGGCTGTGCGCCCGCGGCGTCGTGGAGACCGCGGACCCTTATCACGCGGGCAAGCCCTCCGGCATCGTGCCGACGCAGGACAATGCGTCCTGACCCGTCCAACACTTGGTCGAAATTTTGCCCCTGATGGGATGCATCCGGGGGACACCAGGCACACTCGACCTGTAGGAATCTCGCCACGAAGAGGATCACGCATGATCACGTTGAAGAAGGAAGACGGCCCGGCGGATCTGGACGGGGTCACCCACCTGTCCATCGGGGTCTCCTGGGACCCCACGGTCGGTGCCAGTGGCGGGCTGATGGGGAAGCTTCGTCAGAAGAAGGGCACCGACCTCGACCTGATCGCCATCGCGATGCAGGGCGCGGAGCCCGTCCGTCTGGCCGGCCTGGACTCCCTGGACCCGCTGGGCAACGGCTCGCTGCTGCACAGCGGCGACAACCAGACCGGGCACGGTGACGGCGACGACGAGACCGTGACCGTCGACTTCGCCCGGGTGCCGACGAACATCACGTCCATCGTCTTCATCGCTGCCGCGTACAAGAAGCACAGCTCCTTCCAGAGCGCGCGCAACATCAGCTTCAAGGTGTACGACGCGACGGGTGGCAGCTCCCAGCAGGTCGCCGACATCTGGCCGAGCCTGCTCAGCAACGACAACGGCTGCGCCGTGGCCAAGGCCATGCGGGCCGGCGGGAGCTGGAAGCTCGAGGTGATCAACGAGACGGGGAAGATCAAGCAGGGCGACGAGCAGGCCCTGATGCGGTTCGCGGTCAGCAAGTAGCAACTGGCCACTGGCAGGCGTCCGGCGTGAGCGCCCCGGCCCCGGCCCGTACGCGGCGTCTCAGTCGACCCGCCGCCTACGGGCCGGGGCTGTCGCGTTCCCGGAGGCCAGGGGCGAACGCGCCAGTTCCACGCAGCCCGCGGCGATCAGGCCGAGCGCGAGCAGTTCGGGCAGCAGCCACCAGCCGGTGCGCAGGTCCTCGCCGAACAGGGTCACTCCGTACAGGATGCTGATCAGGGCGTCGCCCAGGGTCAGACACGGCTGGACCGCGACCAGTGTGCCCGCCTGCAGCGCGTTCTGAAGGAGGAACAGCGCGCCGACGCCCGCCACGGCCATCGCGTAGAGCTGCCAGGACGTGAAGAGCGCCGTCACCCCGCCGCCGCCGTCGAGCCGGGCCATGGCGTCCTTCATCAGGGCGGCGGTGAGCGCGTACGCACAGGCGGCGGCCAGGCCCAGCAGTGCCGCCCGGGGATTGCCGCGGGTGGCCAGGGCGCCCGCGATCAGCGCCGCCTCGAACAGGCCCGTCAGGATCAGCGCCGGCACCCACGCCGCCCCGTGCACCGTGGCGCTGCCACCACCCGGAGCGGCCGACGCCATGCCGAGGGCCAGGCCCGCCGTCACGGCGGCCACCCCGAACCACACGGGCCGGGGCAGCCGCACCCGCATGACGAAGCTCGCCATCAGGAGCGTCGCCGGCAGCTCGATCACGAAGATCGGCTGCACCACGGCGATGGGACCGGTGGCCAGCGCCACGGCCTGGCAGACGGCCGCGACGATCACCAGGCCGATGCCGGCCAGCCACACCTTCTGGCGCAGCAGATGGCCGATCAGCGACAGCCGCATCGCCTCGCTGTCGGGGGCGGTGCTTGCGGCGCGGCGCTGGAGGACGGAGGCCGCGCCGTTGCTGAGCGCGGTCAGGACGGCGAACACGACGCTGATCACCGGTCCATGATGCGGGTGTCCGACGCGCAATCCGGGATCCCGCCGGGCAGCGGCATGGCGCAGGACGTGCCGGCGAAGAAGCCGCACCATCAGGACCGGAGCTGACCGCATGGCCGCGTAGCGTGCCGTCCATGGCCGTGAAGAAGAAGACCTCCGCCGCCGCCCCGCCCGCCGTGCTCTCGCCGCGGGCGCTGGGGCGCGCGACCCTGGAGCGCCAACTCCTGCTCCGTCGTACGGTGATGAGCGCCGAGGACGCCGTACGCCACCTCGTCGGCCTCCAGGCGCAGAACACCAAGCCGCCGTACTACCAGCTCCTCGCCCGCCTGGAGGGTTTCGAGCCGGCCGAGCTCGCCGCGCTCATGGAGTCGCGCGACGTCGTGCGCATCGTCACGCTGCGCTCCACCGTCCACACCCATACCGCCGACGACGCCCTGACCCTGCGTCCCCTCGTGCAGGAGGCACGTGACCGGGAGCTCAGGATCTTCCGCAAGCGGCTCGTGGGTGTGGACCTGGACCGGCTCCGCGACCTCAGCAGGACGTACGTCGAACAGGCGCCGCGTACCCCGAAGGAGATCCGCGAACGGCTCCTCGTCGAGTGGCCGGACGCGGACCCGCAGGCGCTGAGCACGGCCGCGCGCTGTCTGCTGCCGCTCGTGCAGATCACGCCGCGCGGGGTGTGGGGCAGGAGCGGGCAGGTCGCGCTGACCACCGCGGAGCAGTGGCTCGCCGCGCCCTCCGCACCGGTCCCCGCGCCCGACGGCACCGTGCTGCGCTACCTCGCCGCCTTCGGGCCCGCTTCGGTCAGGGACATGCAGGCGTGGGCCGGGCTGACCCGGCTGCGCGAGGTCTTCGAACGGCTCCGCCCGCGGCTGGTCACCTTCCGGGACGAGAACGGCGTCGAACTCTTCGACCTGCCCGACGCCCCGCGCCCCGCCGAGGACACCCCCGCCCCGCCGCGCTTCCTGCCCGAGTTCGACAACGTCCTGCTCGGCCACGCGGACCGCACCCGCGTGATTCCGCCGCCGCTCAAGGGCCGCAACGGGGTGGGGAACCAGGCGTACGGCAGCGTCCTGGTCGACGGCTTCCTCGCGGCGATCTGGCGGCTGGAGCCCGGCGGGGGCGGCGCGCCGACGGCGGTCACCGTGCAGGAGCTGCGTCCCTTCACCGCCGCCGAGCGGGACGACGTCACGGACGAGGCGGTGGCCCTGCTCTCCGTGATGACGAAGGAGGCCCCCGACGGCGCCGGTGACGGCGTCCGCTTCGCCCCGTTCATCGACTTCGACCGCTGAACGGGTGCGTCCCGCCAGAGGGTGGCGCTCAGTCCGCGCGGCCGGTCGCCGCCACCGTCACGCCGAGGCCGATCATCGCGAACCCGCCCGCCCCGCCGATCATGGACAGCCGCCGGTCGGAGCGGGCGAACCAGCTGCGGGCCGCCGACGCACCGAGACCCCACAGCGTGTCCGTCACCAGACCGATGGCGATCGGCACCAGGCCCAACAGCAGCATCTGCGCCGGGAGACGACCCGTCGAGGCGTCCACGAACTGCGGCAGCACGGCGGCGAAGAACACGATCCCCTTGGGGTTGGTGACCCCGACGAGCACCCCGTCCAGCACCGTCCGCACATCGCCGCGCGCGGGCCGCCCCGGCGTCGCCACCGCGCCCAGGTTCATCTCCCGCCGGTGCCGGAACGCCTGCACGCCCAGGAAGACCAGATACGCAGCCCCCGCGAGCTTCACCGCCAGGAACACCGTTGCCGACCGCTCGACGAGCGAACCGATCCCCAGCGCGACCGCGATCACCAGCACGTAACTGCCGGCCACGTTCCCCAGCACCGTGGCCAGCGCGGTGCGCCGGCCGTGCGCGAGGGCCCGCCCGATCACGAACAGCACGCTCGGCCCCGGAATGACGATCACCAGCAGCGACATCGCCGCGAACGCCAGGTACTGATGGGTGGACACCATGTCCCTCACCTCCTCGCCGCCGAACCTACGGCAGCAGCCCCGCCCGCCGGGCCGCGACGACCGCTTCCAGCCGGGTGTGCGCGCCCAGCTTCCGCATCGCGGAGCGCAGATAGCCCTTCACCGTCTCCGGCCGCAGCCCGAGCCGGTCCGCCGCCACCGCGTTCGTCGCGCCCGCCGCGACACAGGCGAGGACGTCGACCTCGCGCGGCGACAGCCGGTACTCGCGTGCCCTGGGCACCCGCGCACCCGCCGCGGCGGCGAGCCGCCCGCACACCGCGAGCAACTCGTCGCGCAGTGCCGGGTCGACGACCTTCGGCGCGAGGGCGCGCAACTCGCGGTGCGCCTCCCGGACGTCCTCCCACGCCCCCGGGACGGCCCGGGGGTCGGTGACCTCCTCCCGGGTCACGGCGAGCAACTGCTGCACCTCGTCCCGCACGACCAGGGCCTGCTCCACGTCGCGGGCCGCCGCGACCGCCGCGTCGAACGTGCGGTCCCCGAGCGTGAGGGGCTCGCGCAGCGCCCCGTACAGCACACCCCGCACCTTGCGGCGTACGACGACGGGCACGGCGACCACCGAGCGCAGGCCCTCCGCGGCCACGGCCAGGTCGTACTCGTGGCTGATGTGGCGCGAGGAGTGGTAATCGGTCACCGCGCACGGCCGCGACAGCGCGATCGCCTTCCCGCCGAGGCCACTGCCCGCCGAGATCACGAGCCCCCGCAGAGCCTGGGTCTGCGCCCCGTTCAGCTCCGCGATCCTGGCGTGGCGGGTGTCGGAGAGCAGCCCGCCGAAGGCCACGGGCAGCCCGCTCGTCCGGCGCAGCCGCAGCAGCGCCGCTTGCATCTCGACCGCATCGACCGATTCGGACACGCTGACGCCTCTCTGCCCGGCCCCAGGGGTTCAGCCTCCCCCGCGTCACCCCCGTTCGGGGGTGGTGAGACCTGGGTCACTGTTTACATGATGTTAAACGACCGGCCCACGACGGTGACCGGTCCGGTCCGCAATGAGGAGGGCACATGTCGGCATCCAGCGCGACGGAGACGTTCCGGGCCGCCCGGGACTTTCTGCTGCGGCACCGCGAGGACTACACCGCGGCCTACGAGGGCTTCCGCTGGCCCCGCAGCGACCACTTCAACTGGGCGCTCGACTGGTTCGACGTCATCGCCCGGGACAACGACCGCACCGCCCTGCACATCGTGGAGGAGGACGGCCGGCGCACCGAGATGTCCTTCGCCCGGATGTCCGCCCGCTCCAACCAGGCCGCGAACTGGCTCCGCGCCCAGGGGGTACGGGAGGGCGACCGCATCCTCGTCATGCTCGGCAACCAGACCGAGCTCTGGGAGACCGCGCTCGCCGCGATGAAGCTGCGCGCGGTCGTCATCCCCGCGACGCCGCTGCTGGGCCCCGTCGACCTGCGTGACCGGGTCGAGCGCGGCCGGGTCCGGCACGTCCTGGTCCGGGACGCCGACACCGCCAAGTTCGACGAGGTGCCCGGCGACTACACCAGGATCTCCGTCGGCGCCGAAACCGACGGCTGGATCTCCTACACCGGGGCCGACGAGCAGCCGGAGACGTTCACGGCGGACCGCGAGACCGACGCCGACGAACCGCTGATGCTCTACTTCACCTCCGGCACCACCGCCAGCCCCAAGCTCGTCGAGCACACCCATGTCTCCTACCCCGTCGGCCACTTGTCGACGATGTACTGGATCGGGCTCAAGCCCGGAGACGTCCACCTCAACATCTCCTCGCCCGGCTGGGCCAAGCACGCCTGGTCCAACCTCTTCGCCCCGTGGAGCGCCGAGGCGACCGTCTTCATCTTCAACTACACCCGCTTCGACGCCGGCCGGCTGATGGCCGAGATGGACCGCTCCGGCGTCACCAGCTTCTGCGCCCCGCCCACCGTCTGGCGCATGCTCATCCAGGCCGACCTCTCCCAGCTGAAGACCCCGCCGCGCGAGGTCGTCGCGGCGGGCGAACCGCTGAACCCCGAGGTCATCGAGACGGTCCGCAGGGCGTGGGGTGTCACGATCCGCGACGGCTTCGGCCAGACCGAGACCGCCGTCCAGGTCGCCAACACCCCCGGCCAGGTCCTGAAGGCCGGTTCGATGGGACGCCCGAGTCCCGGCTTCAAGGTCGTTCTCCTCGATCCGGTCAGCGGTGAACCCGGCGCCGTCGAGGGCGAGATCTCGCTCGACCTCTCGGGCCACCCGGTCGGCCTGATGACCGGCTACCACGGCGACCCGGACCGCACCGCCGAGGCCATGGCGGGCGGCTACTACCGCACCGGCGACATCGGCTCCCGCGACGCCGACGGCTACCTCACCTACGTCGGCCGCGCCGACGACGTCTTCAAGGCCTCCGACTACAAGATCTCCCCGTTCGAGCTGGAGAGCGCCCTGCTGGAGCACGAGGCCGTCGCCGAGGCCGCTGTCGTGCCGGCCCCCGACCCGGTGCGGCTGTCCGTCCCGAAGGCGTACATCGTGCTCGCCGAGGGCTGGGAGCCCGGACCGGACACCGCCAAGGCGCTCTTCGCTCACTCCCGGGCCGTACTCGCCCCGTACAAGCGGGTCCGCCGGCTGGAGTTCGCGGAGCTTCCCAAGACCGTCTCGGGCAAGATCCGCCGCATCGAACTGCGCGAGCGCACCGCCCAGGGCACCGGAACCGAGTACAGCGAGGGGGACCTGACATGACCGAACCGTCCTACGCCCACGGCACCGGCACGACCCCCCTGCTCGGCGACACCATCGGGCGCAACCTCGACCGGGCGGTCCAGGCGTACTCCGGCCGGGAGGCGCTCGTCGACGCACCGTCCGGGCGGCGCTGGACCTACGCCGAGTTCGGCGCGGCCGTCGACGAACTGGCCCGGGCGCTCATGGCCTCGGGCGTGGGCAAGGGGGACCGGGTCGGGATCTGGGCCGTCAACTGCCCGGAGTGGGTGCTCGTCCAGTACGCGACCGCGCGCATCGGCGCCGTCATGGTCAACATCAATCCCGCCTACCGCGCGCACGAGCTGGCGTACGTGCTGAAGCAGTCCGGGGTCTCCCTCCTGGTCGCCTCGCTCGCGCACCGCACCAGCGACTACCGGGCGCTGGTCGACGAGGTCCGGGCCGACTGCCCCGCCCTGCGCGCCGTGCACTACATCGGCGACCCCTCCTGGGACGACCTGCTCGCCGTCTCCGGAGCGGTGACCGCGGAACAACTGGCCACCCGCGAGGCCGCGTTGTCCTGCGACGACCCGATCAACATCCAGTACACCTCCGGCACGACCGGCTTCCCCAAGGGAGCCACCCTCTCCCACCACAACATCCTCAACAACGGCTACTTCGTCGGGGAGCTGGTCGCCTACACCGAACAGGACCGGGTATGTCTGCCGGTGCCGTTCTACCACTGCTTCGGCATGGTGATGGGCAACCTCGGCATCACCTCGCACGGCGCCTGCATCGTGATCCCGGTCCCCGCCTTCGAGCCGGCCGCCGTCCTCGCCGCAGTGGAACAGGAGCGCTGCACCTCGCTGTACGGCGTCCCCACCATGTTCATCGCGGAGCTGAACCTCCCCGCCTTCGCCTCGTACGACCTCTCCTCGCTGCGCACCGGCATCATGGCCGGATCCCCCTGCCCGGTGGAGGTGATGAAGCGGGTCGTCGCCGAGATGCACATGGCCGAGGTGTCCATCTGTTACGGAATGACGGAGACCTCCCCGGTCTCCACCCAGACCCGCCGCGACGACGACCTGGAGCGCCGCACCGGCACGGTCGGCCGCGTGATGCCGCACATCGAGGTCAAGGTCGTCGACCCGACGACGGGTGTGACGCTGGAGCGCGGTGCGTCGGGCGAACTCTGCACCCGTGGCTACAGCGTGATGCTCGGCTACTGGGAGCAGCCCGAGCGGACCGCCGAGGCGATCGACGCGGGGCGCTGGATGCACACCGGGGACCTCGCGGTGATGCGTGAGGACGGCTACGTACAGATCGTCGGCCGGATCAAGGACGTGATCATCCGGGGTGGCGAGAACGTGTATCCGCGGGAGGTCGAGGAGTTCCTCTACCGGCACCCGAAGATCGCCGACGTGCAGGTGGTGGGGGTGGCGGACGAGCGGTACGGCGAGGAGATCCTGGCCTGCGTCATCCCCTCGGACCCGGCCGATCCGCCGAGCATGGAGGAGGTCAGGGACTTCTGCCACGAGCAGTTGGCGCACTACAAGGTCCCGCGCCTGCTCCAGATCATGGAGACCTTCCCGATGACGGTCAGCGGGAAGGTCCGGAAGATCGAACTGCGGGAGAACTACGGCCGGTGAGCGGTGCGGACGTGCGCCGGGGCTCCGTCAGGCGGCTTCGATGATGTCGCCCGCGGTGCCCTGCGTCGCGGCCGCCCACTCGATCAGGAGCACCTCGTAGGCCGCGGACTCCACGGGGGACCAGTCCTGGCCGGCGCGCGCGTCCACGAGCGCGCGGATCGCCTCGTTCGCCTCGACGGCGGCGGGGTGGGCCGGCTGTGCGGGAAAGGTGCTGTGCGACGGAGTCGTGGATGACACGGATGAGGCGGGTGTCGCGGGCGTTGCCGAGATCGCGGATCTCGCGGATCTCGCAGGTGTCGCGGGTGGAGAGAGTCGTGGAGTTAAGACCATGCGCCCCACTCTAGGGCCCGCCACTGACAACGGACCGAACATCTGTGGCCCCTGGCTCGAACGTGACCGATAGCACTCACTGTGGCCGGACGGTTTCTGTGAGGTGCGGCACGTCGCGCCTCATGCAGACCCGCGGCCACCGGTCGAGGCCGTGTTCCGCCTCCTCGGCGCGAATCTTTCGCAGCCCGTCCGTGAGGCCGGATTCCGTCAGGACGCGGAAGCCGAGCCGGGCGTAGTACGGCGCGTTCCACGGGACGTGGGAGAACGTGGTCAGGGTAAGTGCGTTCAGCCGCTCCGTCGCGGCCCAGTCGGCGGCGTGGTCGATGAGGGCGCTGCCCAGCCCGTGCCGGGCGGCCGACGGGTGGACGGAGACCTGTTCGATGTGGGCGGCGCCGTCGACCGGGTCGGCGATCAGATAGCCGAGTGGCCGGTCGTCGGTTCCCGCGGTCACCCAGGCGCGGCCGGCCTCGCGGTAGCCGTCCAGCAGTTCCAGGGGCGGGGGGTCGTCGTCGGCCACGCAGGACATGCCGAGGGTACGGAAGGGTTCGCCTGCGGCGCGCTCGATGTCCTGGAGGAGCGGGAGATCCGAGCGGCGGGCGGGGCGGATGCGCATGCTCAAGTATGGCGCGACGTCGCTCCGGGTCATGCGGTATCGGGCTCAGGCGCCGGTGCTGAGCAGTTCGTCCGCCGGGCTGTTCACCGGTTGCGGGGTGCCGGTGAGGTCCATGACGAACAGGGGGATGCCGAGCCCGTCCGCCCGCTCCCGGGCATCCGGCGCGTACCCCGCCAGCGAGAAGAACACGCTCGTCACCGACGTGCTCAGCGCGTTGAGCCAGAGGCATTCGACGTCGCGGAGCGTGGTCGGCCGGGTGGTGGAGTCGACCTGGGCGATCAGCCCGGCCGCCCGCAGATCGATCCGGGACGCCGGGCGTTCGGCGGGCTGCGCGACATCGCGGTAGCCCAGCCACTTCAGGTACAGCGCGGCGGCGCCGACCGCGTCGCGCGCGGTACGGATCGTCAGCGGCCGGAAGGGCGGCCGCGGGGCCGCGGCCGTACGCGGCAGCGGTATGTGCGACGGCCGCACGGACCGGGAGGACGAGCCGCCCGCGCGGCCCGGCGCCGCCACCGGACGGACCGGAATCCGCAGCACGGCCCCGCACGGGCAGCAGAGCTCCGGCTGCGGCCACTGGTCGTGCCGGCCGCACCCCCGGCAGCGCACGGTCACCCAGTCGTCGTTCCAGGTGCGGTGGGTGATCGGCGTGACGGGGGCGCCGCGCAGCAGGGGCGGGGCGGTCGGTGCGCCGCACGGGCACGGATAGACGGGAGTCAGGTACGCGTGGTCGCGGCGGCAGGCCGGGCACCGTACCGGCACTGATTCCACCCTCGGACTCCCCACTACGGCCGACCACCATGCGCCCGGATTCCGGGCCCGCTCCGCTCCGTACCTCCATGCTCCACCAAGAGCGAGGTCGCCGAGAGGGACTTGGGGTACTTCGCCGGCCCCGTCCGCGCTTGTGGCGCCCGGGGCCGCCTCTCTTGACGGTTGTCCGGGCGCGCTTTAGATTTGCTTCCGTATAGCAGAATCAAACTTCCGTAATGCGGAATTGGTGCTCTCAGGTGGCGCGACAGAGCCCGACTCCACCCAGGTCCGAGCCAGGAGCACTCAATGCCTCGAATGACCGCTGCCCGAGCGGCAGTTGAGATCCTCAAGCGCGAAGGCGTCAGCAACGCGTTCGGTGTGCCGGGCGCGGCGATCAACCCCTTCTACGCGGCCCTCAAGGCCTCCGGCGGGGTTCATCACACGCTCGCCCGCCACGTCGAAGGCGCCTCCCACATGGCGGAGGGCTACACCCGGGCCCGCCCGGGGAACATCGGCGTCTGCATCGGCACGTCGGGACCGGCCGGCACCGACATGATCACCGGTCTCTACTCCGCCATCGCGGACTCGATCCCGATCCTGTGCATCACCGGCCAGGCCCCGACCGCGGTGCTCCACAAGGAGGACTTCCAGGCGGTCGACATCGCGTCGATCGCCGGCCCGGTCACCAAGGCCGCCACGACCGTCCTGGAGGCCGCGCAGGTCCCGGGCGTCTTCCAGCAGGCGTTCCACCTGATGCGCACCGGCCGGCCCGGCCCGGTCCTCATCGACCTGCCGATCGACGTGCAGCTCACCGAGATCGAGTTCGACCCCGATCTGTACGAGCCGCTGCCGGTGCACAAGCCCGCCGCGAGCCGCAAGCAGATCGAGCGCGCCCTGGAGATGCTGAACGCCTCCGAGCGCCCGCTGATCGTCGCGGGCGGCGGCATCATCAACGCCGACGCCTGTGAACTCCTGGTGGAGTTCGCCGAACTGACCGGAGTCCCGGTCGTCCCCACCCTGATGGGCTGGGGCATCCTCGCCGACGACCACGAGCTCAACGCGGGCATGGTCGGCCTCCAGACCTCGCACCGCTACGGCAACGCGAACTTCCTGGAGTCCGACTTCGTCCTCGGCATCGGCAACCGCTGGGCCAACCGGCACACCGGCAAGCTGGACGTCTACACCAAGGGCCGCACGTTCGTCCACGTCGACATCGAGCCCACCCAGCTGGGCAGGATCTTCGCCCCCGACCTCGGCATCGCCTCCGACGCCAAGGCGGCCCTGGAGCTGTTCGTCGAGGTGGCGCGCGAACTGAAGGCGGCAGGCGGGCTGAAGGACCGCTCGCAGTGGGCCGCCGCCACGCAGGAGCGCAAGGCGACGCTCCAGCGGCGCACACACTTCGACAACGTGCCGCTGAAGCCGCAGCGCGTGTACGAGGAGATGAACCGGGCGTTCGGCCCCGAGACCCGGTACGTCACCACGATCGGCCTCTCCCAGATCGCGGGCGCGCAGATGCTGCACGTCTACCGGCCGCGCCACTGGATCAACTGCGGCCAGGCGGGCCCGCTCGGCTGGACGATCCCGGCCGCGCTGGGCGTCGCGACGGCCGATCCCGAGGGTTCCGTCGTCGCGCTCTCCGGCGACTACGACTTCCAGTTCATGCTGGAGGAGCTCGCGGTCGGCGCGCAGCACCGCATCCCGTACGTGCACGTCCTGGTGAACAACTCCTACCTGGGGCTGATCCGCCAGGCGCAGCGCAACTTCGACATCGACTTCCAGGTCAACCTGGAGTTCGAGAACCTCAACTCCCCTGAGCTGGGCGCCTACGGCGTGGACCACGTCAAGGTCGTCGAGGGCCTGGGCTGCAAGGCGATCCGGGTCACCGAGCCGGATCAGTTGCTGCCGGCCTTCGAGGAGGCGAAGAAGCTGGCGGCGGAGTTCCGGGTGCCGGTGGTCGTGGAGGCGATCCTGGAGCGGGTCACGAACATCGCGATGAGCGGTACGGATATCGCGTCGGTCAACGAGTTCGAGGACGTCGCGACGGAACCGGGCCACGCGCCGACGGCGATCCGCCCGTTCGCGTCTGCCTGACCCGTCGGGCCTGCGGCCCCCGCCTCCCCGTTCAACGGGGGTCGGGGGCCGCAGTGTTGCCGCCCGACGGGGCGGCGGCGTGTCCTCAATCGCCGGACGGGCTGAAAAGACGTCCTCAATCGCCGGACGGGCTGAAAAGACGTCCTCAATCGCCGGACGGGCTGAAAAGACGTCCTCAATCGCCGGACGGGCTTGATTTTGCCGGCCGTCCGCGGTGATGAGGCGCGAGGTTCGCGGTGATGAGGCGCGAGTTCGCGGTGGTGTCACGCGATGTCCGCAGTGATTCTTCCGCGCGTCCGCGGCGCAACCCGGCGCGTCCAGCGGCGCAACCCGGCGCGTCCAGCGTTGCAATCCGGCGCGTTCGGCGTTGCAACCCAAGCCCGTCCGGCGTTGCAACCCGGCGCGTTCGGCGTTGCAACCCAAGCCCGTCCGGCGTTGCAACCCGGCGCGTTCGGCGATGCAACCCAAGCCCGTCCGGCGATTGAGGACGGAAACCGTCAGGGCGGGGCCCTGAAGCCGCGAGGGCCTGGCCCAGGGCAAACCGAGCCCGTCCGGCGATTGAGGACGGAACCGTTCACCCCGTGGACCCGCACGCGAAAGGGCGTGGAGCACGGGACCGTAATCCGTACTTCACGCCCTGGCTGAAGGGAAAGAACAGGGGCCGCGGCGGGGGCGAGGAGGCGGCGGGCCCAAGCTCCTTCAGGTCAGGAGACCGGACCGCCACCCGCACCACCGCACTGGCATCGCACCACCGCCGCGGCCCCGGGGGTATCCGCCAGACACCCCCTCCTGCCCGCGCTCCGCGCAACCCCTCATCCGGGCGGGCGCGGCGACGCGAGCAGGGCACTGGGGGAGGCTCAGTCCTCGCGCAGGGCGCGGACGGCCTCCTCCACGCGCTTGCCGTACTCGGCATCCGCGGCGTGGAAGTGGGCAAGGTTCTTCTCGATCACGTCGTCGCGCGTGACCTGCGAGAGGCCCCCCGCGATGTTGGCGATCAGCCGGCCCTTCTCGTCGTCCGACATCAGCCGGTACAGCTCGCCCGCCTGGAAGAAGTCGTCGTCCTTCGTGTGGGCAGGCGCCTCGTGCGTGCCGGTCCAGCCGTGGACGGCCAGCGGGGCGGAGTGCGCCGCGTCCGTCTGGGCGGGGCCCGCGTGCGAGTTGGGCTCGTAGTTCTTGTCGTGCCGGGCCCCGTTGCGCGTGGCGTGCATCCCGTCGCGGCCGTAGTTGTCGACGACCGCTGTGCGCGGAGCGTTCACCGGCAGGTGGGTGTGGTTGACGCCCAGCCGGTAGCGGTGCGCGTCCGCGTAGGCGAACAGCCGGCCCTGGAGCATCTTGTCCGGGGAGGGACCGATGCCGGGCACGAAGTTGTTGGGGGAGAACGCGGCCTGCTCCACCTCGGCGAAGACGTTGTCCGGGTTGCGGTCCAGGACCAGCCGGCCCACCCGCTGGAGCGGGTAGTCGCTGTGCGGCCACACCTTGGTCACGTCGAACGGGTTGAACCGGTAGTCCGCGGCCTCGGCGGCCGGCATCACCTGCACGTGCAGGGTCCAGGACGGGTTCACGCCGCGCTCGATGGCCTGGAGCAGGTCCGTCTGGTGGGAGTTGGCGTCCTTGCCGACGAGCTCCGCGGCCTGGTCGGCCGAGAGCGAGCGCACGCCCTGGTTGGTCTTGAAGTGGTACTTGACGTAGAAGGCCTCGCCCGCCGCGTTCGTCCACTGGTAGGTGTGCGAGCCGTAGCCGTTCATGTGGCGGTACGAGGCCGGGATGCCGCGGTCGCCCATCAGCCAGGTGACCTGATGCGTCGCCTCCGGGGCGTGCGCCCAGAAGTCCCAGACGTTCTCCGCCTCCTGACGGCCCGTGAACGGGTCGCGCTTCTGCGAGTGGATGAAGTCGGGGAACTTGATCGGGTCCTTGATGAAGAACACCGGGGTGTTGTTGCCGACGAGGTCGTAATTGCCCTCGTCCGTATAGAACTTGAGCGCGAAGCCGCGCGGGTCACGCACCGCGTCCGCGCCGCCCAGCGAGTCGGCGACCGTCGAGAACCGGATGAACGTCTCGGTGCGGCGGCCCACCTCGGAGAGGAAGTCGGCGCGGGTGAAACCGGTGACGTCGTCGGTGACCTCGAAGTAGCCGTACGCGCCGGAGCCCCGGGCGTGCACCACGCGCTCCGGGATGCGCTCCCGGTTGAAGCGGGCGAGCTTCTCCAGGAGGTGACCGTCCTGGAGCAGGATCGGGCCGCCGGCGCCGGCGGTGGCGGAGTTCTGGTTGTCGGCGACCGGGGCGCCGGACTCGGTCGTAAGCACGCGCTGCGTCATGGTGTCGGGGCGACCTTCCGTACGGGAGCTGCTGAACTGCGACGGCCTGGGGGCCCAGGGGCTCCAGGAGCGTAAGTACGCCCCGAACCCGACGTCAACAGTTTGTTGAAATTCATGGTGGAGAGGTGTTCCGGACGGTGCCGGCGCCTGGGCGCGACAGGACAGGTGTCAGCGTCGACGCCGTCCGGAAGTCTGTGGGCCGGGGGTACGCACCCGGCGGGGGTGGTGCCGGCCGGGCCCCTAGGGCGTGTTTCGAAAGTCCCGCCTGCCGCGCGACGCCATGCACGCACTCTCTCGCCGTACCGGCCCCGGACCCCGGTACGTCCAGTACAGGGGCCTGGCGCCGGCACGCCGAGAGCACGCGCCTGACGCCGCACGGCCGCCCTTCGGGCGACGACGGCAGTGTGACGACAGACCCTAGCGGGGCCCGGCCGCGTCGGTCAGGCCTGGACGGGCTGACCGGACAGGCGCTCCACCGAGCGCAACAGCGCCGAGTGGTCCAGGCCGCCGTCGCCCTGCGCGCGCAGCGAGGCGACGAGCTGGGCGACCACGCCGCCGACCGGCAGCGCGGCACCGACGTTGCGGGCGGCGTCCGTGACGATGCCCATGTCCTTGTGGTGCAGGTCGATCCGGAATCCCGGAGCGAAGTCCCGGTTCAGGAAGTTGTCCTTCTTGCGGGTCAGCACGGTCGACCCGGCCAGTCCGCCGTTCAGGACGTCCAGTGCGGCGGCGAGGTCGACCCCGGACTTCTCCAGGAAGACGACGGCCTCGGCGCAGGCCTGGATGTTGACCGCGACGATCAGCTGGTTGGCCGCCTTCACCGTCTGCCCGGAGCCGTGCGGACCGCAGAGCACGATGGTCTTGCCCAGGGCGTCGAGTACCGGCTTCGCGGCGTCGAAGTCGGCCTGCTCGCCGCCGACCATGATGGACAGGACGGCCTCGATGGCGCCGGCCTCGCCGCCGGAGACGGGGGCGTCCAGGACCCGGATGCCCTTCTCGGCGGCGTTCTTCGCCAGGTCCACCGAGGTCTGCGGGGTGATCGAGGACATGTCGACCAGGAGCGCGCCGCGCTTCGCGTTCTCCAGGATGCCCTCGGGGCCGTACGCGATCGCCTCGACCTGCGGGGAGGCGGGCACCATCGTGACGACCACGTCCGCGTCCCTGACCGCCTCGGCGATCGAGGAGGCGCCGGTGCCGCCGGCCGCGGCCAGCCGGTCGACCTTGTCCTGCTCCAGGGTGTAGCCGGTGACGTCGTATCCGGCCTTGATCAGGTTCTCGGACATGGGCGAACCCATGATGCCGAGCCCGATCCACGCAACCTTGGGGAGGTTGTTGCTCATGAGGGTGCCTTCCGATAAGCGTGTGTACGAGGGGGAGTCCGCCGCTATGGGCGGGCGGCCCGCGCGGTGGCCGGGAGCCACTCGAAGGACTCGGCGCTCGCCCGGTCGCCCGGCTTGTACTCCAGGCCGACCCAGCCGTCGTAGCCGGCCTTCGTCAGCTCGTCGAGGAGCTGCTCCAGCGGGAGCGAGCCGGTGCCGGGCGCGCCGCGCCCCGGGTTGTCCGCGATCTGGACGTGACCGGTCCGGTCGGCGTACGCGGTGATGACCTGGCTGAGGTCCTCGCCGTTCATCGACAGGTGGTACAGGTCCAGCAGGAACTTCGCGTTGCCGAGGCCCGTCGCCGCGTTGACGCGGTCCACGACCTCGATCCCGGCCGGTGCGCTCACCAGCGGGTAGCGCGGCGACTCCGGCTTGTTCAGGGTCTCGATCAGCAGGACCGCCCCGATCCGGTCGGCCGCGCGGGCGGCGACGACCAGGTTCTCCAGGGCGAGTTCGTCCTGCGCGGCCGGGTCGACGCCGTCGACCCGGTTGCCGTAGAGCGCGTTGAGGGCCTTGCAGCCGACCGAGGCGGCGAAGTCTGCCGCCACCTCGATGTTGGCCCGGAAGCGGTCCGACTCCGTGCCGGGCACGGAGAGCGCGCCGCGGTCGGGTCCGGGCAGCTGTCCGGCGTAGAAGTTCAGCCCCACCAGTTGGGTGCCCGCCTCGTCGAGCGCCTTCTTCAGCGCGTCGAGTTCGGCTTGCGGAGGGGTGGGGGTCTCGATCCACGGCCACCACAGCTCGACCGCCGTGAAGCCGGCCGCGGCGGCTGCCGCGGGTCGCTCCAGGAGCGGGAGTTCCGTGAAGAGGATCGAAAGGTTCACATCGAAGCGCTGGTCCGGGTAGCCCATGAGGGTTTCGGCGCTCCTTCCGTATTGCGGAAGTTAGTTTCTGCTTAACGGAAGATTGCCCGGGAGGTGGGCGGGCTGTCAAGGGGGTGCCCGGAATTCGGCCGGTCGCGGGCCCGTTACCGCCCGCCGCGCCGGCGCCCCGCGCCATGGCCGGTGCGTCTCTTGTGCGGGCCGCCGGGGCAGGCCACTGTGGCTGACACATCCGACGCCACCGACCCCACGAGGTGCCTCGCATGACATCGCCCACCAGCCGCCGCGCCGTCCTCGGCGCACTCCTGACGGGCGGTGCCCTCGCCGCCGCCCCCGCGCTTCCCCGCGGCGAACGCCGCCCCGGCGCGCGGCCGCCGCACCCCATGAGGCCGGGGGCGCACCGGACCGGGACGCTCTTCCTGGGCACGTACACCTCGACCACCCCGGGCGGCACCGGCGTCGGCGTCGCCTCGTACGACGCGGCGACCGGCGGCGTCACCTCCCGCACCGTCGTCACCGGCGTCGAGAACCCGTCCTACCTCGCCCTGCACCCCACCGGCCGCACGCTCTACGCCGTCGACGAGCAAGAGAACGGCGGCGTCACGGCCATCGCCCTCGCGGGCGGCGCCTTCCGGGTACTGGGGACGCGGTCCACCGGCGGCGCCGGCCCCTGTCACCTCTCGGTCCACCCGGGCGGGCGGTGGCTGCTCAGCGCCAACTACGCCTCCGGCAGCGTCGCGGTGCACCCCCTGGCCGCCGACGGATCGGTGGGGGAGCGCACGGAACTGGTCGCCCACACCGCGCCCGCACCCGGACCGGGCCAGGACGGGCCCCATGCCCACCAGATCGTCACCGCCCCCGGCGGCGGCCACGTCCTCGCCGTCGACCTGGGCAACGACACCGTGTATACCTACCGGCTCGACGAGGAGCGCGGCACCCTGACGCAGCTCTCGTACGCCGCACTGCGCCCCGGAGCAGGACCGCGCCACCTCACCTTCCATCCGGGCGGCCGCCACGCCTACCTGGCGTGCGAGCTCGACAACACGGTCGTCGTCTGCGGCTACGACCCCGCCACCGGGGCCCTGACCCCGGGCGCCCCGCAGCCCACCGGTACGGGCGAGGGCACCAGCTACCCCGCCCAGCTCCTGGTCACCGCCGACGGCCGCTTCGCCTACCTCGCCAACCGGGGCCACAACAGCCTCACCCGGTACGCCGTCGGGGACGGCGGAGCCACCCTGCGACTGCTCGACACCGTGCCCGTGGGCGGCGATTTCCCCCGGCACACCGCCTTCTCCCCGGACGGGGCCCTCCTGTTCGCCGCCAACCAGCGGTCCGGCACGGTCACGTCCTTCCGGGTCGACGCGGCCACCGGGGCCCTGAGCCGGGCCGGGGTCCCGTTCGCGGCCCCGGCGGCGGTCTGTGTGCTGCCGGTGTAGACCCGGCGCGGGTTAGGGTCGTGCCCGAGCCGCGGGTCGCCCCGGACGCGGTGCGACACATGTGGGAGGCACAGTGCGCTTGAGAGTGGAGTTCACCACCGAGCCGTTCGATCTCGACGAGGCGCCGGCCCACGCGGTCGTGGCCCGCGAGGTCATCCAGGCAGCGGAACTGGACGCGGTCGACGTCGGCCCCTTCGGCAACACGGCGGAGGGCGGCGCCGACGAGGTGCTCACCGCGGTGGACTCCCTGCTGCGCCAGGCCCTGGCATCCGGTGCCACCCGGGTCTCCCTGCAGGTCAACGTCATCGGGGAGGACCCGAAGTGACCGGGCCCGCGGACCACCCCCTCGTCGCCGCCGTCAAGCCGCTCGTCGACGCCATGGGTGCCGAGCTGCTCGGGCCCGAGCAGGCGCAGGCCGACGACGTCGTCCTGGCCTGGGAGGGCCAGGACGTCATAGCCGTCCGGCTGCCGCAGCTCTCCGACTCGCTGGACCACATCCTGGCCGCGATGGAACGCCGGTACGGCAAGCCGCTCGCGGAACTGGACCGCCGGACCAAGCAGGAGGCGGTGCGGACCCTGGAGGCACGCGGTGCCTTCTCGGTGCGGCACGGCGTCGAGACGGTGGCGGGGGCGCTGGGCGTCAGCCGTTTCACCGTCTACAACTACCTCAACAGGGAAAACGCCTCCAAGGGTGACTAGTTGAGTCGTCAAGCAGATGTGAACGGCACATGAACGTGCGGGTCGTCGTCCGGATCATCGGGCGACGGCTTTTTACATGAACGGAATTTCAACAAAGTGTTGACGTGGTGTTGTGGAGGGCGTTAGCTATCCGCAGCCCGACCAACGCACAGCGAAAAACAGCCACGGAGGCTCCCGTGACTTCGAGCTCCACACCGGGCCTCGCCCGGTTCAACACCCTGGCGGACGACGAGGCGGTCACCGCGCTGCACGAGGTCTGTGCCAGCGCGGCCTGGGGAAGAGCGATCCTCTCCCGTCGCCCGTACGCCACCGCCGAAGCCCTGTTCTCCGCGAGCGACACCGCCACGGCGGCACTGGGCGCGGAGGACCTGGCCGAGGCCATGGCCGGTCACCCGCCGATCGGCCGCCCGAAGCCCGGGGACCCGACCTCCTCCCGCGAACAGCAGGGGATGGCCGGCGCCACCGAGGAGCTCAAGGCCGAGATGCTCGCACTCAACCTGGCCTACCAGGAGCGGTTCGGACATGTCTTCCTGATCTGCGCCACCGGAGCAACCGGTGAGCAGATGCGCGACGCGGTGAAGTCCCGGACCGGGAACACGCCCGAGCAGGAGCGCGCCATCGTGCGCACCGAACTGGGCAAGATCAACCGCATCCGCCTCACCCGTCTCGTCACGGAAGGCTCGTAAGAGCTCGCAGAAGAAGGAGAGTGAAGGTCTTGAGCACCTTCGCCACCGCATCGGTGTCCACCCACATCCTGGACACCAGCATCGGCCGCCCCGCCGCAGCCGTCACCATCACGCTCGCCGCCCGCTCGGGCAGCGACGCGCGGTGGGTGGCGCTCGGCGGATCCGCGACCGATGCGGACGGGCGCTGCAAGGACCTGCCGGCCCTGCCGGAAGGCACCACCCACGTACGGCTCGACTTCGAGACCGAACCGTACTTCACAGCCCAGAAGCAAGCCGAGGCGCAGCAGGACGCCCCCCGCGTAAGGGACAGCGGCGCGTTCTTCCCGGAGGTGGCGATCACGTTCGCCGTCACCCCGGGCGAGCACTATCACGTACCGCTGCTGCTCAACCCGTTCGGCTACTCCGTATACCGAGGGAGCTAGCAGACACATGCCCACGATTCTCGGCCAGAACCAGTACGGCAAAGCAGAGAACCGCGTCGTCAAGATCACGCGGGACGGCGACACCCACCACATCAAGGACCTGAACGTCTCGGTCGCCCTCTCCGGCGACATGGACGACGTGCACTACTCCGGCTCCAACGCCAACGTGCTGCCCACGGACACCACCAAGAACACGGTGTTCGCCTTCGCCAAGGAGCACGGCATCGAGTCCGCCGAACAGTTCGGCATCCACCTCGCCCGTCACTTCGTGACGTCGCAGGAGCCGATCAAGGTCGCGCGGATCCGGATCGAGGAGTACGCCTGGGAGCGCATCGCCACCTCCGACGGCAACTCGCAGTTCATCGGTTCCGACGAGGTCAAGCACTCCTTCGTCCGCAAGAACCAGGAGATCCGCACCACCCAGATCACGTTCGACGGTGACAAGTGGCAGGTCATCTCCGGGCTCAAGGACCTCACGGTGCTGAACTCGACCAACTCCGAGTTCTGGGGCTACGTCAAGGACAAGTACACGACGCTCAAGGAGGCGTACGACCGCATCCTGGCCACCGACGTCTCCGCCCGCTGGCGGTACAACTGGACCGAGAACGAGCAGCGGATGCCGAACTGGGAGAAGTCCTACGAGCAGGCGCGCAAGCACATGCTCCAGGCCTTCGCCGAGACGTACTCCCTCTCGCTCCAGCAGACGCTGTACCAGATGGGTTCGCGCATCATCAACAGCCGCAGCGAGATCGACGAGATCCGGTTCTCGCTGCCGAACAACCACCACTTCCTGGTGGACCTGGAGCCGTTCGGCCTCAAGAACGACAATGAGGTCTACTTCGCGGCCGACCGTCCGTACGGGCTCATCGAGGCCACCGTGCTGCGGGACGGCGTCGAGCCGCAGATCCCGGTCGACATGACCAACCTCTGACGCGGTGCCGCGCCGGTTCCCGTCCGTCCACAGCGGACGGGGGCCGGCCGGGCCGGAGGGAACTCCCATGGCACAGCCTGCACTTGGGCCCGTAGAAGCAGAAGGCCCATGTCCCACCCCGCCTCGGGGCCCGGTCCATCCGGTGGACGAGAAGCCTGCCCCGTCGCGGCTCGTCCCCGCCGCGCTCCAGCACATCGCCGCCATGTACGCGGGTGTCGTCACCCCACCGCTCATCATCGGACAGGCCGTCGGTCTCGACCCGGCGGGCATGACCCGGCTGATCGCGGCGAGCCTCCTGATCGCCGGCTGTGCCACCCTCCTCCAGACGCTCGGCATCGCCGGCTTCGCCGGAAACCGGCTGCCGTTCGTCAACGCGGGCTCCTCGGCCGGCATCGCCCCGATGCTCGCCATCGCCGAGACCACCGCCCCCGGACACCAACTGCCCGCGATCTACGGGGCGGTGCTCATCGCCGGGGTTTTCTGTCTGGCCGTCGGCCCGTTCTTCGGCAGACTGCTGCGCTTCTTCCCGCCGCTCGTCACCGGCGTCGTCATCACCCTCATCGGTGTCACCCTGATGCCGGTCCCGGTCTCCTGGGCCCAGGGAGGCGACAAGACGGCCGCCGACTTCGGTGCCATGAAGTACCTCGCCCTGGCTGCCTTCACCCTCGTCGTCATCCTGGTCGTCCAGCGCTTTGGCCGCGGCTTCCTCAAACAAGTGGCCCTGCTCGTCGGCCTGTTGGTCGGCACGCTCGCCGCGGTTCCGTTCGGGCTCGCCGACTTCTCGGCGATCGGGTCCGCGCCCGTCGCCGCCCTGCCCACCCCCTTCGCCTTCGGAGCGCCTGAGTTCCATCCCGCCGCGATCCTCTCCCTCTGCATCGTGATGCTCGTCCTGATGACCGAGTCGTCCGCCGGAATGCTCGCGCTCGGCGAGATCTGCGACCGGCGCACCGACGGGCGGACCATCACCCGCGGACTGCGCACCGACGGCATCGCCACCCTCGTGGGCCCGGTCTTCGGCGGATTCCCCACCAGTGCCTTCGCACAGAACGTGGGTGTGGTGTCGCTGACGAAGGTGCGCAGCCGGTACGTCGTCGCGGCCGCCGGCGGCGCCCTGCTGATTCTCGGGTTCTTCCCGGTCCTCGGCGCGGTCGTCTCGCTCGTCCCCATGCCCGTGCTCGGCGGCGCAGGCATCGTCCTGTTCGGCTCCATCGCCGTCAGCGGCATCCGTACGCTCTCCGAGGCCGGACTCGACGACAGCTCCAACATCATCCTGGTCGCCGTGGCGCTCGGCGCGGGCATCATCCCGCTCGCCGCGCCCGGCTTCTACGCGGGATTCCCGTCCTGGGCGCAGACCGTCCTGGGCTCCGGCATCAGCGCCGGAGCGCTTGCCGCGGTCCTGCTCAACCTGTTCTTCCACCATCTCGGCACCCACGGCCGCACGGCCGTGGCACTCAAATCCTCCTAGGGTCCTGCCGTGCCCGCATCGCTGATGAGAGAAGGAAGCACCATGGCAGCACCGGCAGCCGACCGAGTGGAACGCATCGTCATCGAGAACTGTTCGATCGCGACCGTCGACGCCGACGACACCGAGTACGCCTCGGGCCATGTCGTCGTCGCCGGCAACCGCATCGAGTCCGTCGGTGCCGGCCGGGCCCCCGAGGGCCTGGAGAACGTCGTACGCCGCATCGACGGCACCGGGCACCTCGTCACGCCCGGTCTGATCAACACGCACCACCACTTCTACCAGTGGATCACCCGCGGTCTGGCCACCGACCACAACCTCTTCGAGTGGCTGGTCGCGCTGTACCCGACCTGGGCGCGCATCGACGAGCCGATGGCCCGCACCGCCGCGCAGGGCTCGCTCGCCACGATGGCCCGCGGCGGCGTCACCACCGCCATGGACCACCACTACGTCTACCCGAAGGGCTCCGGCGACCTGTCCGGTGCGATCATCGGCGCCGCCCGTGACATGGGCGTACGGTTCACGCTCGCCCGCGGGTCGATGGACCGCAGCGAGAAGGACGGCGGGCTGCCGCCGGACTTCGCCGTGGAGACCCTCGAAGGCGCACTGGCCGCCACCGAGGCGACCATCGACGCCCACCACGACACCTCCTTCGGCGCGATGACGCAGATCGCCGTCGCACCCTGCTCCCCGTTCTCCGTGTCCACCGAACTGATGCGACAGGGCGCCGAGTTGGCCCGCCGTCGCGGGGTCAGGCTGCACACACACGGTTCGGAGACCGTGGAGGAGGAGAAGTTCTGCCACGAGCTGTTCGGCATGGGCCCGACCGACTACTTCGAGTCGACCGGCTGGCTCGGCGCCGACGTGTGGATGGCGCACTGCGTCCACATGAACGACTCGGACATCGCCGCCTTCGCCCGCACCGGCACCGGCGTCGCCCACTGCCCGTCCTCCAACGCCCGCCTCGCCGCAGGCATCGCCCGGGTCCCGGACATGCTCGCCGCGGGCGTCCCGGTCGGTCTCGGCGTCGACGGCACCGCCTCCAACGAGTCCGGCGAACTCCACACCGAACTGCGCAACGCCCTCCTCATCAACCGCCTCGGGCCGCACCGCGAACGCGCCCTGAACGCCCGTCAGGCGCTGCGCCTGGGTACGTACGGCGGCGCCCAGGTCCTCGGCCGCGCGGAGCAGATCGGCTCGCTGGAGCCGGGCAAGCTCGCCGACCTCGTGCTCTGGAAGCTGGACACCCTCGCCCACGCCTCCATCGCCGACCCGGTGACCGCCCTCGTCTTCGGCGCCGCCGCCCCCGTCACCCTCTCGCTCGTCAACGGCAAGCCGGTCGTCGAGTCCAACCGCCTGACCACCGTGGACGAGGACGCCATCGCCCGCGCCACCCGCGACGAGGCCCGCCGCCTCGCACAGATCGCCGCCGGAGCCTGACGGCCCGGCGCACCCCGATACCGGCCGGCCGAGGGGGACGGCCCTCGGCCGGCCGCCGTGGACCCGAGCGGGGCCCACGGCAACCGGTACGGGAGGCGCGTACCCATACGTACGCGCCTCCCGTACCGCTGAACCGAGCTGCCGCACCAGCTGCACGACCTGCCCCACCTGCATCAACGCACCACACGGGGCCCGGTCTTCCGGACCGGCTCCGGCACCACCTCCCTGATACCCGCGTCGCCGCAGACGTGTACCCGACCGGAGGAACCGCCGTGGCAGCTACGCCCAGGTTTCGCAACGACGCAAGTGCAGCCCCCGACCCCGACGGTGAGCCGGCAACGGCCCCGTCCGACCGGAAGCATCCGGTCGACGAGACGCTCCCCCCGCTGAAGATGTTCACCAGCGGCCTGCAGCACGTGGCCGCGATGTACGCGGGTGTGGTGGCCCCGCCCATGATCGTGGGGCCCGCCGTGGGCCTCACCCCCAAGGAGACCGCCTTCCTGATGGGGGCGAGCCTGTTCACCGCGGGCATAGCCACCCTGCTCCAGACGATCGGTTTCTGGCGCATAGGCGCCCGGCTGCCGTTCGTCAACGGCGTCTCGTTCGCCGGGGTGACGCCGATGGTGGCGATCGGCAAGGACCGCGGACACGACGGCATCACCGTGATCTTCGGCGCGATCATCGTCGCCAGTCTCCTCGGCTTCGTCCTCGCCCCCTATTTCTGCAAACTGGTCCGCTTCTTCCCGCCCGTCGTCACCGGCACCGTCATCACGCTGATCGGTGTCTCCCTGCTGCCGGTCGCCTTCAACTGGTCCCAGGGCGGCAACGCCACGGCTGACGACTACGGCTCCACCACCAACATCACGATGGCGGCGGTCACCCTGGTGATCGTCCTCGCCCTGAGGAAACTGCTGCGCGGCTTCCTCCAGCAGATCGCGATCCTGCTCGGGCTCGTCATCGGCACACTCATCGCCATCCCGGTCGGCATCACCGACTTCGGCGCGATCAAGGACGCCGATGTCGTCGGCTTCCCCACCCCGTTCCACTTCGGGGCGCCGCAGTTCGAGATCGCCGCGATCGTCTCCATGTGCATCGTGATGCTGGTCTGCATGACCGAGTCGACCGCGGACATGCTGGCCCTCGGCAAGATCGTCGACCGGCCGGCCGACGAGCGGACCATCGAGGGCGGACTGCGCGCCGACACCCTGGGCAGCGCCATCAGCCCGCTGTTCAACGGCTTCATGTGCAGCGCCTTCGCGCAGAACATCGGGCTGGTCGCGATGACGAAGGTCCGCAGCCGCTTCGTCGTCGCGGCCGGCGGCGGCATCCTCATCCTGCTCGGCCTGTGCCCGGTGGCCGCCTCCGTCATCGCGCTGGTTCCGCTGCCGGTGCTGGGCGGCGCGGGGATCGTGCTCTTCGGCTCGGTCGCGGCGAGCGGCATCCAGACGCTCGCCACCGCCGCGCTGGAGAAGGGCGAGAACGCGCTGATCGTGGCGGCCGCCGTGGGCATCGGGCTGATCCCGATCGCGGCGCCGGAGTTCTACCACGCGTTCCCGAAGGATCTGCTCGTCGTCCTCGACTCGGGGATCTCGACCGGGTGCGTCGTGGCGATCGTCCTCAACCTGGCCTTCAACCACCTGGGCCGGAAGCCGGACGTCGGGCCCGAGACGGATGCCGAGGACCATGAAGCGGTCAACGCGGCGCCGGTGGGCGTGCACTGACGTTCTGTCACGGCGATGTGGCGCGTACGGCTGTGCCTGCGAGGGCGGCCGTACGCGCCACAACCGTTTCCGGTACGGGTGTGCGTCAGCCGATGTGGAAGCTGTCGCCGTACACCTTCCAGTCGAGCGGCGGATCCAGGTTCAGATTGCCCTCGTCCAGGAAGACCCGCTGGGCGGTGTCCACCCGGCTGGTGTCCGAGTGGGCCTCCTCCTGCTGCATGGCCCACACCCGCGCGTCCAGGAAGGCGTTGAGGTACGTGACCTCGTCACCGCCCTGGGCCGGCGGCTTCGCCTTCGCGAGAGCGCGCTCGCGGATGGAGCCGAAGCTCGTGCTGTCGCCGCCGTCGCCGTGCATCACGATGGCGTCGTAGTACGCGAACTGGCCGAGCGTGCCCAGCCCGTCGCTCTTGCCCCGGCTGACCGCCGGATCGAAGTACACCCGGTCGCGCTCGTCGTTCTGGGCCTGCTGGAACGCCGGATCGCCGGCAGCCGTCTCCCAGGCCTCGCTGAAGCCGGGGTCGAGGCCGTCGTGCGAGTCGGTGCCGTCCACGTCGCGCAGGGCCGGCAGGTACTCCGCGAGGACGTTGTCCGGCTCCCGCTCCGTGTACAGCTCCACCAGGTCGAGCATGTCGCCGGTGCCGGAACAGAATCCGATGATGCCGGCCGTGTAGCCGCGGCCGTCACCGATGTCCTCGATGTAGCGGTACTGGCCCTTCCAGTCCAGTGTCGAGTTCTCCGCGCTGGAGACCAGCTGCATGGCGATGTCCTTCTTCGCCGGATCGTCGAGCCCGGTCGCGGCTGCCTCCTGGTGGTGAACCGCCGTGGGGGCGGGTGCGGTGCCTGCGAAGGCGGTGGCGGGGATCGCCGTGAGGGTCAGACCGAGCGCGACGAGGGCGACGCGCACGGATCGGTTGTTGCGACGTGCGGTGCGCTTGTGGGGAGCGTGCACCAGTCCTCCAAGGGAGTTCGTCGTTCCGATGGTTCTGTTAGGAAGCTTTCCTATCAGAGTCGAGCGACGGTCGTACACCCCTGCGACACGGGTGAGTTGGGCGCGGCCCGGACGCGCGCAAGCCCCGCACCGAAGCCGTGGGCGCCGGGTGCGGGGCGGGGGAGTGGCGGGTCAGCAGTCCAGATAGGCCACATGGATCCATACGCCCGTGGGGCCGCCCCACAGGTCACCCATCACCCAATTGCCCTGCTGTCCACGGTAGTTGAGGTTCTGGCCCCGGTTCACCTGGCCCAGTACGGGGTAGTCCGTCCCCGGCCCGCCGCGGAAGTTCACCCCGTTGTCGTTGACCGTGCAGACGGCGGCCGGTGCGGCCTCCACGCTGTGTGCCGCGACCGCGCGCGGGGCGGCCTGGGCGGCGGGGGAGACGGCCAGTCCGAGACCGGCGGTCAGCATGGCCGCGGCCAGCAGAATCTTCTTCATCATGTCGCAAGCTCCTCAGTGATCCGGCCCACGACGCGTGGACCGTCCGCTCGCGTCAACGGGCCGGACGGCCACCGGGACACGGGTGGGAAACGCCTGTCCCGGGTGAGTGAAAGCGCAGGTCACATGCAGTGCGCACCGGCGCACACAGCTCGCGCGGCCAACGCCTCGCGCGCCCGTCGATCATGGGTTTACGAGCCGTCCGGCCCCTTGATCCGGTAGCTGTCGTCGTACACCTTCCACCGCAGCGGTGTCTCCAGATCGAAATTGCCCTCGTGGACGAACACCCGCTGGGCCGTCTCGACCCGGCTGGTGTCGCTGTGCGAGGGCTCCTTGCGGATCGCCGCGACCCGGGCGTCGAGGAAGGCGTCCAGATACGTCTCCTCGTCGCCGCCCTCCGCGGGGGGCCGGTCCTCGGCGAGTGCCTGACGGCGCATCGTACGGAATCCCGTGGTGCCGTCCGCGTCACCGGCCCCGTGCATCACGTAGGCGTCGTAGTAGACGAACTGCCCCAGCGCGCCCAGCCCGTCCTCCTTCGCCTGCCGGACCGCGGGATCGAAGTACGACCGGTCCCGCTCGGTGTCCTGGGCCGAGCGGAACGCCGCGTCACCGGCGGCATCGGCCCATGCCTCGGTGAACGGACGCCCGAGTCCCGTGTGCGCGTCGGTCCCCTTCACCGCGCGCAGGGCGGGCAGGAACCGCTCCAGCGGATTTCCCGGCCGGGCCTCCGTGTACCGCTCGACCACGCTCAGCATGTCGCCGGTACCGGAACAGAACCCGATGATGCCGGCCGTGTAGCCGCGGCCGTCACCGATGTCCTCGATGTAGCGGTACTGGTTCTTCCACTCCAGTGTCGAGTTCTCCGCGCTGGAGACCAGCTGCATGGCGATGTCCTTCTTCGCCGGATCGTCCAGCCCGGGACCGGAGGCCCCCTTGCCGGAAGAGGTGCCGGGCCCCGCCCCCGTACAGCCGGACAGCATGGCGAGGGCCATGACGAGAGCGGCGAGGGAGACGACCGGCGAACGCGGGGTGAGCTTCACCTTTTCAGCCTGCCAGGCCGGGGGGATGATCTTCGCGCATTCGGCTGTAGCGTCATGGGTATGGATGATCAGTCTGTTGTGGATGTCGGCGATGTACGTCTGGCGTACCGGACCTGGGGCGACCCGTTCGGCTCGCCCGTCGTGCTGCTGCACGGCCTCGGCGATTGTGCCGCGAGCTGGGAGGCGGCCGGGAGTCTGCTCGGTCAGGAATGGCGGGTGTACGCCCTCGACCTGCGGGGTCACGGGGAGAGCGACTGGCCCGAGGAGTACGACTTCGAGCTGATGCTCGACGATCTCTTCGGCTTCCTCGACGCGTGCGAGCTCGACCGGGTCGGCCTGGTCGGCCACGGCATGGGCGGCGTCGTCGCCCATCTGTTCGCCCAGACGCACGCGGACCGGGTGGAGCGGCTGGTGCTGGTGGAGACCCCGCCGCCGTTCCCGGGGACGGCCGGCCCCGACGTGCGGCCCGACGGGCCGGTCGACTACGACGAGGCCGTGATCGCGGCCGTACGGAACCAGCTGGCCGACCCCGACCCGGCGTGGGAGGAGGGCCTCGGCGAGATCGTCGCCCCGACGCTCATGCTCGCCGGCGGTCCTGCCAGCACCATGCCGCAGGAGCGGCTGCAGGACATGGCCACGATGATCCCGGACTGTCATCTGATCACCCTCGGCGGTGGCCACCGGGTGCACCAGGTCCACGCCGACCAGGTCGCCCAGCAGATCACGGAGTTCTTCACCAGCTGACGCGCGGCAGCGGCCCCGGCTCAGCTCTCCGGCTGCCAGTCCGGGCGCCGGCCGCTCCGGGCGATCGCCCGGTCCAGCAGGGGCGCGTCGTCCGCGACCGGGACCGGCGGGCCGAACGGGGAGCCGGCCGGCGGGTCGTCGCCCAGGTCGGCCAGCAGCGCCAGCGTATTGCGCAGATGCGCCTCCTCGGCCCCGTACGGCTGCCCGGTCGACCTCGCCAGGTCCCAGCCGTGCAGCACCAGCTCGTTCAGCGCGACCATGCCGGCCACCTCGCCCGGCAGGTCCACGCTGCCCGCCCGGGTCATGCCCTGCCAGGCGTCGGGCGAGCGCCAGGCGGCGACCATCTCGTCGAGTGCCACGGGCATCGTGCTGCGCCACCCGTCCGCCAGCACCCCCGACTCCACCGAGGGCGCCGTGTCGGTCGTCGCTCCCAGCTCCTTGCGCGCGGCGTCACGGAACGCCACGGCCAGCCCTTCGACGTGGGCGAGTAGCGCGCCCACCGTGACGTCGGGGCAGGGGGTCGGGCCGGTCAGCCGGGCGTCGTCGATGGCGTCGAGCATCCCGGCGATCTGCCGGGCCGCGGGTCGGAGGTCGAGGAGGGGCGCCGAGTTCGTCTGCGTGTTCATACCTGTGCAGACTGCCCGAGCGCCCCGGACTCATCGCTCAGCGCACCACGTGTCCCCGCAGAATGATCCGGCTCGGGTGACCGAGCACCGCCGGATCGGCGGTCGGGTCGGTGGCGTACGCGACGAGGTCGGCCGGAGCGCCGTCCACCAGGCCGGGCAGCCCCAGCCAGTTTCGCGCCGTCCAGGACGCCGCACCGAGGGCCGCCTCGGCGGACAGCCCGGCCCGCACCAGCCAGGCCGCCTCGCCCGCGACCGTTCCGCAGGGGAACGAGTCGGTGCCGGCCAGCACCGTGACGCCCGCCTCGTGCGCGGCCCGGACGTTGCCGAACAGGGTGTCCCAGCCGGCCACCCACAGATCGCGGCCCGCGCTCGGCTCCCGCGCCCTCATGGCATCGGCCTTCGCGCCGAACACACCCAGCGTCGGCACGAACGCCGTGCCCTGCGCGGCCATCCGGTCCAGCAGCGCGGGATCCAGATGCATCCCGTGCTCCAGGCTGTCGGCGCCCGCCAGCACCGCGTTGCGGGTGCCCTCGGCGGTCTGGCAGTGCACCGCCACCTTGCCGCCGGCCGCGTGCACGGCGGCCACCACCTCGGTCAGCAGCGGGAGCGGCAGCGCGGGTTCGTCCGCGCGCCAGTCGCCGATGACCTTGCACCACCCGGACGAGGCGGCCGCCTCCTCCAGCGCCGCCCGCACGAGGCCGTCCTCGGTGACGTCCCGGCCGAATCCGGGGAAGAACCTGCCGGGCGTGGCCAGCCATTGCCCCGCTGAGGTGACCCGCGGCATGTCCGGATCGCTGTCCACCCACGCGGGCATCCGCCCGGCGGTCCCCGGCGTGCGCACCGCGAGCACTCCGGCGTCCCGGTGTTCGCCCAACTGCTCGCGCAGCAGGTCCTCGTCGAAGGGGGTACCCGGCTCCGTGGACCCCGGGTGCGTGTGCACGTCGACCAGCCCGGGCAGCAGCCAGTCGCCGTCCACGACCGTCTCGGCGTACCGGCCCGCGAAACCGCCCGGCGGCGCACCGGCCCGGAGCACCTCTCCGTCGACCCAGAACGAACGCTCCTCGCGTTCCGGCAGCACCACTCCTCGTATGCACAGCATCCGCCGACGGTACGTCAGGCGGCATGACCGCGGCGCACACCGGCACATTGCGGAAGGTTCCGCTCCGTCCCCTTGTCGGCGACCCCCGCCGCATGCGATACAGGTCTGGACCATTGCTGTCGGATGGAAGGCACCACCGTGCAACGCCCCCACGCAACCGCCGCGTTGGCCTGCTCCGCCGCCCTGCTCCTCGCCACCCTCACCGCCTGCGGCTCGGAGGCCGAGGTGGACACCGGGAAACCGACCGCGCCGCACGGGGTGACCGCCCAGGCGAGCAGCGCCACCTCCGCGCACGTCATGTGGGAGCCGGCCACCGACGACACGGCCGTCACCGGGTACGAGGTCTACCGGCAGGGCAAGAAGGTGAAATCCGTCCCCGCGGCCAAGGTGATGATCGACATCGACGGGCTGGCCGCCTCGACCGCGTACACCTTCACCGTCCGCGCCCGCGACGCCGCCGGAAACCTCTCCGGGCCGAGCACCGCCGCTGCCGTCACCACCCCCGCACCCACCCCCGCCGACCACGAGGCCCCGACCCGGCCGGTGAAACTGCGCGGCAAGGCGGACGGCGGCCGGGCGGCGACCCTGTCCTGGGGCGGCTCCACGGACGATGTCGGCGTCACCTCGTACGACATCTACCAGGAGGGCTTCCGCATCCACAGCGTGCCCGCCGCACAGACCACGGCCCGCCTGACCGGGCTGCGGCCCGGCACCGTCTACTCCTTCACCGTCCGCGCCCGCGACGCGGCCGACACCTCGTCGCCCGACAGCAACGCCGTCGACCTCACCACCCAGGCCGCCCCCGGCGCGCCCGCCGGTACCGCCCCCACGGACCTGCGGATCACGAGCAGCGTTCAGGGCGAGGAGTACGCCGTCGACCTGGACTGGAAGCAGCCGGAGACGGGCGGGAAGATCCCCGCCTATCAGCTCTACCTGGACGGCCGGCCGACCACCACGATCGTCTGGGGCGGTGAACCACCCGTCGGCCGGGCGAGCTACCGGCTCACTGTCGGCGAGCCCCGCGGTACCCGCCACTCGATGAAGATCCGCGCCAAGCTCCCCGACGGGAAGTGGGGCGACTTCTCGGCGGCGCGCACGGTCGTGCTGGGCGACTGACCCGGTCCGGGGGCCGGGGCGCCGGTCGCGGCCCGGTCTCCCGGCCGGTGCCGATCGGTCACGCGGTGCCCCTGAGGTGGTCTCGTGCCCAGGTCTCGAAGGTGGTGAGGGGGAGGCCCAGAGCCCGTGCGAACTCGGGGCGGGCGGGCTGCGGTTCCTCGTTGATGCGGGCCTGCCCGAAGCCCATGCCGGGCATCCCTGCGGCGGTCGCCTCTTCGTCGGTCATGTCGGGCGCGGTCAGCTCGGTCCCCAGGGTGCGGGAGAGCACCGCGGCGATGTCCGTCATCGTCAGGAAGTCGCCCGCCAGTTCGAGCTCGACCCTGTCGAACCGTTCCGGCGCTGCGATGGCCGCGGCTGCCGCCGTGCCGATGTCGTCGACAGCGATCAGCGACAGCCGGGTTGCGGGTTTCAGCAGGCTCACCAGGCCGCCCTCGACTCCGCGGGGGAACATGATCGCGGCGGAGGGGCGGAAGTTCTCCATGAAGAAGCCCGGCTTGATGAGCGTCCAGTGCGTGAAGCCCGCCTCGCGGACCCGGTCCTGGATCCCGGCCTTGGCGGTGTAGTAGGGCTCCATCCAGGCCCACCGGTCCTTGACCCAGCTGACGTGCTGCCCCGCGCCGGAGACGGAGGTGTGGACGAACTGCGGGACCCCGGCGGCCCGCGCCCCTTCGATGAGGTTGACGGCCTGCGCGACTTCGCCCTCGAACCCCCGGCCGTCCAAGTCGGGCATCTGGACGGAGAAGACGGCGCGCACTCCTGCGGCGGCCCGGCTCACCGAGGGGCGGTCGTCGAGGTCGCCGGTGACCAGTTCGCCGCCGAGCGCCGCGACGGCCCTGGCCCTGGCGGTTGTGGGGTCGCGGACCAGGGCCCGGACGCCGATGCCTGCCGCGAGCAGGGCGCGAGCGGTGGCACCACCTTGCTGACCGGTGGCGCCGACGACCAGAACGGGGGCGGACTCTGTGGTCATGCTGCTCCTCGGATGGCATCCGGATATAAACGGCGGGGCCCGCCGTTTATATCCGGGTACGATACGGAGGGCCCCGCCACTTAGCAAGCACGGAGACGACGCCATGACGGCCCAGCGCGTGGACGCCCGACGCAACTACGCACGGATCCTCGCCGTGGCGGAGGCGGAAGTCGCCGCACACGGCGCCGACGCCTCCCTGGAACAGATCGCCCGCACCGCCGGAGTCGGATCGGCCACCGTGCGCCGGCACTTCCCCAGCCGCCGCGCCCTGCTGGAAGCCGTATTCAGCGAGAGGATCGACGCACTGTGTTCCCGTGCCGCGGATCTCGTCGACGCGGACGACCCCCGGTCCGCGCTGCTGGACTGGCTGACCGCCCTCACCGCATACGCGACCGCCGCCCGCGGCATGGCCGACGCGCTGCTCCAGGACGAGACGGACGACGCGGACCACGTGAATGCCTGCTCGGCGCGGCTCGGAGGCGCGGTCGATCCACTCCTGGAACGCGCGGCCGGGGTCGGCGCGGTGGCGCCGGACGTGACCACCGCCGACCTGATCTCGCTGGTCACGGGCCTCGTACTCGCCGCGGAGCACCATCCGGACCCTGCCGCCGAAGCGCACCGGCTGCTCGCCCTGACGGTACGGGGGATCAGCCCGCAAGGGTGAGAAGGCGGGGTGTCCGTAGTGGCGGCGCTTCCTGGCGAAGGTGGACGGCGGTCCGCCGGAGCGCTGGACGCGCAGCCGGGGTCGGAGTCAGGAGGGCGGGGTGTCGGGGCGAGCGTCGTACATGGCGCGGGCCGCGCCAATGTGCGTCAGGTGCGTGAGGCTCCATTCCAACAGGGGCGCGGTGGCTTCGCGGAGGGTCCAGCCCATCGGAGTGAGTTCGTAACTGACGTGCGGCGGCATGACGTTGCGGACGGTCCGGGTGAGGATTCCGTCGCGTTCCAGGCCGCGCAGGGTGACGGTGAGCATGCGCTGGCTGATCCCGTCGACGGCCCGCTTGAGCTCGGTGAAGCGGCGTGGTCCCTCGCTGAGGTTGCGCACGATCAGCAGTGACCACTTGTCGCCGACGATGCCGAGCACCTCACGGGCCTGGCACGGGTCCTCCGGCAGCGCCGGCTGTGACTCGCCACCCGCTGTGCCGCTCATGGTTACCTCCAGAGAACCGAGGCACCTAAATGTGCCTTATTGATCGGGGTGCGGCAGATGCAGCACGATGATTTCGGTTCCTGAAGAGTACCGAGGCACAAAAGGGAACCGCGATGTTCTCGCGCCTTCACGCCCCGAAGAGGAAGAAGACTCACCCCATGTCGACATTTCTGCTGGTGCACGGAGCCTGGCACAGCGGCCGGTGCTGGGAGCGGTTGGTCCCGTTGCTGGAGTCGGCCGGACACCGCGTGCTCGCGCCCTCACTGACCGGCTACGGCGACAAGGCGCACCTGCTCGGGCCCGACGTGGGGCTCGACACGCACGTCGAGGACATCCTGAAGCTGATCCACGAGGAGGACCTGACCGAGGTGGTGCTCGTGGGTCACAGCTACGCGGGACTGGTCGTCTCGTCCGTGGCCAACGAGGTACCGGAACGGATCGCACACCTGGTGTACCTGGACGCGATGGTCCCGGAGCACGGCGAGACCGCCGTCGACGTGCAGCCCATGACCCAGAACCTGATCGATCTGGCCGCCCGGTCCGACCACGGCTGGCGCATCCCGCCGCTGCCCGAGATGCCTGCGCCCCTCGGCCTGTTCGGGGTCACCGACCCGGCGGACATCGCATGGCTGCGTGCGACGCTGTCCGACCAGCCGGTGCGCTGCCTGCTGCAACCGGTCCGGTTGGACAACCCTGCCGTGGCCTCGGTTCCGCGCACGCACATCCACTGCGTCGGTGCGGAGCCGGAAGGCATCGTGCGGCGGCCGGTCCCCGCGACACAGCCCAACGGCTCCCCGGCACGGATACGGGAACTGCCGACCGGACACGACTGCATGATCACCATGCCGGCGGCCCTGAGCGAGCTGCTGCTCGAAGCCGCCCTTGGGTAGCGGCCGGGGCCGCCCGGCGCCGGGTGATGGCGGCCAAGGGCGGGGCGCCCTGATGGGCGTTGCCCGATTCCGGGCTGGGTCGGGCCTTCTGGGCACGCCGACGCCCCGGCGCCGTGCGGCACCGGGGCGTCGGGGTACGCAGCCGTGTCAGCGCAGCTGCTCGTACGCCGGCAGCGTCAGGAAGTCCGCGTAGTCCTGGTCCAGGGAGACCTGGAGGAGCAGGTCGTGGGCCTGCTGCCACTTTCCGGCGGCGAAGGCCTCGTCGCCGATCTCGGCGCGGATCGCGGTCAGTTCCTCGGCCGCGACCTTGCGGGCCAGTTCCGCCGTGGCGTGTTCGCCGTTCTCGAAGACCACGTCCGCGTTGATCCACTGCCAGATCTGCGAGCGCGAGATCTCGGCGGTGGCCGCGTCCTCCATCAGGTTGAAGATGGCGACCGCGCCCATGCCGCGCAGCCACGCCTCGATGTAGCGGATGCCGACCGCGACGGCGTTGCGCAGACCGTCGTACGTGGGCTTGGCGTGCAGGGTGTCGATGGCGATCAGGTCACCCGCGGCCACCGAGACGTCCTCGCGCAGGCGTTCCTTCTGGTTCGGCTTCTCGCCGAGGACGGCGTCGAAGGAGGCCATGGCGATCGGGACCAGGTCGGGGTGGGCGACCCAGGAGCCGTCGAAGCCGTCGCCGGCCTCGCGGTCCTTGTCGGCCTTGACCTTCTCGAAGGCGACCTTGTTGACCTCGGCGTCCCGGCGCGACGGGATGAAGGCCGCCATGCCTCCGATCGCGTGGGCGCCGCGCTTGTGGCAGGTGCGGACGAGGAGTTCGGTGTACGCCCGCATGAACGGGGCGGTCATCGTCACCGCGTTGCGGTCCGGCAGGACGAACTTCGAGCCGCCGTCACGGAAGTTCTTGACGATGGAGAAGAGGTAGTCCCAGCGGCCCGCGTTCAGCCCGGAGGCGTGGTCGCGGAGCTCGTAGAGGATCTCCTCCATCTCGTACGCGGCGGTGATCGTCTCGATCAGGACCGTGGCGCGGACGGTGCCCTGCGGAATGCCGAGCTCGTCCTGGGCGAAGACGAAGATGTCGTTCCAGAGGCGGGCCTCCAGGTGCGACTCCGTCTTGGGGAGGTAGAAGTACGGGCCCTTGCCGAGGTCGATGAGGCGCTGCGCGTTGTGGAAGAAGTAGAGGCCGAAGTCGACCAGCGCGCCGGGCACCGGGGTGCCGTCGAGCTGGAGGTGGCGCTCGTCCAGGTGCCAGCCGCGGGGGCGGGTGACGACGGTCGCGAGCTCGCCGGCCGGCTTCAGGGCGTACGACTTGCCGGACTTCGGGTCGGTGAAGTCGATGGCGCGGGCGTAGGCGTCGATCAGGTTGAGCTGGCCGGTGACGACGTTCTCCCACGTCGGGGCGGAGGCGTCCTCGAAGTCGGCGAGCCAGACCTTGGCGCCCGAGTTCAGGGCGTTGATGGTCATCTTGCGGTCGGTGGGACCGGTGATCTCGACCCGGCGGTCGTTCAGCGCGGCCGGGGCCGGTGCGACCCTCCAGGAGTCGTCCGCACGGATCGCGGCGGTCTCCGGCAGGAAGTCCAGCGTGGAGGTGCGGGCGATCTCGGCGCGGCGCTCACCGCGGCGGCTGAGCAGCTCGTTCCGCCGGGGCGTGAACCGGCGGTGCAGTTCGGCCACGAACGCGAGGGCCGCGGGGGTGAGGACCTCGTCCTGCCGGGGCAGGGTCTCGGCGTCGACGATGGCCAGCGAGGACGGCGCTGGTGCGGACATGAGCTGTCACTCCTTCAGCGGGCGGTGCGGGCGACGTCTCACGGCCGCCGGGTCGCCTGAAATGGCACGGCGTGCCATGGCTCCGGGATACGGCCGTGGTCGCCGTCTGAGGTGCAGAGGGCTTCTGACCAGTGGATAGTAGTTTCCTCATGGTGGAAGTTCAATGGTTTGTTGATGTCGAGATTCTCCGGGTCGACAGAAGTGGGGTGCCGCTGGCGCAGCGTGCCAGTGCGTTCACTCAAGGTGCGTCAGGTGCTCCGTCGTGTCGATGTCGTAGGCCTGAGCCACATCCGAACACTCGACGAGCGTGATCGCATCGCGGTGCGCCCGCAGATACGCCCGGGCCCCCTGATCGCCCACCGCGCCCGCCGCGATGTCCGTCCACAGCGAGGCCCCGAAGAGCACCGGATGGCCGCGCTCCCCGCCGTACGAGGCCGCCGCCAGGCTCGTACGCGAGCGGTACGCCGCCCGCACCCGGGCCACGGCCTCCGCGCCGATCCCGGGCTGGTCGACCAGTAGGACGACCACCGCGTCCACGTCCGTGCCGCTGCCGGCGAGGGCGGCGAGCCCCGCCCGCAGCGAGGAGCCCATGCCCTCGGTCCACTCCGGGTTGACGCTCACCGTGCAGCCGGAAAGTTCGGCGCGGGCCCGCACCTCGTCGGCGGAAGCGCCGAGCACCACATGCACCGGGCCGCAGCCGCCCTCCCGGAGGGTGCCCACCGCGTGGTCGGCCAGCAGACGGCCGCGGTGCTCCAGCATGGCCTTCGGGCGGCCGCCCAGCCTGCGTCCGCCGCCCGCCGCGAGCAGTAGCCCGGCGATGACGGGGGAGGCGGACGGGGAAGGGGAGGAGGGGCCGTGCGGTGTGCTTGTCATGCCGCCTGGATACACCGGACGGGCGGTTTACGCACGGACCGGACCGGGCGGCCCGGCCGCGTCCCTGCGCGGGACACTCCGAGTTCCGTCCGTGGAGTGGCGCCCGACACCTGTCATGGCGTTAACTTGCCCGCACCCCCGGACACTTGACCACGGTTCGGGGCTCGGTCGAAACACCGGCACAAAGATGTGCGAGGGGGAGTGCTTTGTTGAAGAGCGTGGGGCAGGCGCGGGTGACCAGCAGTGGCGAGGACCCGAGAGTGACGGAGTTGCGTACAGCCGTCTCCCGGCTCCGACGGGAGCTGGCCGGACATCCCGCGGAGTTCCCGGACCGCGCGATCGCCGAGGACGAGCTGGCCGCGCTGGACGCGATGGCGGCCGGTGGCGCGCCCGAGATTCCCCGGCTCCGCCGGTCGCTGCTGCTGATCGCGGGGGCGGTCGGCTCGGTCAGCGCGCTGGCGCCGGCCCTCAGGGACGTACGGATCGCGGTCGATCTGTTCGGTGAGCCGCCGCGGCGGTGAAGCGGGCGGGAACGCGCGTCAGCGGCTTCAGTCGCTTCAGCCGCTTCAGCGACGGATGAGCCTGCGGGCTGTCGCCGCCGCCACGGCCGCGGTGCGCGAGTCCACGCCCAGCTTGGCGTAGATGTGCACCAGGTGGGACTTCACCGTCGCCTGGCTGAGGAAGAGCTTCTTGCTGATCTGGAGGTTCGACAGGCCCTCGCCGACCAGTTGCAGGACCTCCAGCTCGCGCTTGGTGAGGGCCTGGGCCGGCATCCGCATGCGGTCCATCAGCCGGTGCGCGACGGCGGGCGCCAGGGCGGAGCGGCCGGCCGCCGCCGTACGGACCGCGGCGGCCAGTTCCTCCGGCGGGGCGTCCTTGAGCAGATAGCCGGCCGCGCCCGCCTCCACCGCCGCCAGGATGTCGGCGTCGCTGTCGTACGTCGTCAGGATCAGCACCCGGGGCGCGTCAGGCGCCGCGGTGATGGCGGCGGTCGCCTCCGAGCCGTGCAGACCCGCACCGAACTGCAGGTCCATCAGGACGACGTCGAACTCACCCGTCGCGGCCAGGGTCACCGCCCGTTCGGCGGTGTCGGCCTCGGCGACGACGCGGAAGTCCGGCTCGGTGTCCAGGACGGCCCGCAGACCCGCCCGTACCACCGGGTGGTCGTCGGCGAGCAGCAGCCGGATGGGAGTGGTCTCGGTCATGCGGCGTCCTGTCCGGTCCGGCCGTCGGGGAGCGGCAGCGGCAGGGTCAGGGCGACGGCCGTGCCGTGGCCCGGCGCCGATTCGACGCTCAGGGTGCCGCCCAGCGAACGGGCCCGGGACCGCATGGCCGGCAGGCCGAAGCCGCCCGTCCCGGTGCCCGCGCTCGCGGCGGAGTCGTCCGTGAAGCCGTGGCCGTCGTCGACCACGTCCAGCGCCACCGAGGTGCCCATGAAGCTCAGGGTGATCTCCGCCCGCCGCGCGTCGGCGTGCTGCACGGTGTTGGCCAGCGCGGACTGAGCGGTACGCAGCAGAGCCACCTCGTAGGGAGTGGGCAGCTCCACCGGGGTGCCGCTCACGGCGAACTGCACGGTGAGGCCGGGCGTGGTGGTGCGGGCCGAGAGCCGTTCCAGGGCTGCGGCCAGGGAGCCGTTCTCCAGATCGGGCGGGGTCAGGGCACGGACGAAGCGACGGGCCTCGGCGAGATTGTCCTGGGCGGCCTCGCGGGCCTGTCGGACATGGGCCGCGGCGGGGGCGTCCGCGGGAAGGGTGCGTTCGGCGGCGCGCAGCAGCAGCTGGATGCTGGAGAGGCCCTGCGCGAGGGTGTCGTGGATCTCGCGGGCCAGCCGTTCCCGTTCGGCGAGCGTCCCGGCGGTGCGCTCCGCCTCGGCCAGCTCCGCGCGCGTCGAGACGAGCTCCTCGATGAGTTCGCGGCGCCGCTCGCTCTCGCGGAACAGCGCGTCGTATCCGAGGACCGTGGCGACCGCGACCGCCGCCCCGAGCAGCGGGCCGATGAACGTGCCGGGGGTGACCGCCTCACCGTGCAGCAGGAAGCTGGTGATGGCGGCCGCCGCCGTCACCACCACGGCGGGCAGGCTCCAGCGGATCGGCAGCAGGTGCAGCTGGAGGAAGTACAGCGGGAACGCCAGCCACAGCGCGTCCGGCGACAGGACCAGCAGCACCAGCCAGAGCACCCACAGCACCGCGAGCCAGAGCGCCCCCGCCCGGGTCCGGGGCTGGACCCGCGGGGCCAGTGCCCCCGCCGCGTACACCGCGGCCAGCACTCCCGCGACCGCGACGACGGCCCCGGAGTGCGGGGCGTCGTCGCTCACGGCCTGGACGGCGGCGAGCGCCAGCAGACCCAGCAGCAGGGCATGCAGGCACAGCCGCAGCGCGGCGGCGACCGGGGGATGGACACGCGTTTCCATGATTCGTCCAGCGTAGACGCGGGGTGCGCGAGGGCGGTCAATCGAAAGGTTGATGTCGGGACCGGCCCGCGGGCGATGTTTCGGCGGCCGGGAAAACCGAGGCTGGAGTCATGTTCGTCGCATGGAGAGATCTTCGGTTCGCCAAGGGCCGGTTCGCGCTCATGGGCACAGTCGTGGTGCTGATCACGCTGCTCGTGGGCCTGCTGTCCGGCCTCACGGCCGGGCTGGCCCGGGAGAACACCTCGGCCGTCACGGGGCTGAACGCCGACCACATCGCGTTCGCCGCCCCGCCCGACGGCCAGTCGGTGTCCTTCACCAATTCGACCGTCCGGGAGACCGCCTGGCAGGCCTGGGACAAGGAGCCCGGTATCACCTCGGCGCAGCCCCTCGGCATCCGCACGCTGAACGCCGCCGCGGTGGCGGGGGAGCGGACCGCTGCCGTCTCGGCGTTCGGCGTGGAGCCGGGGAGCGGCCTGGCGCCGTCGGGCACCCCGGTCGGCCCGGGCAAGGTCGTGCTCTCCGAGCAGGCCGCCGAGGACCTGGCGGCCGGCGCCGGTGACCGGCTGCGGCTCGGCGGCGACGAGGTCACCGTCGCGGCGGTCGCCGGTGACGCCTCGTACAGCCATACGCCGGTCGTGTGGACCGAGCTCGCCGACTGGCAGCGGTTCGGGGCCGACGGTGCCGGCACCACGGAGCACGCCACCGTGATCGCGCTGACCACCACCGACGGCGCCGATCTGGCGGCCGGTGACCGGGCGGCGGGCACCAGCACGCTCACGCTCGACGGTTCCCTCACCGCGATCGGCTCCTACCAGGCCGAGAACGGCTCCCTCCAGCTGATGCGTGGTTTCCTCTTCGCCATCTCCGCCCTGGTCATCGGTGCCTTCTTCACCGTCTGGACGATCCAGCGCAGCGGCGATGTCGCCGTCCTCAAGGCACTGGGTGCCTCCACGCCGTATCTGCTGCGGGACGCACTCGGACAGGCCGTGGTGATGCTCGCGATCGGTACGGGAGTGGGCACCGCGCTCGCCTCAGGGATCGGCGCGCTGGTCAGCGGCGGGGCCGTGCCCTTCGTCCTGGAGGCGTCGACCGTCCTCCTTCCGGCCGCCGTCATGATCGCGCTCGGCGCGGTCGGGGCGGCCCTGTCCATCCGGCGGATCACCGCTGTCGACCCGCTCACCGCACTGGGGAGCGCCCGATGACCAGCGTCCCGCCCCTCACCCCGCGCACCACACCCCGGAGTGCCCGATGACCCTCACGCTCACCGACGTCACGCTCACCTACCCGGACGGCGACGGGCGGCTCACCGCCCTGGACCGCGTCGTGCTCGATGTGCCCGCCGGCACGCTCACCGCCGTCGTCGGCCCCTCCGGCTCCGGCAAGTCGAGTCTGCTCGCCGTGGCGGCCACCCTGGTCACCCCCGACGAGGGCGCCGTCGTCGTCGCCGGTACGGACACGGCCGGGCTCGGCCGCGCGGACAAGGCGGCGCTGCGCCGGGAACGGATCGGCATCGTCTTCCAGCAGCCCAACCTGCTGCCTTCGCTGACCGCCGCCGAACAGCTCCAGGTCATGACGCACCTGTCGGGCCGTGCGGCGCGGACCGCCCGGGCCCGCGCGCTGGAGCTCCTCGACGCGGTCGGTCTCGCCGACAAGGCGGACCGCCGGCCGCACCAGCTCTCGGGCGGGCAGCGCCAGCGGATCAACATCGCGCGGGCCCTGATGAACGACCCGGCGGTCCTGCTCGTCGACGAACCGACCAGCGCCCTGGACCACGAACGGGGAGCGGCGGTGCTCGATCTCCTGGTCTCGCTCACCCGGCAGCGGTCCACGGCGACCGTCATGGTCACCCACGACCGGACCCATCTGGACCGGATGGACCTGACCGTCACGATGCAGGACGGCAGGCTGACCGCCCCGGCGATGACCTGAGCGGGAGGGGGCCGGACACGGCGAAGGGGTGGCCGGGAGCACGAAGGCTCCCGGCCACCCCTTCGCCGTGTCTCAGCCGGCCGACCCGCTGCTGGCCAGCGCCTCGGACAGTTCCTTCGCGGCCTGCTGGAGGATCGGCACGATGCGCTCGGTGGCGGCCTCGGTCACCCGGCCGGCCGGGCCGGAGATCGAAATCGCGGCGGAGGTGGGGGAGTTGGGCACCGGGACCGCCAGGCAGCGGACCCCGATCTCCTGCTCGTTGTCGTCCACCGCGTAACCCACCCTGCGGACCTGCTCCAGGGCGTCCAGGAATCCGTCCGGGGTGGTGATCGTCTTCTCGGTGGCGGCCGGCATCCCGGTGCGCGCGAGCAGGGCCCGCACCTCGTCCGCCGGGGTGTGCGCCAGCAGCGCCTTGCCGACGCCGGTGGAGTGCGGCAGCACCCGGCGGCCCACCTCGGTGAACATGCGCATCGAGTGCTTGGACGGCACCTGCGCCACGTACACGATCTCGTCGCCGTCCAGGAGCGCCATGTTGGCCGTCTCGCCGGTCTCCTCGACCAGCCGGGCCAGATAAGGGCGGGCCCACGTGCCGAGCAGCCGCGCGGCGGACTCGCCGAGCCGGATCAGGCGCGGGCCCAGCGCATAGCGCCGGTTGGGCTGCTGGCGTACGTAACCGCACACCACCAGCGTGCGCATCAGCCGGTGAATGGTGGGCAGCGGAAGACCGCTGCTCGCGGAGAGCTCGCTCAGGCCGACCTCGCCCCCCGCATCGGCCATCCGCTCCAGCAGATCGAAGGCGCGCTCAAGGGACTGCACACCACCGCTGGAACCGGCGGGCTTGGAGTCGGAAGTGCTGGCGTGGGACGGCGGCACGTCAACGGTCCTTTCGAAGCGGAAGAGCAAGGCAGCAGCCTACCGGGCGCTTCCCGATCGGCCCACTGGCGCAGGGGCGCCGTCCTGGCCGGTCAGGGCTCGTTTGTCCGGGTGTCCGGGGCCGGTTCGAGGGTCCGTACGTCGCCATGCCTGGCCCATTCTACATTCCACACTCCGAAATATCTCTTTTACTTTGTGGAAATCTCCAGTCAGTGTCACGCGTGGTCGGCTGAGCGGTCCGAGTGCAGGATCAGGTCTTGACGGGTCGCATTCCCGAGTGAAGACTCCTTCAACAGTTCGTTGAATTCATGAAGTGGGGAGTACGGGTGTCCGGTACGGACGTGAAGCTGGTTCTGCGCTCGACGCGCGTCGTCACACCCGGGGGCACGCGGCCCGCCGCGGTCCACGTCGCGGGCGGGACGATCGACGCCGTCCTGCCCTACGACTCCGAGGTACCGGCGGGCGCCCGGGTCGAGGACTTCGGCGACGACGTCCTGCTGCCAGGGCTGGTGGACACGCACGTCCATGTGAACGACCCCGGCCGCACCGAGTGGGAAGGGTTCTACACCGCCACCCGCGCCGCCGCGGCCGGCGGAATCACCACGCTGCTCGACATGCCGCTCAACTCGCTCCCGCCCACCACCACCGTCGAGCACCTGCGGGTCAAGCAGCAGGTGGCGGCCCCCAAGGTGCACGTCGACACCGGCTTCTGGGGCGGCGCGATCCCCTCGAACGTCAAGGATCTGCGACCGCTGTACGAGGCCGGGGTGTTCGGCTTCAAGTGCTTCCTCTCGCCCTCCGGCGTCGAGGAGTTCCCCGAACTGGACCAGGAGCAACTGGCCCGCTCGATGGCTGAGATCGCCGGCTTCGGCGGCCTCCTGATCGTGCACGCCGAGGATCCGCACCACCTGGCGACCGCGCCCCAGCACGGCGGCCCCGCCTACGCCGACTTCCTCGCCTCCCGGCCCCGCGACGCCGAGAACACCGCGATCGAAGGGCTCATCGCCCACGCGAAGCGGCTGAACGCACGCGTCCACATCCTGCACCTCTCCTCCAGCGACGCACTGCCGCTGATCGCCGCCGCCAAGCGGGAGGGCGTCCGCGTCACCGTCGAGTCCTGCCCGCACTTCCTCACCCTCACCGCCGAGGAAGTCCCCGACGGGGCCACCGAGTTCAAGTGCTGCCCGCCCATCCGCGAGGCCGCCAACCAGGACACGCTGTGGCAGGGGCTCGCCGACGGCACCATCGACTGCATCGTCTCCGACCACTCGCCGTGCACCACCGACCTCAAGACGCCGGACTTCGCCTCCGCCTGGGGCGGCATCTCCTCCCTCCAGCTCGGACTGCCCGCCATCTGGACCGAGGCCCGCAGGCGCGGCCACTCGCTCGACGACGTCGCCCGCTGGATGTCGGCCGCCCCCGCCGAACTGGCAGGGCTGCGCCACAAGGGTGCGATCGAGCCCGGCCGCGACGCCGACTTCGCCGTCCTGGCGCCCGACGCCACCTTCACCGTCGACCCGGCCGAGCTCTTCCACCGCAACCAGGTCACCGCGTACGCAGGCCGGACCCTGCACGGCGTCGTGCGATCGACCTGGCTTCGCGGTGTACGGATCGCCACCGAAGGCACCCTGGCCGAGCCCACCGGCCGCCTCCAGACAAGGAACCACTGACCATGACGGCCACAGCGCACTTCACCGGCGACGCGAACCCGTACGGCGGCGGCGACCCGTACGCCGACTACCGCACCACCGACCTCCCCTTCACCCACCTCGTCGACCTCGCCGACCGGCGGCTCGGCGCGGGTGTGATCGCCGCCAACGACGAGTTCTTCGCGGAGCGCGAGAACCTGCTGAAGCCGGAGCCCGCCCACTTCGACCCCGAGCGCTTCGGGCACAAGGGCAAGATCATGGACGGCTGGGAGACCCGCCGCCGCCGCGGCGTGAGCGCCGCGCAGCCCCACCCCACGGACGGGGACCACGACTGGGCGCTCGTCCGCCTCGGCGCACCCGGCATCGTGCGCGGCATCGTCGTCGACACCGCCCACTTCCGCGGCAACTACCCGCAGGCGGTCTCCGTCGAAGCGGTCTCCCTGCCCGGATCACCGTCCCCCGAGGACCTCTGCGCGCCCGACGTGAAGTGGACAACGCTCGTCCCCCGTACGGCAGTCGGCGGCCACGCGGCCAACGGGTTCACCGTCGACGCGGCACAGCGCTTCACCCATCTGCGGGTCAACCAGCACCCCGACGGGGGCATAGCCCGGCTCCGGGTCCACGGCGAAGTGGCCCCGGACCCCGCCTGGCTGACGGCGCTCGGCACCTTCGACCTGCTCGCGCTGGAGAACGGCGGCCGGGTCGAGGACGCGTCCGACCGCTTCTACTCCCCGGCGACGAACACCATCCAGCCCGGCCGCTCCCACAAGATGGACGACGGCTGGGAGACCCGGCGCCGGCGTGACAAGGGCAACGACTGGATCCACTACCACCTCGTCGAAGAGGCGGAGATCCGTGCCGTCGAGATCGACACCGCGTACCTGAAGGGCAACTCGGCGGGCTGGGCAAGTCTTTCGGCCCGCGATACGGGCAGCGGCGACTGGACCGAGGTGCTGCCCAGGACCCGGCTGCAGCCCGACACCAACCACCGCTTCGTCCTGCCGGAGGCCGTACGGGCCCGTGAGGTCCGCATCGACATCTTCCCGGACGGCGGAATCTCGCGGCTGCGCCTCTTCGGCTCGCTGACCGGACAGGGTGCGGCACGGCTGGCCGCCCGACACGTCGAACTGGGCGGCTGAGTTCTGGGTGGCTGAACCGCCCCTGCCGGGGACTGTCCGTATTCGGACGATACCGTAGGGATGGGGGATCCTGCCCGGGTTCCCGTACATCCACACAGGAGTCGCCATGATCTTCATCGCCGTCAAATTCACCGTCCGCACCGCCGAGCGCGACAACTGGCTGCCGGCCGTCGAGGACTTCACCGTCGCCACCCGGCAGGAGCCCGGCAACGTGTTCTTCGACTGGTCCTACAGCGTCGAGAACCCGGACCAGTTCGTCCTGCTGGAGGCGTTCGCGTCCCCCGAGGCCGGTGCGGCCCATGTGCAGTCGGCGCACTTCGCGGCGGCGATGGACACGATGGCGGACCTGGTGGCGGAGGTGCCCGAGATCATCAACGTCGAGGTGCCGGGCGAGGGCTGGTCCCGCATGGCTGAGGTGCAGCCGAGGTCCTAGCGGGCGGGCCCGCCGCCCCTGCTCAGAACTCCTCGTGCGTCTCGGGGTCTCCGCCGAACCGCTTCCGCGGACCGGCCGAGATGCGGTCCAGCTCGTCCGGGGTCAGTTCGAAGCCGAACAGGTCGAGGTTCTCGCGCTGCCGTCCGGGGTCGGCCGACTTCGGGATCGGGACGGCGCCCAGCTGGGTGTGCCAGCGCAGCACGGCCTGGCCCGGCGTCACACCGTGCGCCCCGGCGACGGCGACGAGCGCCGGGTCGTCCAGCAGGTCACGGCCGCGCCCCAGCGGGCTCCAGCTCTCCGTGACGATGCCCTTGGCGGCGTGCACGGCCCGCAGCTCCTCCTGGGGCAGCCGCGGATGCATCTCGATCTGGTTGACGGCGGGCAGTACCCCCGTCTCCTCCTCCAGCCGCGCCAGATGGTCCGCCGTGAAGTTGGAGACCCCGATCGACCGCACGAGGCCGTCCTCGCGCAGCCGGATCAGCGCCCGCCACGTGTCGACGTACAGGTCGACGCGGGGCAGCGGCCAGTGGATGAGATACAGGTCCACGTAGGCCAGGCCGAGGTTGCGGCGGGACTCCTCGAACGAGGCGAGGGTCTTCTCGTACCCCTGGTGCCGGCCCGGCACCTTGGTCGTGACGAAGACGTCCTCCCGCGGCACGCCGCCGCGGGCGATGCCACGCCCCGTACCGGTCTCGTTGCCGTAGTTCAGCGCGGTGTCGACGAGCCGGTAGCCGAGCCCCAGCGCCCCGGCGACGGCTTCCTCGGCCGCGTCGTCGTCCAGGGGCCAGGTGCCGAGCCCGACCGCGGGGATCGTGCGGCCGTCGTTGAGGGGGTGCGCCGGGGTCGCGGGCATGATGTTCCCTTCTCGCTGGGTCACTGCCCGGCCAGCCTAGGGCCTGTCGCCACACTGCCGTCGTCGCCCGGAGGGCGGCCGCGCGGCGTCAGGTGCGTGCTCTCGGCCTGCCGGCCCCGGGCCCCTGTACTGGACGTGCCGGGGTCCGGGGCCGGTGCGGCGAGAGTGCGTGCATGCCGTCGCACGGCGGACGGCAGTTTGACGACATGCCCTAGGGCGTTTCGAAAGTCCCGGCTGCCGGGCGGCGTCTGGCACTTCCCCGAGCTCTCGGCTTCGCTCGAGCAGGGGAGACCCCATTGCTCGCGGCGTTGCCGAAAAGTCCTGGTAGC